>CAXUIS010000004.1:29151-56365 GCA_964250915.1 uncultured Ktedonobacteraceae bacterium | reverse complement strand
GCGTCCCCTTGCGGGCGCCCTTGCCCCAGCCACATCAAGATTGACAGACTACTACCACAATAAAACACATCCCCGGACTATATATACATTTTTTTACATATTCAAAGCGGAGGCCAATCAACAGGACGTGTAGCTCCTTGAGGCCAACCGACAGGTAACGGTGTATAAGGTGTGATTGGAACAAGTCTTCCATTTTGCCATTCAGTAGCACGGGCGCGGAGCGTTTCGCTAATGAGAGGTTGTACGAAATCGGTAGGTTCACATTTGAACGTGTAACGCGCGTAGTCGTGAAACCAGGGGCTTTCTAAAAGATAGGACGTTATCTCTTCCAGGGTCATACCACTGGAAAGCATAAGGGCATAGGTGAAGATACGCTTACAGGCATGCCATGCAAGCTTTTCGGGATCGGCGAACCATTTGTCGTAGCGACGACGTGCCGCATCAAGCGAGGCTTTCGGATTGTCCATTGCTGGCCCATGTCCAGAGCAGGCATAGCGCAATGGTAGTTGCGCAAGACGGTCAAGTGTGTCTTGCATACGTTGTATAGCTCCTACACCTTCACGAAAGATATTGAGCCATGCTACATCGTCACGATGAAAGGTATCACCACAAATAAGTATTTGATCGTGCGGTTCGTAGTATGCGAGATGGCCCAATGTATGCCCTGGTGTATGAAGAACCTGTAGTTTTACATCGCCTGCGTCAATCTCGTCGCCGTCGGAAAGCGCGATGTTGACCTGATAGGACTCGATGGGCTGATTGAGCCATTCGACACCGCATGCTTCACGGTCACGCGAATTGACCATCGCCGCATCCCAACGATGCGCGGCTACTGGTAGATTATAACGTTGTTGAAGCGCATGATTGCCGCCAACATGATCGCAATGATAATGAGTGTTTGCAATAAGCGTCAGCGATTGTGGCAATACACCAACCTCTTGTAACAGTGCCTCGGTAGCAACTATATCGCTACCAAAGCCGGTATCAATTAAAACTGGTTTTGTACTGTGAATAAGCACCATGTTGGCACTGGGGTAGGATCGTTGAAAGAAATACAGCCACTCCGGTGCATGCATGGTACTTAGTCCTTTGCATTTATTGTTCGCAATAACAATCTATAAAAGACATGAAACACTTGTAGGGGCAATAATTCATTACGCCCTTCGGCTTGTTATGCGATACGAGGGCGTAATGAATTATTGCCCCTACATACTAATGGGCAAGACGTACATCGGCGGGAAAGCCTGCAAATTTGCATTGCAGAACTTCCTCGCCACTCTGATTGATATACGTCGCTCTCGCTCGTAACTTGCGTTTGACCTCATCTCTCTTCTCAAAAGTAACAGTACAGGTAATGGTGTCACCAACATATACTGGAGAGACGAATTTGAACTCCATTTCGGAGGCGAGAAAGCCTATCATGCCACCAATGTGCGTTATCATGCTTGCGGTAAGCAGACCAGGAATGATGGGACGCTTGAACCAGCTTTCTTCGAGAAACGTCTGGTCAATGTGATAGGGATTGTAGTCACCAGTGACACCACAAAACAGGGCAACATCACCGGAGGTAAAAGTACGGCGGAAGGTGAAGACTTGCCCCTCCTGAATGGCGTTAAAGGCTTCCTTTAGCTGCTGCTTGAATTGTGGTGTCGCATCTGACATAGTGCGGTACTCCTTACTTATGATGCCTTAAAGGTAATAGGGAAGTTTTTGACGCCGTACAGAATCATGCTTGTGATGGCTGCGAGCGAAGTATTCGGTGTGCGTCGCATCTCCGGTAGACGCGCTAGCATAATTTCGAGTGCGATCTTGGCTTCGAGACGTGCTAATGGGGCACCAAGACAAAAGTGAATGCCGTGTCCAAAAGCGAGATGACGGTTGGGAGAACGCGTAATATCGAATGTGTCAGCATTCGGAAACTGCGTCTCGTCGCGGTTCGCAGAAGCAATCCAGGCTACCATGAAACTTCCAGGAGTAATTTGTTTATCATCAAGTGTTGTTTTCTCGCGCACGACGCGGTACATTTGGCTCACAGGAGAGCGATAACGCAACACTTCTTCAATAGCACTTGATATGAGTGAAGGGTCTGCATAGAGTTGCTGCAACGCGTCAGGATATTCATCAAAACAGAGAAACGCATTACCAATCAGGTTTGTTGTTGTAACATTGCCCGCCACAAGCAGCAGAATAAAGAAGCCCATAAGTTCTTTTTCATTCAGATACTCACCATCGACCTGTGCGGAGAGGAGAGAACTAATAAGATCATCTTTCGGTTCTCGCCGACGCTCCTCAATCAGTACAGAGAAGTAGTCGATCATCTCTTGCTGCGGTTCACCTCCAGCCGGATTTTCTGAGCCAACAATGACATCGGACCAGTGTTTGAATTGGTTACGATCCTTGACGGGAACGCCGAGTAGCTCCGCGATAACGATAACGGGCAAAGGGTAGGCCAAGTCTTCCATAACATCCATCGTACCCTTTGCTGCCACCTTGTCCAACAGTTCGTTCACAATCTGTGTAATACGCGGCGCGAGTTGTGCGATGGTGCGCGGTGTGAAGGCTTGTGTGACAATAGTGCGTAGTTTGCGATGGCGGGGCGGGTCTGAATTAATCAAGCTTGTACCAAGCGGTAAGCCAGAGCCATCACCCATAATCTGAGACGAGAAGTCGCTGTAGTCGGTCAAGACGCGCTGTACGGCGTCATAGCTAAAAACGCTCCATGAGTTGTAATTCTCGTTATAGGCAATGGGGTTATTGGTACGCATGGCCTGATACCAGGGATAAGGGTTGAGCCTCTGGTCTTGTTCGGCTGTGGTCATGAACCTATGCTTTCTATGTCAGTAGTTGAACACTTTGCAAAAAGATACATATGAGTGTATCTGTTCTCATTGTAAGAAGGAGCGAACGTATCTGTCAAATAAGCTGATAGAAATATCATATACTACGCATGAGTATTTTTATTGCAAAGGACGCTGTTGGCCTATGGTTCCTCCTGAATTTAAGGACTTTTTTGTTGCGAGTACTGGTGCTGGTGCAGCACTGGTTGGCTTGCTTTTTGTGGCTATCGCGGTGGCACCGGAACGCTTCGTCATGGGTGGCGCACCAGCAGAACGTCGTGCGGTAGCGTCCAGTTCGTTTACGGCTTTACTCAATGCCTTTTTCATTTCGTTTAATGCATTGGTTCCCCATTCAAATATAGCATGGTTCACGCTTGTTATGGCTGGATTAGGCTTCACGAATAGCATGTTTTTAGCGTTTATCGCGTTATCGAAACCACCTAACTGGCAAACAGGCATACGACGAGCTATCCTAATTTCACTAGGTTTAGTGCTTTATGGATTTGAGTTTTATTTTGCTGTACTGCTCGCATTTTCCCCTAATGATGCAGGGCCTATTTCTGAATTGACAACATTAGTTATGAGTGCCTATGGGCTGGGGATCGTGCGAGCGTGGGAATTGCTAGGGGCGAGCCGCATCGGATTTTTGCGTTGGCTCAATCCTTTGTATGATATAAATGAAAGTGGTCCAGCACAAGCGGAAAGAGATAAAACATGAGGTAGGGACCGATGTGTTACGTCCTTCTCGGCAATCGAAACGCCAAGAGAACGTGATACATCGGTCCCTACAGAGAACTGTGCATTCCTAGTTCACATTTCTGCTGTTGCCGGACCAGTATTTATCGCGCAAGTTGCGTTTAAGAATTTTTCCAGCACCACTCTTAGGTAGTGCCTCGGTAACTATTTCTACGCTACGTGGCACTTTATACCCTGCAATCAAAGTACGGGTATGAGTGATTAGATCGTCTTCACTCGCACTTGCTCCAGGCTTGAGGACGACAACAGCATGAACTGCCTCGCCCCACGCTGGATGTGGGATGCCGATTATTGCAGCTTCAAGCACAGCCGGATGGGTATAGAGGGCGTTCTCGACTTCCACCGAGTAGATGTTTTCACCACCTGAGATAATCATATCTTTGGCGCGGTCGATAATAAAGATATAGTTTTCTTGGTCCACGGTGGCAAGATCGCCTGTATGCATCCAGCCATCAACAACGGCGGAAGCTGTTGCTTCGGGCATGTGCCAATAGCCCATCATAACGTTAGGACCACGTGCAATGACTTCGCCAATCTCGTCGGGTTGTACATCCTCACCCTCAACATTGACGACGCGCACTTCGACACCAACAACCTCTTTGCCAGCCGAGGCAAGTCGTCGCACCTGTTCAGGTGTGCCTTCTGTGATGTGTTCGTTCAAATCCAAACCGGTCAAAAGTGGCGATGTTTCAGTCATGCCATACCCTTGCGCGAATACCTGTCCCAGACGCTTTAGCCCTTTTTTGAGCAGTTCAACAGGCATAGGTGAGGCACCATACGCAAGTCGGCGCAAACTAGACAGGTCATACTTGTCGATGTCGGGATGATTCAACACAGCGTTAATCATCGTGGGAACCATGAATGTTAGCGTTACTTTTTCATCCTGCACCGTTTGGAGAAAGTGCGTCGGATTGAACATAGGATTGAAGACGTTACGCGCACCAAGCATTACGAGGGCAAAGGCCGAGCCAGTGTTGCCGAGATGAAACATCGGTGCGGTGTGCAAGAAAGCATCCTGGTCGGTATAGCGTCCAGCGATAGCAACGTTCATCGCGTTTGAGACGATATTTTTGTGCGAGAGCATGACGCCTTTGGCACGACCCGTTGTACCACCCGTGTAGTAGAGGCCAGAAAGGTCTTCATCATCCATCTGTTGATCCACGGTCTCCAACATCTGAGAACCATGCGTGATCAATTCCTCATAATTATGGGTAGCATCAGGAGCTTCATCGGCAGTGTAGACGACATGCTCTACGGTTTCGTAAGTATCACGTCCAGTTGTATAGGGAGCAAATGTTTTGTCAACAACGAGTGCTTTAGAGCCGCTATCATTGAGAATAAAAACAATTTCGGGGCGGGCCAGACGAATGTTAAGCGGGACGATAACGACACCCATGCGAGCAGTAGCATAGTACAGTTCTAAATACCGATGGCAATTGAGCATCAACACCGCTACACGGTCTCCACGCTGAATGCCTAAAGCTGCTAAACCGCGTGCGAGATAATCAGTACGCTGATCAAACTCTTTCCAGGTATAGCGGGTAGTGCCACATGTGACGGCCTCGCGGTTGCCGTACACCTTTTTTGCATGTGCGAGTCCTTGCGCAATATTCATAATACGGTGTCTCTCCTTACGCTAGTTTTTTCTTGACACTATTCAATGCATC
The DNA here is from genome assembly GCA_964250915.1 of uncultured Ktedonobacteraceae bacterium. Taxonomy (GTDB): domain Bacteria; phylum Chloroflexota; class Ktedonobacteria; order Ktedonobacterales; family Ktedonobacteraceae; genus JBBQVS01. The sequence goes on along the minus strand of CAXUIS010000004.1, from coordinate 51,105 downwards.
TGTAATAGTACGTGAAGCTTGTTGTAATGGGAGACGTTTGAGACGATGAGCAAGTGCCATCGGCGCAATAGTGTAAACGTGATCGGGTGTCACTTCTGTAACACCTAAATAGGCGGCATACGTTTGGGCAGCACGACGCATCACGATATCACCACGGTGCCCGTCGATATCCAATTCAATATTAATATGTGCAATTAATTCGGCTACAGAACTTGGTACAGAGATATATCGCTCGGCTTGTGAGGCTTGCACAACACGAGTACGTAGAGCTTGTTCAGAGGGAGCATAATCCGCGCTAAATGCCTCTGGTGCTGACTCGAAGCGTTCGCGCAATTCGACAATAGAGACGCGCTGACGAATATCGTGAATAGAGGTGATATCAACGCAAAGACCAAAGCGGTCAGTTAATTGTGGACGCAATTCGCCTTCTTCGGGGTTCATTGTTCCAACAAGTAAAAAACGTGCAGGATGCGCGAACGAGACGCCTTCGCGCTCGACGATGTTCGTTCCCATTGCGGCTGAGTCGAGCAACACATCGACAACGTAATCATCAAGCAAATTCACTTCATCAACATAGAGAATGCCTCGGTTAGCCTCGGCAAGAACTCCTGGCTCAAAGCGGCGTTGACCTTCACGAAGGGCATGTTCAAGGTCAAGTGTGCCAACAACACGGTCTTCTGATGCGTTAATCGGCAGATCGACAACGCGCATGCGTCTTTGTACCACTGGCAACGACTCGCCCTGCTCAAAACGACTACGACACGATGTACACATCAACGCAGGTGAGTCAGGTGGACAGGAAAAGGGACAATCACTCACAACGGATAGCTCTGGCAACACGGCTGCAAGCGCACGAACAGCAGTTGATTTGGCGGTCCCTTTTTCGCCCCGAATAAGTACACCGCCAATGGAAGGCTGAATAGCGTTGAGGATAAGTGCAAGCTTCATCTGCTCTTGCCCAACGATTGCGCTGAATGGGTATGTAAACATGTTGCCTGTCCGTTTCCGTACATATGACAATCGCAGGGAGGCGGCAAGTTCAATGGACGCCCGCAAGGGGCGTCCCTACTATATAGAACGTGTTGCACATAAGAGGGTATAGTAGGGACACCCCTGTGGGCGTCCGTTCGTCCCCTCCTCCCACCACATAAAGTTTTAACACATTACAGTTATTGAGCGAACTCGATGACGCCACGGATGTTTTTGCCCGCTAGCAGATCAGCATAGGCTTCGTTCACCTGATCGAGTGTATACACCTTTGTAATCATCTCGTCCAGTTTGATCTTGCCAACGTGATAGAGCGCGAGCAATTCGGGGATGTCCTTACGCGGCTGTGAGTCGCCATAAAGAGTTCCCATCAACGTCTTCTGGTATAACACAAGGTCAAGTGGTGGTATCGGTATAGACTCCGCGGTGGCAGGCGAAAGACCAATCACAACGACGGTGCCATTTTTAGCGGTACAGGCGTAGGCTTGTCCAATAGTAGCGGGGGTAGCAATGGCTTCAAAGGCGTAACGCACTCCTTCACCATAGGTTAGGTCCTTAACGGTTTGTACAAGGTCCTGATTTTTGGGATTGATAGTGTGTGTTGCCCCAAATTCTTTTGCACGTTCGAGCTTATAGTCAACGGTGTCAACAGCGATAATCATACGCGCACCAGCGAGAGCTGCACCTTGAACAGCATTCATGCCGATACCACCACAGCCGATAACCATGACGGTACTACCAGCCTCGACTTTTGCACGGTGAATAACAGCACCAACACCTGTTGGCACACCACAACCAACAAGTACAGCCTTATTGAGTGGATAATAGTCCTCTACTTTGACAACAGAGGCATCTGGCACAACTGTATGCTCAGCAAAGGTACCAACAACGCACATTTGACCGATATCCTCGCCCTTTGGACCGTGGATGCGGAACGTGCCATCAAGCTGAGGTCCCATCAGAATAGCGGCACCCATGTTACACAAATTCGCATGACCGGTTGTGCAGTAGTAGCAGGTACCACAGGAAGGAATGAAGGTAAGAACGACGTGATCGCCAACCTTGCAGTTTGTCACTTCTGGACCGACGGCTTCAACGATGCCTGCGCCTTCATGACCAAGGGCCATTGGTAAATAGCCTGGAAGTTCTCCAGCGATGATGTGATAGTCGGAGTGGCATATGCCAGCCGCAACCATCTTGATTTGCACTTCATGCGCCTTTGGGGCATCCAGTTCGACCTCTTCGACCTGAATGGGTTGACCTGGTTCGTAAATTACTGCGGCTCGTGTCTTCATCGAAAACGGACCTTTCTTTGAGAGTATTTTGCTCTCATAACTTAACAGGTAGCTTTTCAAAGGACAATCTGTAACGCCTTATACGTACCCCTTTCGTAGTAGTTGTGGTTCGTGGGCTAAACGATACTGGTAATAGTCGGCTTCCAGCACACGTGCCAATTCAGGACATGGGCTAGGCACCCTTTCACCTTTCTCATTTGTCACGGTTGTCAATGGATTTGTATCAATCATGACCGTGGGAATGCGGCGTACAGCAATCTCCTGGGCAACATCTAAAGCGTCACGTTGCGGTGTGCCGCTCCGCATATTGCCAGAAAGATCAATGTTCGCAATACCATCCGTCAGGATGACCAGGATTGGTTTGACGGTCGGGTTACGGTACCGTTCAAGTTCGGCGAGCCGTAGCCCCTCTAGCAACCCTGTTGCCAGTGGAGTACAGCCGCCAACGTAGAGTTCGTTTACACACTGACGCGCGTTGGTGAAATTGCGCGTTGGTGGTAGAACGACGCGTCCCTGCGCAAAACGGAAGACAAGCATGGCGACGCGATCACGTTTTTCATAAGCGTTCTGTAACAAAGCGAGGAGAATACGTTTGGTTTTTTGCATCAGTTGCCGTGCCATCACAGAGTCGCTTCCATCAATGATGAGAATAACAAGCGAACGAGTTTTACGCTCACGTACCTTCTGACGTAGATCGCTCACATGCAATTCAAGCTTGCCACCATTGACTCGCCCTCGTACTTGCTGGTAAGGAGCAGCAGCACGAATGGTCGCACCAAAGGCAACATCGGTAACGGGATTGGCCTGACGACTCCGTGTGAAGCGTCCACTGTGACGCGTTGTCAGTGAAAGAAAACGGCGTCCAGCGTCCTGGCGCGTGATGCGATCTCTTGTAACGTTGATGAGATGCTGAATTTGTGCTACATCAGAGTCACCGCGTATGTGGCGTGTGACGCCAGAGGGACCCTCTTGCTCATCTGTACGCTCTTCGACCTCAACATCATCATCGACGGTGGCTAACTCCTCTGGCGTATCGTTATTGTCTGCAGCTGCTGGAACTTGTTCAAGGGTGCGTACAAGTTGCTGCTTAATTGACATATCGTTGCGCATACGATGTGGCATAGCGAGATTGGCAGCTTGCTCTATATCCTCCAAGGTTATCTCGACACGATTGTCCCAGGCAGCTAGCGCACGGGCAGTTCGCAAGACAACGATATCGCCGCGATGTCCCTCTGCATGCAATCTTTTGTCAACCAGAACCGCGATAACTTGACGGTGATACGCCGAGATGTGAACAGAGGGTAACAGAAGTTGTGCACGTTGAATGCGATTATGCAAGATTTGCTCTGCTTCGATCCATTTTTCACTGAATGCAATAGGGTCAGCATCGTAGGTAAGGCGTCGCTCTACAACGCTTGCACGTATGGCAGGTACACGCACATCTTCCGCATCAGCATAGAGTCCAATTCTATCGAGCAACTGAGGACGTAGTCCGCCCTCTTCTGGATTCATGGTACCAATCAAGACAAAACGCGCGGGATGCATTGTCGAGATTGTGTCGCGTTCTACGCGATTTACGCCGAGCGCGGCGGCATCAAGCAGTAAGTCTACTGTAGAGTCATTCAGCAGATTTATTTCATCAACATACAGAAAGCCTCGATTAGCGAGAGCCAGCAATCCAGGAGCAAAATGACTTTTACCACTCTCAAGCGCGGTTGCAAGGTCAAAGCTACCAGCAACTCGATCTTCGCTCGCGTTCAGTGGAAGAGTAACAAGTGGCACAGAACGTTGTGCCAGTGGCAGAATTTCGTTTTGTGCGAGGCGAGATTGACAGGTAGTACACATCCAGCGTTGGGAGGTGGGATCACAAAAATAGGGGCAGTCGGCAACACCTGTGATAGTCGGCAACAAGTGAGTAAGCGCACGCACTGCGGTAGACTTACCTGTACCTCTGCGTCCACAAATAAGGACACCACCAATCGAAGGATCGATGGCATTGAGGATTAGCGCGAGCCGCATCTTCTGTTGTCCAACCATAGCACTAAACGGGAAGGTCGTCATAGGTCCCCGCCTTTGTTGTCGCTCACTTATGAACAAAATACAGTCAAAGCCAGGGTACCCGCAAAGGGATGCCCCTCCCATACAGCGCATGGGTTAAAAGCACTACATAGTATGGGAGGGGCATCCCCTTGCGGGTACCCTAGCCCCCAAACAGGTATTTCAACGAAGATATGCTAAGATTGCCGAATGGTATCACAACGAAATGTTACATGTCAACATATTGTTGTGGTAATGTCTACTTTTGTTATCTCGTCCAATAGCCAGCATCAACAGGTAAAGCACAGCCAGTCATGTGACGCGCCTCGTCCGATGCAAGCCAGAGAACAACATTGCTGATGGCTTCTGGTGGCAGTAGATTTCGATCAGGGAAAAGATTCAGCTGGTTCATCAATTGTAGCATGTGTTCACGCGTTGCGTTTGGGCCTGGACCACCTGCGAAGATATCATATAAGCCTTGATTGTTCACCATAGTGGTGTCAACACTTGTTGGACAGATAGCGTTGACGTTGATATCGTATTGGGCCAATTCTATCGCAAGCGTTTTGACCAAGCCAAGCACACCATGTTTTGCGGCAACATAGTGAGCAAGGTTTGCCATACCTTTTTGTCCTGCGGTAGACGAAATACAGATAATTTTGCCGCTCCGTCTGTCGAGCATATGTGGAATAGCAACCTTGCATGTCATCCAGACACCTTTGAGACAGACATTAACAGTTTCATCCCATTGCGCCTCCGTTAACTCCCAACTTGGCGCGAAAGAGTATGTACCGGCATTAGCAACCACGATGTCGATTGGCCCTAACTCGGTTCGCGCACGCTCAACAAGTGCTTGTAGAGCAGATAGATTTGTCACATCAACCTGCTCTGCAATTACAGGGCAGCCCAACGCCTCAATTTCACGCGTGAGCGATGCTAGCTCTTCGGGTGTCGCAAGTGGATAGGGAATAGTTTCATACTGGCTACAAACATCACAAAGCACAAGACGAGCACCCTCACGTGCAAATGCAAGAGCGTGAGAGCGTCCCATGCCACGTGCTGCACCAGTGATAAAAACAGTACGGTCTTGAAAACGCGAACGAGCGGAACTAGTAGACGCCACAGATACCATCAATGGTGAAGTCCTCAATGATTAGTTCTTCGTCCAGTTCCTCAAGCTCCATTTCTTCTGATGAGGTTTCGTCTATGGTTGAAGCCTCTTCTACGACGGTGTTTGTGGGGTGAAGCGTGGAAGTGCTGTCTGGCATTGCTGTACCTCGTTCTGACTATGAAATACGAAACGATGTGTTGATAGCATACCATCAGATTTTACAGAGTACAAGGTTTTTGGAAAAATCGCTTCTCCGTCCATTAGAGGGAAACTGGTCAAAATGCATTTTGACCAGTTTCCCTCTAATGGACGGAGAAGCGGAATATTTATACGCTTGACATCATGCTTTCTATGTTCTATTATAGACTCAATGAGTCTGTAATAGAAAGGAGAGATGTGTGAAGTATTCGCAAGCAACCAATTATGCACTTCATACCATGCTACACTTCGTAACTCTTCCTCCTGGGAAAACTCTTGGTGTTCAACAATTAGCCGAATTTCAAGAGCTTTCCCCAACATATCTCTCGAAGATTTTGACGAAGCTCGTGAAGGCTGGCTTGATTGAATCTACACCCGGTATACACGGAGGATATAAGCTGACAAGAAACAAAGCTAACATTTCTTTCTTGGATGTCGTTTCTGCGATTGAAGGAACTGCCTCCTTGTTTTCCTGTGGAACCGAGCACAACCATCATACCTGCCTGATTCAGGAAGTGATGATGAATGCGGAACAGCAGATGGAAGACTACCTCAAAGAACGCAAGCTCATCGAACTTGTCGAAAAGAACACAAGCTTCTTAAACTCATTGAACATGTTGGACCAGGAGAAAGTGTGAACATACATACTCTTTAGCATGTGTATGTTTTTTTTGTTTTAATTGTAGATATTAAGAGTCTACAAAGTCTTTTATAAGAAAGAATAGGGAGTACATGGTATTAGATTGTGCTATTATTGGTGGAGGACCTGCTGGTTTAAGTGCCGCACTTGTTTTAGGCAGAGCCAAGAGAAACATTGTGCTGTTTGACGATAATCAGCCAAGAAATGCTGTGACTGAGGAGTCGCATGGATTTCTCACACGAGACGGAGTGAAACCAGACGAGTTCAGAAACATTGCGCACCAGGAAATTAGCAAGTATCCGTCGGTTGAAATTCGCCAAGCTCGGATTACTGGTGTGAGCAAATCTGAGAATTCGTTTGAACTCACGGCGAATAATGATACGGTGTTTGGAGCCAAAACTCTCATCCTGGCTACTGGCTTGAAAGAAATATTACCTGCCATTGATGGAATACATGATTTTTATGGAAAAAGTTTGTTTAACTGCCCCTATTGCGACGGATGGGAACTGCGAGATCGACCGCTTGTCGTAATTTGCGAGGGTCCACATGCGTTCCACATGACAAAAAACATCTGGAATTGGAGTCGAGATTTGCTAGTGTGTACGAATGGTCATGCTGTTTTAACAAACGAGCAAAAGGAAGCGTTTTCAAGAAACAAGATGCGTGTGAATGAAAGTCCTATCACTGCTCTTGTCGGCAAGAATGGCATGCTGGAACGGGTGGTGTTTGCTACAGGCGAGGAAAGCGTATGTGAAGGTGGATTTGTGGCACCCCAATGGCTCCAATCGTCCTCGTTTGGCGAAATGCTAGGATGTGAGATGAACGCATTTGGCGGTGCTGTAACCGATAACTTTGGAAGGACCACTATAAAAGGTGTCTATGCCGCTGGTGATGCTGCCACTGTTATGCCCTCGCAACTCATTCTTGCCGCCGCCGAGGGAAATATCGCGGCCGCAGGCGTGAATACGGATTTGATCGAAAGCGAATTTCTGTAATACAGAAAGGGAATGATGTAGAGTAGTGACAGGTGCTCGGCCTCTGTCATGCTCGCGCTTGACTTCTTGCCTCTTTACTGGGTATGCTTGCTTCTACGGAATACATCGTCGCTTTATTCCTGAGAAGGAGAACCCGATGCCCCAATCCCCTGTAACCTATCGGCTCATTGAAGAAGTCAAGATTCGGCGTGAGTCGTTTGGTGGTATTCTTTACAAATATGGTTGCGCCGATAGAGGTGCGCTCTCGTTTATTAACTCTCCTCAACTGATTGAACTACTTATTGCGAGTCAAGAACAGCACGCGAGTGATGTCAGTGCTGCGATTGCTACTAGCCGCTACTCCGAAACAAGTAAGCAAAAGTTGTATGTTGCCCTTGACGATCTTGTAAAACGAGGCTATGTGCAGACATTAGCACTTGTTATAAGTGAGTGAAGGCATGATAAGGGTAGAGGAAGAGGCATGACAGGGGCCGAGCACCTGTCACTACTATACACGGAGTCGCGTGCTTCGCCGCGCGGCAGTATAGTAGTGGCATCCTTTACGGGTGCCATGATACCCTCAACTGTATTTATGAGAGGAGTATTTCTCATGGTGGAACTTGTGCGCTTCATGGAACGTCCGAATCGTTCAGCAAAAAAGAGCGTTGGAACGGTCAATCCACTCGCGCTAACAGCAATGCAACAGACGGGGAAGATGGTGCCACAGACAAAAGGGCGTGGCTCACAACGCTTTTTACAAGGCGGATTATCGGCACCCATTACGATAACATGGGAGATTACTGCGGCCTGCAATATTGCTTGTGTACACTGCCTTTCAGCATCGGGACGGCGCAGACCAGGAGAGCTAAAGACGCAACAAGCGCTGGCACTCGTCGATGAGTTCGCGGAGATGCAGGTCTTCCAGATTCACTTTGGTGGCGGCGAACCATTTATTTATCCTGGCATCTGGCAAGTGCTTGAACGCTGTACAGAGCGAAACCTTGTTATGTGTATCAGCACAAATGGGACCCTGATTACGGCTGACCGAGCGAAACGCTTGAAACAGTTTGACCCGCTCTATTTCCAGGTGAGTTTGGATGGAGGCACAGAATCCACGAATGATCGTATTCGTGGACAAGGTGTGTTCAAGCGTGCTCTACGCGGCTTAGAACTATTGGCGGCAGAAAACCATAGTTTGACGGTAAATAGTGTATTGACACGCTATAGCTTCTCCGAGTTGGATAAACTATACGATATCGCAGCAAGTTTTGGCTCTAAACTTCGTGTCACACGGTTACGACCTTCGGGCCGTGGACAAGATGTATGGGCAGACCTGCACCCAACGCAAGAGCAGTACCGAGAGTTCACGGATTGGCTGACAGCGCATCCCGACGTGTTGACCGCCGATTCGTTTTTCCATCTCAACGCCTTTGGCAACAAGCTTGCTGGCCTCGATGTATGTGGTGCAGCTACCGCGACCTGCTGTATCTGTCCAGAAGGTGAGGTCTATCCCTGTGCGTTCTTCCAAGCACCAGAGTTCGAGGCTGGCAATTTGCACGACAGAACATTCAAAGAGATTTGGCAAGATTCAATGTTGTTCGACTACTATCGTAAGATGGGTGGTGGTGCGTGTACAGGTTGTGGACAGTACAATAGCTGTCACGGTGGCTGCCCTGCCACAAAGTGGTTCGTGCACCAGAAACTGAGCATAAAAGACCCCGAGTGCGTCTTAGAGGTTGTGTAAAGAAGGTAAGGAGATACCGACATAGCACAACGCATGCGTTGTGCTATGTCGGTATCTCCTTCTTCCTAATTATTTCTTTTTGACGGGAAACTGTAGCTCTGTAACATATAAGCCAGGGTCCATGTTGTATGCATAGTGCAAATGAACCTGTCTCGTTGGCTCAGTTATGGCATATTCGTTATCTTCTATCCACTGATAGAGCGCGGCATACGCTTGCCCAATTGTGTCGTACCCTCCATGATGAATCGTGCTTGCTATTGTTGCACCAGGAAGAGTGCGTACCTTCACCTGTTCCGTTTCAGGTATGTAAGTTGTGAGAGGTTCAGCAACTTCGGCATCCACACCTTCTTTCTGTCCTCCCTCTTCATGCCAAAGCACAAGATTAGAACTTGCACCTTGAATATTGTATTTGTTCATATGCGTGTGCAAGACATCAAAGAGGTGTGGAACATCATTAACACTGGGAACAATCTCGCGTAACGATGCGACGAGCAACGGCTCTACTTGCTTGAGGACGGTATTGTATGTTGACATTATCTTCTCCTGTTCGATCTGTCTAAGTCGCACTTCAATACGACTTAATCGTGCTTGCTCGGCAGCAATAAGTTGTTGCGTCTCCGCTTGCTTCAGTTTGAACATGCCACGCAACTGGTCCAAAGGGATATCTTCATTCAACAACTGCGTGATCTGTTCAAGTGAGAAACCGAGGTCTTTAAAGGTCAAAATGCGGTTGAGACGCGGTAGTTGCTCTAACGTGTAGTACCGATAGCTGTTTTCCTGATCCGTAGAGACAGGTTTAAGCAGTCCACACGAATCATAGTAGCGCAACGTCGCCGTTGTTATACCACTTATGCGAGCAAATTCCCCAATTTTGAGCATAAACAACCTTTCAAGGGAAAGAAACATTTTCTGTGAAAGCTTTCAAGAGAAGCATACAGGTTCATGTAACTTGAAAGTCAAGGGAGAAAACAGTTACAAATATTTTTCAAATCTCGCTCTTGCCCTGGCTGCAATCTCGTCGGCACCCGTGTAACGCATCCACCAGCATTGAGAGTCATATGGTTTTGCCTCACGTTTACTAATCGCATTTGCAAAACTAACAGCACCATAGACGAGAGAGCGAAAGCGTATCGCGTCGGGCAACAGGTCCAGTTCCATAGAGGTTAGAATGGAAGATTGACAGTATCCGTCAATAATCGCTGCCATACGGTCTTCGCCTGGACTAAGTGATGACAATCCAAGATAAGGTATTTCACATGAGACAAGCAAGAAGCCGCCATCAATTACGGCAGGTCCGAGACCAGCACCATACCAGTCAATCAATAGGACTTCTTCAGAAGAGATACGAATAGCATTGCCAGGATGACAATCATTGTGAATTACTACTAGGGGAGCACTTTCGCAACGATTGAGCGTATGTATTGCCTCTGCAAGAATATTGTAGTAAGGTTGCAATACTTTTGGTATTCTATCGGCAACCTTGATAAGTTCTGACCACACATAAGCAAGTTCTGAGGCTGGCAACATCTCTGCTTTTGGTAGCATAGGCGCATCTACTATACTTAAAGCGTGTAATTTTCCTAGAGTATTTCCCAATAAATAGAGATCAGAAGACGAATAATCAACAGAAACACCTCCAACAAACCGTGTTATCAAGAGTTGCATGTCTTTATATCTCACAACAGCATCATTATTTACAGAATATATTATTTGTTCGGCTGGATAATGCTGTCTTTCAAGAAATGAAAGAACATGTGCGAGGGATGCAACATTCTGATTATCAGCTGAAAATATGCGTAGGACTCAGCGTTGACCGTCAGCTAGGTCAAGCTGATATATGAGATTACTATTATCGCTATGTAGTGGTTGCCACTTAACGAGGCTTCCTGAGTAGAACTGCTTTACTATAGCAGTTAAGAAGAAAGTTTCATTCATTGCATAAGTATTCTCCTAGCAACCCATCAGATGAAATTAGCGGCGTCATTGCTTAATTTTAGCGATGGTTTCTTTCCATTTCCTCTGCCGAAGGATAGAATGATCAGTAGCAAGCCTTTGTTCTCACAGTATACATGTTGTTGACCTATGATTGACAGGCACGAAAGGATACGAATGATCATGATACAAAATTCTACGCAAAAAATTACTCCATGTTTGTGGTTCGATGCAAATGCTGAAGAAGCTGTAGGTTTTTACACCTCTATTTTTAGAGACTCAAACATAGAAAGTGTTAGTCGCTATGGAGAAGCTGGTCCAGGGCAAGAGGGAACTGTCTTGACCATGACATTTACATTGCATGGACAACAGTTTATGGCGTTAAACGGTGGTCCATATTTCAAATTTACCGAGGCTATCTCGTTCTTCGTGAATTGTGAGACACAGGAAGAGGTAGATGAACTGTGGGAGAAACTTACTGAAGGCGGAGGAGATGAAGGGCAGTGCGGCTGGCTAAAAGACAAATTTGGTGTATCATGGCAAATCGTCCCCACAGTTCTAGGTGAGATGTTGAGTGATAGTAATGCTCAGAGAGCGAAAAGAGTAACAGAGGCAATGCTACAAATGCATAAAATCGACATAGCAAAGTTAAAACAAGCGTACGAGCAACAATAAATACGATTATCACTCTAACAAGCGTTTTTGGTTCTTCTAAAGTCTCTCCCTGTTGTTCAGCATTAGGAAACAGGTGTAGCGATGACAAACCAAGCCGCTTTCGCAAGGGGTTCCCGTACCTCCTGCATTTCCGCGAATTGCTGCGTCCTCAGCCAGATACGGACAAATTCTCGACTTGGACCGAGAATGAGGGGAATGTAGAGCGATTGCGGCAGATTGACCACGCTCCCGTCACTAATATATGGAGCCAGCCACTGTAACACCTGTCCTGAAAGGCGCTCTGTCGGGAGCATGGTTCTGGTTTTCTGCCGGAGTACTTTAATATATGCACTTAGATATTCCGATTCGCCTGCTTGCAAGAGGTACTGTCCGAGGTCTGCGTGCTGTTCAAACCAATTCAGATACGCATGAACAAGTGCTTCGATGCCTTCGCGCAGAGTATTTGCAGTGAGGGATGCGAAAAGTGCAGCGTTGAGACTACTGCGTCCTTCAAGATAGAGTGCGCGAGCTAGCATCTCTTTATTTGAGAAATGATGATAGATGCTTCCCGTGCTGGCTCCTGAAAGCTTCCGAATGTCCTCCATTGTTGTCTCTGTGAACCCTTTGTTCGCAAAACAGGTAAGTGCCGCGTCTAATATAGCTTGCCTCCGGGATTCTTTAGTCGTGCTCTGCCCGGCATCTCCAATGACCATGCTGCTACTCGCTTTTTCTCTCTGAACTCTTTTCTTCTGCTCCTCAATTATAGCATACCCTTGACTAGAATAAAATGCTAGAATATAATTCTAACAGAACAAGAAAGGAGAAAAGTTCTTATGCAGCCCGTTGATTTCAACACGCAAGAACAAGCACTTCCCGAAGCTATTCTCGAAGAGGAGCGGTCCAGCACACAACTTAGAGGTTTGAGGCGAACATTTGCTGCTCTGCATCATCGTAACTACCGACTGTTCTTTTTCGGTCAAATGGTTTCCCAGATTGGGACGTGGATGCAGCTAACCGCGCAGGCATGGTTGGTCTTGCAACTGACACATAGCGCGTTGCTACTTGGAGTAGTGAGCTTGCTACAATACTTGCCAGTGATGATTTTCTCACTCTATGGCGGTGTGCTGGCTGATCGGGTACCCAAGCGCACTCTGTTACTCGTGACACAATCCATTTCGCTTGTTCAGGCAACCGTCATGTGGCTCCTAGTGATAACGGGAGTGGTACAAGTTTGGCACATCCTGCTCCTGGTAGCTCTGCTAGGCATTACAAATGCAATTGATTCGCCTGCACGAAACGCTTTTATTAATGAAATGGTAGGCCGCGAAGACCTGCCAAACGCAGTTGCCCTTAACTCTTCGCTCGTGAATATGGCTCGCGTGCTGGGTCCAGGTCTTGGTGGTGTACTCATTGCCCTGTTCGGCGTTACGCCACTTTTTCTGCTCAACGCGCTTAGTTTTATCGCTGTTATTATCGGGCTGTTCATGATTGATCCGCGCATGTTATACGCCTTGCCCGGCAAACGAGCGGACGATAAAAAACTCAGCATCTTCCAGAGCTTGCGCGAGGGTCTAGTCTACTCCTGGCACATGCCAGCCGTTCTTTTGATTATAGGACTCATTGGTGGAGTCGCGTTGTTCGGTATCACCTTCAATGTGATGCTGCCCCTGTTTGCCACTGAGGTATTCCACACTGGGGCGAGAGGTTATGGCTTCATTGCAGCAGCCTATGGGCTTGGTGCTTTGTTCTCAGCACTGTGGGTCGCATGGGGAAACCGCAAACCTACTATTCGCTTTCTCCTGAGTGCTGCATTTGTGTTCAGCATACTTGAGATCGCGTTTGCGCTTTCTCACTTTTACATCCTCTCGTTCCCCTTACTCATTGGCATAGGCTTTGCACAGATCGTCATGACAGCTACCGCTGCTACCGCCGTTCAAACGATCGCACCCAATCATCTACGTGGCAGGATTATAAGTGTGTATCTATTGATATACGCGGGTGCCTTGCCGTTAGGGAACTTCCTGTCCGGTCTCTTAACGACACGCATTGGCGTATCAACCACATTCTTGATTGGCGGTATTCTATGCCTTGTTGTAGCATGTGTTGGCTGGCTTCTACGTAAACCAGCGGAGAAAAGCCTTATAGAATCAACTACGGCTATGAAACTTGAGTAGTTGGCATAAAGAAAAGCTTTTATCGTTTCGTAACAGAAAGGAAATTTTCATGTCTAATACACATTCGCAAACAGCTCTTTTGGTGATGGATGTACAAGAAAGCATCGTCTCTCGGTTTGCACAAACAGGAGACTTTCTCAAGCCCATCGGCACAGCTATTGATATCGCTCGTGCCGCATCGATTCCCGTGATCTATGTGGTTGTAGCCTTTCGTCCAGGTTATCCCGAAATAAGCCCAAATAATAAGTCTTTCTCTGCTACCAGACAGCGCCTATCCTCCTCATCAGCATCAATGACCACAGCTGAGATTCATCCTGCCATCGCTCCACAGCTAACGGATATTGTCGTCACGAAACGTCGCGTCAGTGCGTTTAGTGGAAGTGATTTAGAAGTGATATTAAGAGCACAAGGTATTTCTCATTTGGTACTTAGTGGTATCTCCACCAGTGGAGTTGTCTTATCAACACTACGGGAAGCGGCTGATAAGGATTATCAGTTGACGGTCCTAGCCGATTGCTGTTTTGATGGTGATGAAGAAGTCCAGCGTGTACTACTCTCCAAAGTTTTTCCACGTCAGGCCGAGGTCGTCCAATCTTCTGAGTGGAAAGCGAGTCTAGCGTCTAAGGGATTTCAGGAGTAGTTTTATTCAGTAGATTCTGCGTCTAAATAGGGTAGCATCCAGTCAATCAGATTCATAGCCGTATATACTCGCATGTGCGTTTCTCCACAAAACAAGCTATGAAACATCGTCTCCAGGCCGTGAGGCGCGTTTGACAAATCCTTGAGGTGAAACCATACAGAGCTATTGGGCGGCATCGGCTTCTCATTCGCCGCCCATAGACCCACCAGAATTTCCCGTGGTTTAGACGGTCACATCTACAAACTTGGTCGTAGTTTCTGCTGGCACTGGAATAGGTTCACCACTTCTACGCATACCTTCCAAATGAAGCTCTATAGCCTCTTGTATGTTGCGTTGTATTTCATCCATTGTGTTACCTGTAGTAACACATCCGGGAAGATCAGGTACATAAGCGGAATAGTTTCCTTTGGCCTTCTCAACAACAACGAGGTATCTGTATTTTGCCATTTTAGTCTCCGCTATCTTCTGTGTATAGCCAATAAATTGGCCTCGGACGCGATAAATCTAGTCCCTACCAAATCAAATATGCCTCTTAATAATCGGCACCAATGGTTTCCACGTCTTATATTTCATGCAACCCTGCACAACACCTATTTCATAAGCACAATCATTAAGGATGGCACATAGAGTATATTCAACCCAATTCATCGAGGGTTTCAGACGCCAATAGTCTACGCTCATAACAATACATAGCATTATGGCTATAAGAATAAAAAATGGGAAGAACAAAAGTCCAAGCACTAATAGAGGAAGTGTATAGTAACGCGTGAGGTGACGACATAGGTGGTAGATATAGGCAAAATTGCCTCGTAGCGTTGCTTTAAAGACGGTTGTAAAAGGAATAGAGATATGCTGTTGGCGTACTTTTTGGAGGCGATTGCGAGTGCTAAACAAGGTTAGGGATAGGACTGCGATAAGGCTTCCAAGCAATACAAGTGAGGATGAACGTTTGAGTGCAATGGACGTGTAATTAGTGGTATGACAGGGGCAAGCCCTGTCACTACTATACTGACCTATAGCGTGACGAAGCCACGCAAGTTGGTGTATAGTAGTGACAGGGCTTGCCCCTGTCATACCGCGTCCCATACACCTATTATGCTTTTCACGTGCTAACCAATTTCTGTTAGAAAATAATAGATAGTACAACATTCCCCACAAGCTCCCCAAAACAATACCTGCGAAGGTGGCTTGTTCGGGTGGGAGTACGAGTATGCGCCTCTCAGTGGGATGACGTTGAAGAAGTGCGGCTTCCGCTGTTGCATAGGCGGCACGGATTTTGAGAAATGATTTCAGCGTTGTACGATAGTCATGATAGACGGTACCTTGTGGAATGTAGCGGATGTGTGCGCCACTTAGGAGTATGCGCCGACAGAAATCTACGTCTTCACCTTGTGAGAGTGGAGCAAAGCCGCCGAGGGATTGCCAGATAGCACGACGAATAACAAGGTTCGCAGTCGGTAGGTAGGTTAACGGTCCTTCAAGACGTACTTGTTGGAGTCTTGACCCCATATGGAGGGAGGAACATGTATCTTCGTAGCGGCCTAGGATGCTCTGACGCTCATAGGCACGAATCATACCACCAACTGCTGCTATTCGCGTATCTTGAAAAAGGGGAACAAGTTCAGTGAGCCATGTGGGTGAGGCCACGCAATCGCTGTCGATATAGGCGATAAGCTCATATATTGCTGCATCTGCACCCGTGTTACGGCTAATGGCAACACCCTTTCTTTGTATATGTCGGACGCTACGTAGCTCTATGTTGTGAGTCTCGGCTTCTTGTATCAAGGATTGTAGTACAGTCAAGGTAGTATCGGTTGAGGCGTCATCGACGACAAGAATTTCTAAGAGTTGATGGGGATACGTTAGCAAGAACAAGGCACGAAGACAACGTTCAAGCTCGTTAGCACGATTATAACTTGGAATGACGATAGAGATGGAAGGCCAAGTTGTCGGCTGATCCACTGGTCCCGCTTCTAAGAGAGATTTCCAGCGTAGTGAATCGCATAGTGCTTCTACGCGCTTGAATGGCATAGACAGCAAGGGTGCAAGTTCCTCACAACTGCGCTCTTCGGTACAAAGCGAGAGAAGACGTGCGAGAGTTGGATTCAATGGCACGATACGAAGAGGATAGTCGAGGAGCGCAACCATCCTCCCTTTTTCAGTTTGTATCAGGCGTACGTTCGTGGCGAGACGATAGCAGCCAGCATTGAGGGTTTGTGTTACACTCATGCGGAAGCCTTAGCGAGCATGGCTAAGAGCGTCTTGGGTAGGACAATTTCATAGCCACTACCGAGTTGCTGTACAATAGCTTTCAGGTCTGAAGGACCAATCTTCCACGCGAGCATGTAGACATTCAGGAAAAGAGGACGCTCTGTGCGATTTGCGGCTGCGTTTTTAATCATTCTCACGGTCCCATTTACGCTACCAGCTAAACCAAGATTTTGATAAAACCCTACACCATCAATTCGCTTCGACTCAACTTTTTTCAGACCTGCTCCACTAAGCATTCCATGTAGGCCAAATGGTTGAAGTGCCTGCGCGAAGCGATGTTTTCGCTCTTCGTCGAAGAGAATCATGCCTGTCTGCCGGATATGCGAGATAAAGGGCAGTCCTGAACTTTCCAAGTAGTCAGTATCAAGAACTTCAAGCGTGGTGATGTTCATAGCTTGCATCTGTTTTCCAGTGATTTGTAGAAATGTATCGAGATGTTCGGCAGGCCAATGCGATGGAAAGATATAGCCTGCTCCACTCGGACCTGCAATAAATTCATCGTTGGGTGTCGCAGACTTCAAATAGTATTCGGCAAGTCGTGGTGCGGCATGCAAAAGCGAAGGTGAAATAGTCCAGCCGATAGGAAGCGTACCACGAACAGGGTCACACCAGATGTTCTTCATCCGGTGTTGACAGTATTGCAAGTTGTCGCCATCGCTTATGGTAAACGAGACGTAAACGGTGTTCGTCGCTGGTTTAAGTTCATCTTCATCAAACGACGTTGACGGGGTTATTGCTGTTGCAGGTGGGGTAGCAGTCCATACATCAAGGTTTGTAAAGTGGTCGGTGGCAAGAACGGTCATTGCAGCCTTTGAGGTCAGGTTGACACCACTACTTTCATCTGGGAACCAGCCCAGATGTGTTGCGCCTGCCGGAAATGAGGTCAGAATTTGACGCATTAACTCGCGCTCCGAGAGCAATCCGCTAGTCATGAGGCTTGTGGGGCTTGGCAAATAGTTGCGCGAGTCAAGATTATAAATAAAGGCACGTGTTGCGACGAGAAAGGAGCGTAGGTTCATATTTCCTGAGCCGATACCTGCAACAAGACGTGACGAAGAACCGATGCGCAAATTTTGCAATGCCCAGTGGTATGCCTGCAAACGAGTTTTCCAACCATGTGTACGCAGGTCAGTAAGAATTGAGAAAGAATATTTGCTTTGTAATGACGACACTTGCGTAGGTGAAACAGCAATACCATCCTGTTGTGCGGCAATCATAGTAGCAATGTTTATAGTATCTTTAAGACTAGGATCGTAGATGACCATACCTTTTACATTCGTATGATACATATCGAGAAGCGCATCAAGTGTACTATCACCAGTAGCAGAAAGAGCATTTTGTGGAATATCGCTAAATACTTCTTTTAGCCAAAAAGCCTCGTCGTTGCCCATGATAAGATATATCTTTGGCTGTGGACGATTGACCAAACCTACCAGTGTAGTAAGCGTGATAGTTGTTTCGTTTGATGCACCAGTTACGGTGCAAATATCGAGATGTGTTACAGGTTGAAACCCAGGAATAAACCGCTCGATGGACCAATCGAGTCCAACAACTTCCGAAGTACTCATATTCTATCCTCTCTCCAATTACAACGCTATCATGTATTTATGTGTGCTTTATCTTCAAACACAAGCGGCACAAACGCATTGTAGCACTACTTAACGTCCTTTGTTTAGATGTATTCTATACATTTTTAGTTGTCAGACCTTGAAAAAATTTCTTGACCTTATACACTAACTGAGATATGCTAGAACGCACAAGCTTATGCTGTAAGTTTGGTATGCGGAGTCAAGCGTGATGACGTGTACTAAAAACAATAGGTCTTCTGAGTTGCTCATTCAAAGAAGAAGTGAGCCAGAAAGGACGCCCAAGCATGTCCGAGAAAATGTTTGCCCCTGAACTGTTCCGCCCACACATTCCCTTCCCCGACGTTCCTTACGATCATCATGTGCGGTCAGCAGCAGAGCGTTTTCCTGAACGCATCGCAATGGTGTATCAGAACATGATCTTCAATTACCGTGAAGTTATTGCTATGATTAACAGCATAGCAAATGGCTTATACAACCTGGGTTTGCGCAAAGGTGATCGTCTCTGTTTATTCATGGCAAATAGACCAGAATACACAGTAACGTTTATTGCTGCTGCCTCGATAGGCGTCGTCGTAAGTCCTATGAATCCAGGCTACAAAGAGCGTGAGGTGGCATATCAAATTGAAAATTCCGAGGCCAAAGCGATTCTGATACAAAGCGACCTTCTACCTGTACTCCAATTAGCATTGAGTCACAAAGCATTTCCAAATCTTAAGCATGTACTGGTAACAGGCGATAAGGCACCTGAGAGTATGCCAAACGCAGTTACTTTTGGTTCTCTTTTACGGAAGTCTTCCTCAGACTTGCCACCACACGTCGATATTCAAGGTGACGATCTGGTTGCCCTCCCCTATTCATCGGGTACAACAGGTTTGCCGAAAGGGACGCTGTTGACACATCGTAACCTTGGTGTAAATAACCTGCAATTTACAACGGCGTTGCGCATCAATCATATGGATGTGGCACTGAATTTTCTACCTTTCTATCACATCTATGGTGTGATGTTGACAGGCGGCTTCTTGTCCTGTGGCGGAACACAGGTTATTATGGAACGCTTCGACCTACCACAATCACTTGAACTGTGTGAACGCTACGGAGTCACGTTCTACTTTGCTGTTCCCCCAATCGTGTTAGCACTTGCCAATGCCCCCATTGACACCAGCAAGTTGAAGACAGTCCGGTACATCTTTTCTGGTGCTGCTCCACTACCATCTGGGCCTGCGAAAAAGCTAGCCGAAAAATCGGGCATCACTGTTGTGCAAGGCTACGGATTGACGGAAGCATCACCGCTTACTCACGCTCAACCATTTCCAATTATGCGCCTAGAAAGTATCGGCTTACCTATTCATAATACCGAGCAAAAGATTATGGATATCGAAACGGGGACACGCGAATTGCCAGTAGGGGAGGATGGAGAAATTGTCTTGCGCGGACCACAAGTCATGCAGGGCTATTGGAAGGCACCTGAAGAGACTGCACGCGCCCTACGTGATGGCTGGCTCTACACAGGTGATATCGGACATGTGGATGCAGAAGGCTTCACCTATACGGTTGATCGCAAGAAAGAGATGATTAAGTACAAAGGCTTTGGTGTCGCCCCTGCGGAAATCGAGGCCCTTCTGCTAGAGCATCCTGCGGTCCTGGACTCAGCCGTGATTGGCGTGCCAGATGATGAGGCGGGCGAGCTTATCAAGGGACTTGTCGTGATACGTGAGGGCCACTCTGTTACACCCGAAGATATCGTAGCCTTCGCAAACGGAAAATTGGCAGGCTATAAAAGAGTGCATCATGTTGAGTTTATCAACGCGATTCCTAAAACAGCCTCCGGCAAAATTCTGCGCCGCGAACTGAAAGAGCGCGAAAAAACACTACAACAATAATAAAAAATGAGAGACTGCTTTGCGGTATCGCCCCAAAGCAGTCTCTCATTTTTTATTATTGTTAGCAAACAACTATAAGCCGACGAGGAAAAGTCCACGTGCCATTGCTTCACCTGCGAGGGTGCAAACAACGACGAGGTATAACATACCCGTTGCAGACTGAAATGAGCGGTCGCGTATGAGCTTCCATGCAAGACCACCCAGGACAAGGGGAATGATGAAACTAACGAGAATACGAATCCAACTAATCGCGTCGGTACTGAGCGGCGTATAAGTTGGTGCATTCGCAGGTTTGACACGTGTAGCGGGAGTCGTGGGTGTCACAATTCCAGATGATGGTTGTTGCGCCGTTGTTTGTGGAACAGTACTTGGACCAGCCGTAAACGCGAAGAGAACCTGGGCGAGTACGCCGAGCAATACAAGCGTTGTGGCGAACTGTAATGGCTTTTCTGAAAGTGCAGGAGTGACAAGATACCAGTGCCCAAGCCACATAGCAGTAAGCACACCCCCAAGGGCGAGCGCAGCAGCAAAGAAGCTGGCAACGGTGAATGCTCCGCCAACGTTTGCAGAGGCAAGCGGACGAAAAATCATCGCCATTACAAAAAGAGTGGTGAGGCCAGCAGCTACAGTTCCAACTCCGCTAAGTAAGCGTAGAATACGTACGATAGAGAAGCGACGTGCTGGCTTTACGTCTTCAGCGATTGGCTCCTCGCTACTTGCTGGCTCTAACTGCGCTTTTTCAGCCTCTCTCTTCGCATCCACACCCGCAGTCTTGTCGAACCAGAGCAGGACGTTGTAGGGAATCATGAGCAGAAAGAACAGCAGTAAGGGTAGAGTTTCATATCTTGTCCAGAGTTGGTCAAGCTGATGATAGCTACTTAGTTGTTCGGGCGTTGCAAAGTTCTGCTGGAAAAGATACGTAAGATAGGTCAAGCCAAGATAGATAAGGGCGTATGAAACCAGAAAGCCACGCTTCACCTCGTTGCGCCAATCGAGTAGCACAAGGACAGTGAAAGAGCCGATGGAGACTTCTGCCATCACGATAAATAATACAAGTGGTAGTGTGAATAACATTGTATGATCGCATCCTTTGATTGTGTCTATTGAGATAGTGTAGTGAGATGTCTTCCTCCTATCGCATATCAGATTATAGCGTTATCTTACTTATCGTACAACCCACTTTAGTCATATAACCCTACACTAAAACGAGCCATAGCTTTCACTTATTGAATGGAAGTTATGGCTCGTTTAGGTAAAGACCTAAATAGTGTAGACGCGCTATTTATTTGACAGTGAACTTGTCTACAGCATTTAAGGATTGTTTACCAAACTGCTCACTTACATATGCAGTTGCAGCTCCTTTACACTTCGTCTGCGGTGTCCATCTCCACATATGATTGCCGTGCGTATCAGCGTATTGAGTACCTTTTAGACTCCTACTGACCGCATAGTAGCCAGTGCAATATTTTATACGGATTGTTAGAGCAGCTTTCGCTTGTGTACGAACACAAACGCTACCTTGTTTTTTGTCCACAGCGTTAGCACAAGTAAACTGAATGGATAATTTTGGGGCGGCAGCATGTACATAACTTGTCCGTGTTAACACGAAGGTACTACTTATAATAGCAACTACCATAATAACTACAAAAAGGGCCGCCAGGTAATACTTGTAATAGTCTTTAAGAGTTGGGCGCGTCATAAGTTTTTTCCTATCATCTGTACAACTATGAAAAATGTCTCTACTTTATATAATACACTTAAAACAAAATGGTAACATCAAATTTAAGTATAAATATACTGTAAAAATACTTTAAACACTTCTTAAGTA
>CAXUIS010000004.1:11807-29141 GCA_964250915.1 uncultured Ktedonobacteraceae bacterium | reverse complement strand
TTTTTACAGGTGTATATGTACATCTTGATTAAGTAGACCTTAATCAAGATGTACATATACACCTGTAAAAATCTGCTTTATGTTAGTCTCCAGCTAAAATTTCAAAAGACATGTTTCTTTTCTTTGAGAATACTGTTATTATGGGGAATAAAGTCACAACTTTTCTCTATATCACCTCTTGTAGGAGAGATTTATGGCGATTAAGCCTGATGATAATACCATTGATAATGAGCCTAATAATAAATCTGATAAACATGAGCAGATGTCTTCCTCGGACTCTTTGTCAGTAGACAAAGAGAGACCCGCTCAATATCGGTTCGCGCGTGTATACTCGCAACGTGAAGATGCTCTTGCCAACAATTACTATGCGCGGGCGACATCAAACACATCGTTCTGGTTGGAACTACAACGCTGGTTTCTCGTCAACACCTTTGCTCCTCAATGGCTTCCTAAGCCATGGCAACATCCCGTCGTTGGTTATGTTATTGGGATAGCACTACAGATTGTCGCGGCATTAAGTACAGTTCTGATCATGCATATTTTTCCAACATTTGTGTTTTCTGGTCTGCTAGAAATTCTCTGCGTTGCAATTGTCGCACTCAACTTTGGTACTGGTCCTAGCCTGCTTTCAACGCTGCTGGGAATAATTTTCCTCAATTTTTTTGTGCTACCACCACGCTCTTCGTTAAGCTTGAACGAAGTGCAGAGTTTCGTTGAAAGTATTTTGTTTTTGCTCGTCGGAATAACGATTAGCGTCGTTGCTAGCCAAGTCGAGCGTGCGCGTCGTGGGGCGATAGCTGAACGCAACCTGCTTGATGCAGTTATTGAGACGGTTCCTGATGGAGTCTCTATTTATGATGCACAGGGAAGACTAGTTCGTCTTAATGGTGCTGGACGACGGCTGGAAGAGGAACGTGGAATACGCTCTCCAACGTTTACAGCAACAACAGGAAAGTTACGTACTCCAAGTGGCAATTCTTTCCCGGAAGAGATTTTGCCTATAACACGTGCTCTACAAGGCGAGACAGTTGCTTCAGTCGAAATGGTCTGGCAACCGATAGTGGGTGACGCCCAATATTTCACGGTGAGCGCAGCCCCTATGCACGATGCTGCTGAGAGAATAAGTGGTGTGGTCTCCATTAGCCATGATATCTCGGCCCTTCGTCGGTCCGAACGGGCGACAGCGATGAGTGCTAGTGAGCTTGAAGCAGTATTCGAGAGTATCACAGATGGCATTTTTGTGTTCGATCAACAAGGCATTGTAACGCGTATGAATACTGCATTCCGTGAAATGTTAGGCATACACACACGCAACGACTATTTTACATATTCGCTAGACACGCGGAGAACGTTATTTACCATGTCGAACGAGCAGGGCCAGCTTCTAACATATGAGGAGTGGCCTCAGAGTCGCATTTTGCGTGGCGAGTCGCTTAAAGGTTCGACAGCAATGAATCTTCTTGTTCATACAGTGGATGGGCGTGAGATGCTTATGAGTGTGAGTGGTGCTCCCGTTTATATGCAAGGAAACAAGCTTATAGGTGGCGTTGCGATATGCCGTGATATTACCGAGCAGAAAAGATTGGAAGCATACACGCAGAATGCCCTGCACGCACTGCTTGAAATGGCGCAAACGCTTATTCAGGGCGAATCAGTACAAGAGATACGCGATGATGACTCGACCTCTACCGTTGGGCAACGGTTGGTGGAACTTACAAGCCGTGTTCTGGAGTGCAAGCGTGTAGGTATCATCTCCGTAGCACCAAATACAGAACGCTTGTTTCCAGTTGCTATTGTTGGTCTTTTGGCTGAGCAAGAGCGACAATGGTGGGGCAAAATGCCATCACTACATCTTACGGATATGATAAATGCTCAACAAACCATACAGCTACGAAGAGGGGACGTAGTGCGGTTAGATGATATGGATTATATAGAAAACGATGAGTACAGGCAGTACGGGCCACGAAATGTCTTGCTAGCACCAATGAACATAGATGGAGAACTAGTTGGACTACTTTCTCTTGATTATGCGAATGATGATGTAGTACATACAGATGATGATAAGACCCTTGTGGGGGCTGTCGCAAAGCTCGTAGCGTTGGTAATTGAACGTGAGCGGCTGCTACGCGAACGTGCAGAGGCGCGAGGCAACGAAATCGCGTTACGCGAGTCAAATGATCGTATGAATGAGTTCCTAGGTATTGCGAGCCATGAATTGAAGACGCCTATCACGACGATTAAAGGAAGCACACAACTCTTAGAGAGACGCTTAAAGAAGATGATGGCACTGGAAACAGCTACAGTCGAAGAGCGCACACACCTACAAGAAGAGGCACAAGACCTGCTTAGACGTACCAATATTCAGGTTAATCGACTCACACGACTGATCAACGATCTCCTCGACATGTCACGCATTCAAGCGCACAAATTAGAGCCACACATGGAGCGTATTGACCTTGTGACAGTCATACAAGATGTTGTGCAAGAACAAAGTAGGAGCGCACCAGCACGCACAATTTTGCTTACTCCGCCATTGGAAAGCGAAATGCACGTTTTCGCAGATATAGACCGTATCGAACAAGTTCTTACAAACTATATTTCCAATGCCTTGAAATATTCTGCCGCCGATAAGCCCGTCACAGTTTCGCTACGAGTAGAGAGTCATGAAGTCATTGTTGCAGTACACGACGAGGGGCCAGGGTTGCCCCCAGAAGAACGAGCGAATGTGTTTGATCGTTTCTATCGTGTCAAAGGCATTGAGGTGAAGAGCGGTTCCGGTGTCGGGTTAGGCTTAGGGTTGTATATCTGTAAGACGATTATCGAGTTGCATCAGGGACAGGTAGGCGTTGAAAGCGAAGAAGGCAAGGGGTCAACATTCTGGTTCTCGCTACCCCTTGCCAGTTGATACGAAAACTACAAGGAGCAGAGATAATGCCACTGTTTAATGGGATACCAGGAAAGATGACACTGATCGTTAGCGAAGTGCCAGCAAGGGCGATTGGAGCCGTAAAAGCACGTTCTATCGCGGAGTTACGCGAACGCTTCGACGGCAATGATGAGGGCTATTTGACCGATCCCGCAGGAGAGAAGCACTATCTTTCGCTCAAGCCGTGGGTAAAAGTTGATCCTCATAGCACCTATGTTCAGATATCATATCGCTTCACGCCTGATGCTCCCATTCCCTCGGACAATCCGATGTATCCGCAATCCTCGCATTCTCCCTATAGTAATAGCGATTTTACAGCATTCGCGGTACGAAATAAAGACCATGAGATCGCAATTCGCTCAGTGCGACCAAAGAACGAAGTAGCGACAGCAGAAGAGCAACACACGAACGTGAGCTATCTGCTCACGTTTCCAGAGGTGAAGCAGACACGGTTGCCTTGTCCTGTATGTGATGCGGTACTGGAACTTTCATCGCCGCTTGAGAAACCAATCCGTATCCTAGCATCGCAATTAGGCGAGGATGCAGTTTCAATAGAGGTAAGCATTTCGCATCCAAGTCATATCAAAGAGACAAAGCAGCGACCTGCGAAGTATCCGTTCACGGTTATACGACATGAGGAACAGTGATTATTGCTCATGTAAGAGACGCACAACTCTTGAACTCATAAAGCCAGTACCACCAATAATAAAAACACGCATCTAGGAACTCCCTTCTGTTGTATAATCGTTTTGCGTTATATACTACACAATACATATATTTGTGAGTGTATTCAATCCAAGAGGCATGCTTTTAGCATAGTATCAAGGAGGAACTATGCTGAGAGCATACAAGGAGCATTATGGAGAAAGTTAACCTCGCTGATAAATTCAGTCTATTTCAAGAGTATTGGAGTCCAAAAATCGTTGGGGAACTGAATGATAGCCACGTTAAGCTTGCCAAGCTTAAGGGTGAGTTTGTCTGGCATCACCACGAACATGAAGATGAGTTGTTTCTTGTGGTCAAGGGACGTTTGCTTATCAAATTGCGGGACCGCGATATCTGGTTAGATGAAGGCGAGTTCACAATTATTCCAAAGGGTGTCGAGCATCTTCCGGTTGCGGATGAAGAGGCGCACGTATTGTTTCTAGAGCCAAAGTCTACGCTGAACACAGGGAATGTGCAAAACGAGAGAACCGTCACAGACGTGAAACAGATTTAAGTGCTTGTAGTAGATGGAGAGATGTTACTATGCCACGTTGTCTGAATCCACGTTGTCAAAGAATGTGTCCCGATGGAAGCACTCAATGTACTAATCCTACGTGTCGCTGTCTCCTGCCAGAGGCGATTGTTGCAGGACGGTACCGCATCGAGACATTGATTGGAATTGGTGGTATGGGCGCGGTCTATCGAGTAAGCGATACTTTTGATATGAAACAGGTTGCACTCAAAGTGTTGTCGATAACGTACCAGCAAGCGGATGAAGAGACCGCGATGGAGCGTTTCCGGCGCGAGGCTCGCTATGCTCATCAGTTACAGCACAAAAACATTGTGCCGGTGATTAACTTTGGGAGCGATGGAAACATATTATATCTGGTAATGCCATTAATCACTGGTGGAACCATCAAAGCTCTGCTTAAAGGAGAACATCCCTTGCCAGTCGCGCAGGCACAACAATATTTGAACGAGCTTGCAGATGCGCTTGATGCGGTTCATGCCCATCCACTACAGATTGTGCATCGTGATATTAAGCCGTCAAACCTGTTGTTACACCAGGATGATGGGCGGCTTGTTGTGACAGATTTTGGTATCGCACGGGCGATGCAGCAAGAGAAACCGCTTACGCAACGCGGTTGGTCACTGGGTACAGAGCATTATATCGCACCAGAACAAGAGCAAGGGAAAGCAGAGCCAGCAAGCGACATCTACGCGATGGGTGTTGTAGCTTACCAGCTTATGACAGGTTTGTTGCCCTTTCAAGCAGTAGTACGCAGTCATGCCTCTGAACTGCCACCACCAAGTACTTTAAACACATGGCTTCCTGCATCTGTCGATGCAGTCTTGCTACAGGCAATAGAAACGGACCCGCACAAACGGTTTCAATCCGCACGCGCTTTTGCTGACGCCTTGAATGATGCGCTTGCGGTTGGAGCATCCCCCGAAGCTTCTGCTCCAACTATAACCGAAGCAGCACCTGTTTCAAATAACACGAATGTTCTAGTACGGATACTAGTACCAGAAAATCCATGTCCAATTTGTGGCAGAGAGAACCGTGGCAGTTCACACTTTTGCCGCTATTGTGGATATAATTTAGAAGAGACATCACAGTTGCAGATGGAAGCATGTGAAGTAGGCTACTTTAGCGGTATTGGACGTAACGCGCAGGAAAACGAGGATATGTTGCTGGTCGCCCAGGGATTAGGAATTAATCTCGCACCACCACCACATTCCTTCGGCCTATTTGCAGTCGCGGATGGTCTACGTGGCAAGCAAAATAGTTCAGAAGATGCTGCTCTTGCGAAACCATTACATGTCAAAGGGCGCGAAGCCAGTCGTTTAGGCGTAGAAACGCTTGCGGATATAGTGCTGCCACTTCTTGCTACAACAAGACGAATTGCGTCACATGCAACGCCACAAAACATTCAAACAACTATAGGAAACACATATGGGATGCAAGCGACACGACCTCCTACTTCTATTCTGAAACAATGGTTACAGGATGGTGTGCGACAAGCAAATCAGGTTATTTACCATTGCAATGCAGATTATGAAACAGCGATGGGCAGTACAATGACGGTAGCTCTGGTGCATAACAATCGTCTTTATGGCGCGCATGTTGGGGATAGTCGTGCGTATCATTTTAGTGCAACTACCGGGTTGCACTGTCTCACCAGCGATCATACATTAGCAGGCGATTTAGTTGTAGCCGGGTTACTACAGCCTGATGAACTCTATAGGAGCGCAAAAAGGAATCAGCACCATCGTTATTTAGGAAATACGTATCAAGTACAGGTTGACCTTTTTCAGCAGGATGTTGAGCCAAATGATATGGTTTTGCTGTGCACAGATGGGCTATGGACCATGATGCGCGACAAGCAGATAGAAGACATTCTATCTGAAAATAAGGAAACACAATCGCTAGCACACCTGTTGGTTGAAATAGCAAGCAAAAGTGGAAGCGAAGGAAACGCAAGCGCGATTGTTTTACGCGTCTTGTAAGGGGAAAACAACAGTAAATGTCGAACCTTGCCCTGGTCGGCTCTCGACACTGACAGTTCCATCGTGAGCACGAACTACCCAATCAGCAATTGAGAGACCAAGGCCGGAACCGCCAGCCGCACGTGAACGAGCTGGATCGGCACGATAGAAGCGTTCAAAGATATGTGGTTGATCTTGAGAAGCGATACCAATACCTGTATCACGGACAACAAGTAAGGCATGTGTTTTCGTCGTTTTCACGGAAAGCGTTACGCAACCACCTGCATTTGTGTAGGTAAGTGCATTGTCAACGAGACTCATAATAACTTGTATCAAGCGCGCAGCATCACCTAAAATTGTTGCAGAATGAAGTTCTCCCACGGTGAGCGTGATCTTGCGTTCAGCAGCTAAAGTCTCCATGCTATCTACGACATCAGAAGTAAGAAGATCAAGTTGTACTGTATCATAATCAAATTGCACAAGTCCCTCATCAGCACGTGCCAGTGCAAGAAGATCATTGATTAGCTTACCAAGTCGTTCGGATTCCGCATTAATCTCTTTCAACACCAATACATATTCTTCTGCTGCTGAAGGTTGCGAAAGAGCAACGTCAGTGATACTACGAATAACAGAAACAGGGGTTCGTAGCTCATGTGAGGCATCTGCGACAAAACGACGTTGCTGATTAAAGGCGTGTTCCAAGCGTCCAATCATCTGGTTAAAAATAAGAGCAAGCTCTCGTACCTCATCATGAGCAGAGGGTATAGGAACGCGCTGATGCAATTCTTTCGCGCCAATTTCGTGCGCCACACTGGTCAAGCGGTGAATTGGTCGGAATGCACGACCAGCAAGCCAGTAACTACCGTATGCACTAAACAGGAGAGCAAGTGGAGTACATAGAAGCAATAAAAATATAATATCTTGCATTCTCTCATTGACAGATGCAAGTGGTTGCCCAACTTGAACAACGCCAAAGATGGTTTTATCATTCACTAGCATCGTACTATACAATCGAATTTGCTGTCCATTCGTATTGATAATAGTGCCATGCCACGGTTTTCCCTGCAAAGGTTCGGAGATACTTGAACGAAGAGGAGAGGTAGTACAGGATGTAGGATAACAAAAAATTGTTCTACCATGTATATCGAAAACCCGAACAATAATGCTCCGATTACTATACACAGCCATGCCATCTCCGTTGCTACCCTTGCCATTATTCACGTCTTCGGGGTCAAGAAGGGCAGCAGTTGCATTAAGTTCGGGCAATTCACTTACAATATCGCTCACACTTACACTATTTTGGTGAACAGATACTCCTTCAGCTACCTGTTGCGCCCGCATCTGTAGTGTTGTATCGAAACTAGAAATAAGCATTGTTTGGAGTGCGGCATATAAGGTCACGCCAAAGATAAGAATCAGGACAGCAGAGACGAGTGTGTACCACGCTGTGAGTTGGATACGAATCCCTGGTGTGCTCAATCTCCATTTCATACAAGCACGGGTTCCTTCAGTTGATAACCTGAACCACGAACAGTGTAAATCACATCCGGCTCGCTCTGATTACACAATTTACGTCGTAAATAGCGAATGTAGACATCAATGACATTAGAGAGATGCTCAGCATCACCATCCCAGACGTGTTCCGCGATCATCGAACGGCTCAACACTTGATGAGGATGGCGCATAAAAAACTCTAGCAGAGCATATTCTTTGTTACAAAGCGTGAGAACGCGCTCACCACGCCGTACTTCATGTGTACCGGGGTCCAAGCTAATGTCCATAAACTGCAAGACGGAGGGTTTGACCTGAGTACCGCGCCGCAAAAGTGCCCGCACTCTGGCTTCTAGCTCGCTAAAGGCAAAGGGCTTCACCAGATAATCGTCGGCTCCCAGGTCCAAGCCTTTTACGCGATGCTCAATCTCGCCAAGCGCGGTGAGAAGGAGAATAGGCATAGTACGTCCCTGACTGCGCACCTGTTGACATACCGCAAAACCGTCAAGCGAGGGCAAGAGGATATCTAAGATGATGAGATCATACGCCGTTGCAAGCGTCATCAAGACAGCGTCCTCTCCATCCGTTGCAAGGTCAACTGCATAATGACTACCCTCTAAACCTTTTTTTAAACTGGGTCCCAGACGTGGATCATCTTCAACAATAAGAATGCGCATAAATATTCTCTTTCCATTTGAGGTTACACGGTATACAATAGTAGTGATGATGCATACCTACGACTCCTGTAGTGCCTACAACATCACTACGAATATGCCTGAGTGTAGTATATTTTTATGAGAACGCGATGAAATGATACAAATTTCCTACATGTAGAGAATGCAACAAACATTGCTCTCTATCTTACTACAAACACATATTTCTTATTCGATAGAGAGCAGCCAGCAACGCAAAAGTTCTGCTACGCTCCATGCTTGAGCATAGCAGCCACCAACAGTGAATGGAGCTTCTGGCTCCGCAACCTCGCCTAAGGAGCCTAAACAAGTATGCCACAACTGATCTATCAAAGGCTGAAGGAGCGGTTGTAGAGTACTTTTGTCATTATGGATACGAAGATAGACATCGACATATGCGCCCATGAGCCACGGCCAGACCGTTCCCTGATGGTAGGCGCTATCGCGTTCAACAGGGCCACCGTTGAAGTGATTGTGATATGCAGGATCACTTGGACTAAGCGAGCGTAAGCCCAATGGCGTGAGCAAAGAATGAGTGATGTGCTGGAACATACTCGAAACATGTTCTTCCATGAGCAATTCATGCGTGAGCGATGCAGCAAAAAGCTGATTTGGACGTAAAGAAGCATCATTTTGCCCACTCACACCATCGACATCAACAACATCATAGAGGTAGCCTGTTTCTTCATTCCAGAAACGTGCGGCAAAGTTCTGCCGAATTTGAGTACGGAGTTGACTGTATAGCGTTGCATCGGTTGAAAGTCGGACGGCCCACGCCTCTATAGAGGTCAAGGCAACGTACCAAAGAGCGTTTATCTCAATAGGCTTGCCACGACGTGGCGTTATCACCACGTCATTCACCTTTGCATCCATCCAGGTCAATTGCACTTCCGGCGCACCAGCGCGCAGTAATCCATCAGTTGGATCAACGCCTATACCGAAATCTGTTCCTCGAATGTGCCAATCAATAATGCCTTGCAACGTTGGAAAAAGTTCTTTGAGGAGCGTCCAGTCACTGGTTACAGCCAAATAGCGGTCAAGGGCATGGAAAAGCCAGAGCGTAGCATCGGCTGTATTATATTCTGGTGCCTCACCGTTATCAGGAAAGCGATTAGGAATCAGGCCATCATGCGCGAAGGAGACGAATGCTTTGAGCAAGCCACGCGCTTCACTATATCTACCAGTAGCAAGCATGAGTCCAGGAAGTGCGATCATGCTATCACGCCCCCAGTCAGTGAACCAGGGATAGCCAGCAATGATAGTTTTGCGGTCAGGTGTAAATTTTAACGGCTGGTTTGCGTCGAGATTAGCATAGTCAGGACGAGCAACAATGAATTGATCGGCGGCAACAACCAGACGTGCACGTACAGGATCATGTTGCTGAAGATCATCAATAAAGTGATTAGCTGTGGAGAGCAGTTGCCGAATGCGACGCTGGTGACGCAACATAGCCTGCGTCACTGCATCTTCATGTCGTGGACCACCAAACATCTCAGAAAGTTTCGTTTCAGCACTTAGAACAAGAGTAGTACGACTTCCAGGAGTAAGAGTGATGTCGAACATACCCGGCTGATACACATCTTCATGGTCTGCAAGTCCCCGTTCAGTATCGCGGCGGTGAGTAACACGCCAATACCAGACGCCAGTATGTGTAAATGACGCGGCTGGACCAGCGATAAGTTGATAGGGAGATGCGCCATCAAAAGCGTGTATTTGACAGCAACTACCTTGATTGTCTACGTTGAACTGCCAATCACCAGCACCCTTTGTAACAGCATGATAATCGCGGTAGAGACAGAACGGAACCAGCGTAAGTGTAACAGGTGTATTCCCTTGCCCTATCTCTACGACACCGCGCAGCATATATTGCACATAGGTGGTGTTTTGTCCGTACTCCATCCAGATGCGCTTCTCTAAAGTGAGCGTTTCAGTAAGGCGATAAACAAAGCATACGATATCACCTTCAAGGGTCACAGATTCTAAGTGAACGTTGCCACGTGGGTCTATGACTCCACCCTGATATTCGTTGACGCCTAATGAAAACGAACGTCCATCAGGAAGCAAAAGCTCTTCATCCACCTTTGTCACCATCACGGTACGCTCAACGGGTGGGTGCAGTGAAGCGACTAAAAGACCGTGATAACAGCGTGTCGTCGCACCCGAAATAGCACCCGATGCATAGCCACCAATCCCGTTGGTGACAAGCCACTCATGGTCAAGGCTTGCATTCATATCTGCGCAAATGTCACGACCAACCTGAAGATGCCAGGCATTTGCTAGACTTTGCTGCTGCGTTTCAATATCTTCTTGCACAATCATTTTTTTAATCCTTTATTGCTGCGCTATTTTTTTACGGCAGCTTTCATTCGCGTAAGGGCAGTTTCGATGCGTTCATCTGGGGCCGTCATTGATATACGCAAGTAGCCTTCACCAGCGGCACCAAAGTTTGTGCCTGGCGTAACAAAGACGCCCGTTTCATCAAAGAGCCAGTCAGCAAAATTCCGTGAGGTGCTACCCTGCGGCACACCTGCCCAAATATATAACCCTGCTTTTGGTGTGTGTGTATGCATACCTAACGCATTACAGCCTTCAACAAGCATGTTACGACGACGTTTGTAGATGAGGTTCCGTTGCTCTAACCACGATGTTGGAAGATGTAGAGCTTCGATAGCTGCGTATTGCACTGGACGGAAAATACCGCTATCAATATTGCTTTTTAAACGTCCCACAGCGTCTACGATAGCAGGATTGCCAACGAGCATACCCATACGAAAGCCCGCCATATTATAGGTTTTGCTCAGAGAGTGCAACTCAACAGCGACTTCGCTGGCACCTGGAACTTGCAGAATGCTAACAGGTCGAAAATCCTCAAAATACACTTCAGCGTAGGCCATATCGTGGATGATCACAATGTCGTGACGATGCGCGAAATCCACAACACGCTCAAAAAAATTGAGATCAGCACATGCTGCAGTTGGATTATTGGGATAGTTTAGCCAGAGTACCCGTGCTTTCATGAGTACATCCTGTGGAATGGCATCGAGGTCAGGCAAATAGTTATTGGACTCGGTCAAAGGTAACAAATAGGGCTGCGCACCAACGGTGGTACTGCCTGTAATATAGACAGGATAGTAGGGATCAGGAATGAGTGATATATCCCCTGCATTAAGCACTGATGATGCAACATATGCTAGACCCTCTTTCGAGCCGAGCAAAGGTAGAATATCGCGTTCGGGCGTGAGATGCACACCAAAACGGTGCTCAAACCATATAGAAATCGCCTCGTGTAAGGCATACATACCACGATATTCAGGATAGCGATGGTTTTCGGGGTCCTGCATCGCTGCACAAAGACGGTCAACAACGACCTGTGGTGCTGGTAAATCAGGATCGCCCATTGACAGGCTGATTACATCAGCTCCTGCGGCCTTGCGTTCAGCAATTTTACGTTTGGCATCCGCGAAATGATATGGAGGTAAATTATTGATAAGATGAGATAATTGCATTGAAATAGGTACTCCTTATTCGATGACCATCTGTGTTTCACACAAAGTTAGAGTATTGCCTTCAATAGCATTTGAATGATACATAAGAAAAACACGAAGGTCTTCATTCAAACGATGTACAGCATCTTGAGATAAAGGACGATAGCTGTCAAGCAATCTTTTCTTCTATAGTAATTGTTCAGCTAAGCGAGGGTCTATACGAGGCTTTTTAGACCCTGACGAAGAAGCCATATTCTTCTCTTTTCTCGTTGATAATGACCACGATTAGCTCATTTTAGCATCAATCGTGGTCATTATCAATAATTATAATTGAATAACCTATTCCATAGGTTCAGCTTCGTACCAGTTCTTGCCAATCTTCATTTCAACCTTGATAGGTACATCAAGTTTTTCGACGCCTTCCATTCTGTCCTTGATGAGAACTTTGGCTCGCTCGAGTTCTTCTACAGGCACCTCAAAGACAAGTTCGTCATGCACTTGCAGAATCATGCGGGTCTTCATATGCTTTTCTTTCAGGTCATGATGCAGATTAATCATAGCAATCTTGATAAGATCAGCATTGGTTCCCTGAATTGGCATATTCACCGCTTCACGCTCAAGAGCTTGCCGTTCGACATGTGAGAGAGCGTGCATATCTGGGAAGAAACGTTTACGCCCATACAGCGTATTGACATACCCTTGTTTCCGTGCCTGATTGAGTGTGCCATCGACGTACCCCTTAATGTTTGGGAAAATCTCGTGATAGCGACGAATAAAGCTCGCGGCCTCGGTATTGTTCATTCCTGTCACCTGTGACAGGCCAAACGCGGATTGTCCATAGAGGACAGCATAGACAACGGTTTTAGCGAGGCGGCGCTGGTCTTTTGTAACTTGCTCGACTGGCACATTAAACAGTGTTGCCGCCGTGATGGTGTGAATGTCTTCGTCGTTGCTGAACGCTTCGACCAAACGTGGCTCATGTGTGATGTGCGCGAGAATGCGCAACTCGAATTGCGAGTAGTCGGCGGTCAGAAGCGTATAGCTCGGATCGGAGATAAAGGCTCGGCGGATTTGTCGCCCAACCTCTGTACGTACAGGAATGTTTTGTAGATTTGGATTGCTCGACGAGAGACGTCCACTCGACGCGATGGTCTGGTTAAACGACGTATAGACACGTCCTGTTACCGGGTCCATCAGTGATAAGAGACCATCCACGTAGGTTGATTTGAGTTTGTTCAGTTGACGATACTCTAGCAAGAAATCGATCATCGGGTGCTTGCCTTGTAGACTTTCGATCACATCGACGCTTACAGAGTAACCAGTCTTGTTTTTCTTGCCTGATGGAAGTTTCAGCTCGTTGAAGAGAATCTCGCCCAACTGCTTGGGCGAATTGATATTGAATGTATGACCCACCGAATCATAGATGGACTGCTCAAGTGTGCGCAGTTGTTCATCAAGGCTCACAGCAAGGTCACGTAGGAAGTCCGCATCTAGGGCAATACCGTAGCGTTCCATTTGCATCAAGACGGAGATGAGTGGAAGTTCAATATTGTTGTACAAATCTATCAAGGAAAGTCGTTCTAAGTCAGCGACTATAGGTTTGACAAGCCGCAGAGTCATATCGGCATCGGCTCCTGCATAATCCGCCGTTTTACGGATAGGAGCTTGTGCGATGCTAATCATCTTGCTGCCTGTGCCAATGAGATCGGTGATAGGCGTCATAATGGGACCGATACGCTGGAAGACTTGATCCTTCAAGCCAACACCCCGGCGTCCTGGTTCAGCAAGGTAGGCACCAACCATCGAGTCGAAGACAAGACCGCGCATGTCGATGTTGTACCGTGCAAATATCTCCATATCGTACTTGGCGTTATGCATATATTTTTGTACTGATGCATCTTGTAGCACAGGACGCAGCTTGTCCAATACAGTGTCAAGCGGTAGTTGTATTCCTGGCTCCTGACCATCAGGAGTACGCAGATGTCCAACAGGAATGTAGTATGCTTCACCCGCAGCCATCGAGCAGGAGATGCCGACGAGTTCCGCATGATGTGGATTTTCTGATGTAGTCTCGGTATCGAAGGCGACGATACCAGCATCGTAGATGCTCTTGACGAGAACCCGTAGAGCATCTTCGTTATCAACGATGAGCGTGCTTGTTTTCTGTACAGAGGTATCTTCTAAAAAGACGGGTACGGACGGCGTGGCAGTGGGTGCAGGCAGACGGAGTTTACGCACGACTTCGGTATGCGATGCTTCAGGCATATCGAAGAGGCTGAGTTGCGCAAATTCATCATCTTCTGTAGCAGCGTTTTCCTGTGTCGTACTGCTTGCCGACACGTGTACGGTTTGCAGAGGCGCGGTAGCATCAGGTACGGTCCCGTTAGGCGGTGTTGGTGGGGCAATGATCGGCACAACACCGAGTGGTGGAGCGTAGAGTAAATCGGCGTCTTGCGCGAATGTTGATGAGTCCCGTGGCTTTGTAGCAGTTGTCTCATCTTGAGATGCTTTATCAAATGAGGATAGAGCTTGTTCACTTGTGTCGCTTGTTTCACTGAGTGGCGGAAGAACTTCATCAAGAGAGGCAGGAGTGCTGACACCTATCTGCTTGAAGACGGTCAAGACCTTTTCTACGAGCGAACGAAAGCCAAGCTCACGAAAGATTGCAAGAACGCGTTCACTATTAATATTGTCAGGGCGACATGCTTCAAGATCAAGTTGTACAGGCACGTCGAGAACGATAGTAGCAAGATGTTTGCTCTGTCGAGCTTGATCTGCCCACTCTGTGAGTAGCTTTTGCTCCTTTGGTTTGAGAGCATCGGTATGAGCCAGAATACCTTCAAGATCGCCATAGTCGTTAATGAGTCGGGTAGCAGTCTTCTCGCCAATACCAGGAACACCAGGGATGTTATCGGATTTGTCGCCAACTAAACCCTTAAAATCAGTGAGTTTCTTAGGCGTAGTAAAGCCATAACGGGCCTCGACCTCTGGTACATTGTATTCAGTGACTTCTGAGATACCCCGCTTCGCCACTTTGACCATTACCGCGTCATTGACGAGTTGGAGCGTGTCCATATCTCCTGTATAGATGATGGTATCGACGCCAAGTGCTTTTGCCTGTACAGAAAGTGTGCCAAGCACATCATCGGCCTCGAACCCATCTTTCTCATAGATAGGAATGCCAAACGCCTGCACAACCTCACGGATACGCCCAAACTGTGGACGCATGTTGTCTGGCATAGTTGGACGTTGCGCTTTGTAGGGCGTGTATTCCAGATGACGAAACGTCGGTGTGGGACGATCAAAGGTCATGGCGATGTAGTCGGGTCGCTCCTCAGAAAGTGCCTTCATTAGCATTGATGTGAAGCCGAAGGTCGCGTTTACTGGCTCACCAGAACTGGTTGACAGGTCTTCAGGTACAGCGTGGAAGGCACGATGCACCATTGCGTGACCGTCAAAGAGCACTAATTTCTTTCGTTTCATTGGGCATATCTCATTCTTTTGATCTCAATTTCTATTTTATCTATTACTATTCTTACGTTCAGGCCAAAACGCGGTAACTATCATGGACGCCACCCTCCCACATACAAAGGTGTGCAGTTGCAAGCTCATCGTCGGCAGATGTCACCAGAACAAAAAGAAACTGCGTAGTATCGCGTAGTGGAATGGCATTCCAATTTGGGTCACGTAACCATGTAACCAGTTCTGGCATCACCTCTTCTGGCTTGGGCAAGGCAAGATGTGTTGTCCAGCTACCAGTATTAAAATAGGTTTGCGAGTGTTGAGCGTCGGTAGATGGAATGGAGTCAAAACGCATCTGGTGTGTATGACCTGCTATAGCATAACGCAAGGTAGAGTCGTTTTCGAGAACGCGATGCATCCCTGTAGCTACACCTTCACCCATTGCATAAGGAGTAGGCGAACATAGAGCGGCAATAGCTGGTATAAGAGGTAAAGTGAGCATTTCACGGGTAGTTATGAAGGTAGTGATGTCTTCTTGCGAAATTGACGTACTTTCAGTAAGCGATGCGATAGGTGTCCAATCTTGTTTTTGCTTGACCATATCTGTTTGAAATGCTGCGAAGTCTTGCATAATGTCCTCGAAAAGGCGAACTGGATTACGTCTATCTATTAGGGATAAGTTTGCTAGAGACTGTCGTGGATACGACAGTATTTGCATAGTATTCTGCGCTACCTTTATGAGTAGTTCAGCGTCTATAAGACAGAGAAATGCTATCTGACGTGTACTATTCATAGGCATGTCGAAATGATCAAAATAGGCGTGTTGTGTAATAATTGCATGCGATGCACTTTGAAAATAGCGCGAACCAGCAGAAAGAGTGAGCGTTTCGGGATGACGATCTAGCGGTTGACCTTGCTCATTCCATATACCTAAAATCGCATGATTCCAAAAGTCATAGTTGTTGCCATGTTCTATATAAATAGACGGCAATGGACAGTAATAGCGGGTCGGGCAAAAATAAACACGCTCATCTTCGCTTGCCTGATCGTTTTCTGTAATTGCGGCAGTGATGCGCTGTCGCACTTCAGCGAAGCACAATTCGAGGTCGTGATTCCCAGTAATGAATGTAACGCGCCGCCCAGAATATGTGATGAATTGATGTAGAGCGGTGATAAAGGGACGATGAGCAGAAATAATTCTGTCTATTTTTTGTACTGCAATCGCGGCATTGGTAGTTTTATTTGAACTGTAGGGCGTTGTTACCAGGAAATCAAAACAGTCGCCATTGATGATGAGTTCTACAGAGTCGGATTGACCGAGTGGAGAGTTCTGTGACGATGTAGCGGCAAGCAAACCTTCAAACGCTGCTTGTTGAAGGTCGCCAAAGCAATCAAGGATAGATGTTCCATCGGCAAGATGAAGATCGCTGATAATGAGTTTTATGGTTGACATGGACGCCCTTTCTACGCTCTCGTGACAATGAATGCCTCTTTAGGGAATGCGTTCCGTTCTTGCTTTATTTTACAGCGTTTTGTGTCGAGATGTATAGTATGGAGTTTGGTACCGAGATGTATACTACAGTTAGCTAGCAAACGGTGTTGTCTCTTCTTTCTTTACAGTACAATGTATAGAGCGAAGAAATGTACGCGCACTATTATGCGTGACCACGACCCTACTGCCAGCGTAGCATGTCTTGGAATACTCTGCGAGGAATAGCTTTTTATCATTTTCTATCTCTAAAGGGAGAATATTACAATGGCTCGTCGAAGTAGTATGCTTGAACAAGAGAATCATACAGGAGAAAAACACACTATGGCTGAAGAGAAACATGACGAATTATTGACCGTCCGTGAAGTAGCCCGCCGCCTGCGTGTAGATGATACCACTGTGCGCCGTTGGATTAAGAGTGGATCATTGGAAGCAATCACACTTCCTCATCGTGCCAAAAGACAGGCATATAGAGTAAAACAATCAACACTTGATGTTTTACTCAAAGGACCAAAGTTGCCAGAATAGCTGTCACTCATATAAAAGAGAATGGGCGCAAGGAGGTAAGTTGGGGGGAAAAGGGGAAAATGTTTT
>CAXUIS010000004.1:3172-11797 GCA_964250915.1 uncultured Ktedonobacteraceae bacterium | reverse complement strand
ATATGAGTGACACATAAAGCTCTTCCCTCTTCCTCAAGGATATGTTATAGTTCATCCAATATTTTTAATCTATCAGTAATCTACTCCACAGATTTGCTATGAACTAAGATGCAGAAAACATACGCTAAAACTGGTACGCCCACACGTACACCATTAAAGACCTATTGGAGGGAGCTATGCGCTTCTGCTTTATCGTTGAGGAGCAATATCGCAATGACCCGATGCCGATGGTTGTTGCAGATCAGTTGCAGCAATGGGGACACGACATTGATATTCTGGAGCCACAAGCGACTATCACCAACTTAACGAATCTCGCCACACAAGGATATGACGCATATGTGCTGAAATCATTGGCAGATGGACCGGGCATGAGCATTCTTGCGGCGGCAGAAGCAGTTGGCATCCCAACAATTAATAACTCACGCGCGATTCGTCTTGTACGAGACAAGGCTGTTGCGGCAGCCTTTGCACGTGCGCATGGTCTCCCCGTTCCGCCAACGTATTTTGTTGCTCATCCACGATTACTAGAACAGATTCCTATAGAGGACTATCCTCTAGTCGTCAAACCAACAAATGGCAGTTCTTGCAAGGGCATCTATCGTTTGAACAGTCCTGCCGATCTAGCCACGCTAGAAATGGATGAGACTGACGGGAGCTTTTTGCTGGCGCAACGATACGCGGAAAACACTGGTTTTGATATCAAGGTATATGTGACTGGAAACGAGGTGTACGCAGCTATCGCCAAGAAATCACCGCTACACGGTGACGTGGAAGAGAAATTTATTCCACTCACGCCAGAGTTACGCAAAATCACGCTTCAAGTCGGCAAACTCTTTGGTCTCGATATCTATGGTATAGATGTGGTTGAAACACCACAGGGTCTGGCGATACTTGATATCAACGACTTCCCCAGTTTTGGACGCGTGCCGCGAGCAGTGGGACGCATATCAGAATATATTCTTCACGTGGCGAAACAGGCTGAGATAAAACACTCAGCCCGTACAGAACGTAGGTTGCGACAAGCTTTGACACACGCAGAGCAACTACCTGTAGAAAGCAAAAAGTATTCATAGATGTAGGGAAAGAAAGATGTACATATGAGC
The DNA here is from genome assembly GCA_964250915.1 of uncultured Ktedonobacteraceae bacterium. GTDB lineage: Bacteria > Chloroflexota > Ktedonobacteria > Ktedonobacterales > Ktedonobacteraceae > JBBQVS01. The sequence continues at coordinate 10,694 of CAXUIS010000004.1, read as the reverse complement.
CAAGACGATGTATATGCCAGCCTTTCTATCATGAGCATTCCAACGATTGTCACAAGTCTTTTTGAGAAAGCGGGACACCCGTTAGCGGTAGACGCCAAGACACCAGTAACACTTTTTGTGCGTTACCTGCGGCGTAAGCCTGGACGGGGACTTGCGATCATTTATGATGTAAAGAGTGTGGAGCAGAACAAAAAAAAGCGCATCCATGACCTGAACTCCTCGCTTAGCATGACGCTCGACGAGCAGGTACTTGAAGGCCCTCGTATTTGCTTTACTCAAGCGCAAGCACAAAATGCTGACGTTTTACTCCGGCCATCAGGAGCCTTACGTGCCGAGGCTCTGGGTCTGTCAATACAAGCCTTTCCCGCCGATGACAGTCTACCCGCCCTTGCGTTAAGCTGCAATGTCGCAGCACAAAGTACACTTTTGCAAGACTTACAAGCAGCAGCACGACAACAATTAGGAAACCAAGAGTGGAAACTTGTCACGGTAGTTGTAGTTCCTGTACGTTATAAACCTGCGAGTCGTTGCGTATTGCGCTATATACTCACGTTAGAACGTCCTACTAGCGTGTCTCCCGAACGCAAAAATATAACAATTTTTGGGAAGGTCTATGCAGACCGACAACAGGCACACGCCGTACAATTGCTGCAACAAAAACTCTATCAAGAGCAACTTATGAAGCAAGGTAGCAAGATTGTAGGCCATAATGTAGATGTGCCGCTGCTACCACAACCACTTGGTATCAATGAAACACTTGGTTTAACCTTGAGTGAGGCAGTTCAACCAAGCGATGCACAGAAGCCTTTACGCCTCGGTGGACATGTCTTACGTCCTCACATTGTATACAGACGCGGTGGCGGAGTTGAAAATGTGGTTATTCCAACGGAAGAACTACGACTTACCGCGATCTCGTTAGCTCGCTTACATACAAGCACAGTACTCCTTGATGAGAAGTTGATACGCACGGGGACAAAAGAGGCGAAGCGTACTCATGATCGCGCTCAACTTATCGCTACCGCCAATCCAGAGCAAGCAGAAGATGTACAAAAGCTTGCACAGCAACTCGCCCTACGACTAGAGACTCAACAACCCGATGTCTACCGCCCTGCTCACGGGGGATTTAAAGCCAGTCAACTCCTCTTTCATAGCAACTCCGTTTTTGTGGTAGATTTTGATGGCTTCTGTCTAGCTGACTCAGCACTTGATGTTGGCTACTTTCTTGCCTACTTACGCCCAAGTGGACTATGGTATGCCCGTGCAGGTATGCGCGAATGGTTCGAGGCGGCGGCACACGTTTTTAGTAGTACTTACAAGCAAGCACTGGTTGAACTGGGCGAGACATCGACACATGCCGATGGTATCCTGCAACGCGCAAGGCTCTATGAAGCTGTTCTGATCTTCAAAATCGCTACACGCCGCGTGAACCGTCTCAACAGTCCACGACCACAAGAGTTAACTGCGATGCTATACGAAATTGCTACTTGCCTGCTTCATGTTTAATAGGTGTCGTAAATGAAACTTCTTGCTCATATCATTCGTGTTCTATGCAGATACCTATGTGTAATCTATATAAAGAATGTACTACGCGGTATCTCTATTGCGTAGGATTTATAAACAAAAAAGAGGAGATGTTTAAGGATGAACAATTTTTTTAAAGGTATACTTGTCGGTGCCGGAATTGGTTTGCTCGTTGCGCCTATGCGCGGTGAAGAATTCCGTAAAATGCTTGCACAGCGTTTTTCAGAGTTGAGCAGTTCACTACCCCAGAATGAGCAGTTGAGCCAGTACACGCAGCAGGTCTCAAATACTGTATCACAGAGCGCAGGGAACTTGAAGGACTACGCACAACAGGCCGCCTCTACTGTCAAGAACTCTGCTAGCAACCTGAGTGGCATCGCTCAGAATGCTGCTTCTACCGTTAAGGGTTCTGCTAGCAACTTAAGCGACATCGCACAGAACGCCGCTTCAACAGTGAAACAGACCAGTCAAACTGTCGCAGATACAACCAAGCAGACAGCAGCCTCAGCGAAGGCGAACAGTGCTCCAACGACAACTGGCACAACAAATCCTGCCACAACAGCAAATACAGTGACAAGCGCACCATTTCCAAGCGCATACCCTGAGTATGTAGACCCAGAAACAAAACCTAACCTCTAAGATATGTTATGCGATTGTAGGGGTCTGTCAATCTTGATGTGGCTGGGGCAAGGGCGCCCGCAAGGGGACGCCCCTCCCATATGCGAACGCGCATGAGGAGCCATGTCATATGGGAGGGGCGTCCCCTTGCGGGCGCCCTAGTTTCGGTACCAAATGTACTTTGACAGACTAGTAGGGGTCTAATTCATTACACTCTCGTTCGACCTATGAGGCTAGGCGAGGGTGTAATGAATCAGACCCCTACAATCGCACTACTAAATTAATTCAAGATAGCGGCGACGATCCCAGTTTGTAACCGCCTTCTCATATTCCTTCACTTCCCAATGCCGTGTAGCAGCGAAGTGTTCAACGAAATCCGCTCCCAGGTACTCTTTCGCCACGTCACTGTTCTCGAACAAACGTGTTGCATCAGTCAGGTTCCGTGCCAGTGCTTGAATGCGCCCTTCAGCAAGAGCTTTTGTCACAGTTGTGGGGTCATACGCATTTCCATCAAGGCGTGCGGGTAGCTCTAACTTACGTTCTATGCCATAAAGTCCACTCGCTAGCATCGCAGAGAAAACCAGATAGAAGTTTGCATCAGCCCCTGGTACGCGATTTTCAAGACGGATTGCTCGCTTGCCATTGTTAATAATACGTACAGAGCACGTGCGATTGTCCATGCCCCACGTAGTGTTTAGAGGTGCCCACGTTCCCTCTATGTAACGCTTGTAAGAGTTAATGACGGGCGCGTACAGCACCATGAATTCAGGGAGCTTGCTCAATACACCAGCAAGGAACTGACGCATGGTGGTAGACATATGCCCTTCTGCGCTCTCATCCCAAAAGACATTTCTTTCCAGGTTGCGATCCCAGAGGCTCATATGGGAGTGTCCGCTACTACCGTCCTCCTGATCGCTCCATTTCGCCATAAACGATGCCGTATACTCTAGCTGATGGCAGATTTCTTTTACCCCTGTTTTGAAAAGCATCGTTCTATCAGCAGCTGTAAGTGCATCGGAATAGTGAATATTCATCTCGTACATGCCTGGTCCGTGCTCGCGGTTGTAGCCCTCAATTTCGACACCGGAATCGCGCATCATACGGGCAATGCGTCCAAGCAATTGATCATCAGCACTCGCCTGACTGATGGCATAACAGTTCATTCCTGGATTTAGTGGCGTCAAGTTTGGTCCGAAGTCCTTTTCGCGCAGCGAGACCATATTTTCACGGAAGAAACGAAATTCTAATTCGGACGCTGACATTGGCTCAAAACCAAGCGAACGTGCGCGTTCCACCAGGGTATTGAGAATGTAGCGAGGAGAAATAGTCACGCGGTCGCCATGCTCTGACCACAAATCACAAATGCAGGTGTAGACGTTTTCCTCCCACGGCACCGGAGCGAATGTTGCAAGGTCTGGCTTCATCACAATATCGGCAAACCCACGCTCCCAGTTACTAAATTTGAGATTGGGAAGCACGTTCTCGGCTATATCCCAGCCAAAGAGTACATCACATTGCGCAAAGCCATCTGATAATGAGTCAAGAAAAAACTTTGCGGCTACACGCTTGCCACGATACACTCCCTCTATATCAGCAGCACCGACCTTGACATACTCAATTTTCCCTTGCTCTATAAGTTGCTTAATAGCAGCAACATCCATTTCCATACACCCTTTCTAAAAATAGCACGCGTAACAATGCGCGAAACACAAGTTGTAGGGACCGATGTATCGCGTCCTCATAGCAATTAGTCGTTGACAAGGACGCGATACATCGGTCCCTACAAAATACTAACACGTTAAAAATAGTTTGATGAAATTCCTCCATCTACCATGAGCCAGGCCCCTGTTGTCCATGCGGACTCATCGGAGGCGAGGTATAACGCCATATAAATAATGTCTCTTGCCTCACCAAAGCGTCCTAACGGAATACGATGAAGACGTGTGTTTCTCGCATCCTCATCAGTCCAAAGTGCCCGTAACAGGGGCGTTTCGATAGGACCGGGACAGATTGCATTACAGCGAATGTTGTGCCGTCCGTATTGTACCGCAAGAGACTTTGTTAACGCGAGTAAGCCACCCTTAGACGTAGTATAGGCATCTTGCGGCACAGTACAGCCCATGAATGCTACGAACGATGCGATATTGACAATAGACCCTTGTCCCTGCTTCACCATGTGTGGCACCACATACTTGGAGCAAAGAAAAGCACTTTTCAGATTCACATCCAATACTCTATCCCAAACCGCCTCGCTTATATCGGTCACGCTTCCGTCATCCGTAGGCATAATACCTGCATTGTTATAGAGAATATCCACGCGACCAAATGTGCCTATAGCTGTCTCGACCATCGCCTTGACTTCATCTTCATTAGCAACATTTGCTTTGACAAATAGTGCTTTTCCCCCAGCATTGCGGATGCTTTTGACAGTCTCTTCGCCTGCTACTACATTCACATCGGTCACGACAACACTAGCACCCTCTTGCGCAAACAACTCTGCCGCCGCCTGTCCCATACCTCCCGCCGCACCCGTAATAATCGCAACTTTTTTCGCTATTCGCATGCACAGCACCTCTTGTTTTATGTTATACATATGTATTAATGAGTTATTGCATCCTCTAATATATATGAGAGGATGCAATACGTCATTCATACAACTAACAAAACTTTATTCACCGCCTCCAGCCGCACCTTCTACATCAACGCGCGTTGTCTCACCAAAGCTCCGCTCAATAGCACCTAGTTCGCTCTCCGAACCTTGCACATGAGGACCTTTGAACCAATGCCGAACACTAACCATCCACCAGATGACCAGGATCACGAGTGTTCCTAGCACCACAACTGGTGTATAGTTAAATGTGACCGCAGTGATAGGTGTGATGGTAGGAAGCATGAACAGTATCGAGATGAAAATGACCCATAACACTGAAATGACGCCAATGGGCCTACTCCACGCCCCCAAATGCCAGGGACCTCGTTGGAAGTTCTTCGCCATCAATCGCAGCAAAATAGGCAAGACATAGGAGATGTACAAGCCAATGACCGCAATAGATGTAATAGCAACGTAGGCAGCAAAGTTGAATACCGTCGGAATGGCGAGCACAAATGCAGCCACAGCCGCTAGAATGATTGCATTGCGTGGTGTACGTCCACTATCCAGATGATGCCACAAATTTGAGAAAGGCACCGCACCATCGCGTGAGAATGCGTAGATCATGCGAGAATTTGTGGTGATTGAAGACATACCACAAAAGAACTGTGCACCAACAGCAACGGCGAAAAACAGTGTTCCCAGCACAAATCCAAGACGACTTTCGAGAATATAAAGTACTGGATTGATGTAGCCTGCTGCTTTCACAAGATCGGGGGCAGCAGCTAGCAAGCCCATAAGCACTATATAACCGGCGAATGCCGAGACGACCACTGACATCACAACGCCCCACGGTGCCCTCGTAGCTGCACCGACAGTCTCCTCGGTCATATGAGCCGAAGCATCATAGCCTGTATATGTGTATTGAGCTAGAAGCAGTCCTAGTAAAAAAGCATACCAGATGGGAAAGCCAGTTGCATTGAACTTAGGGTCAGCACTGAAGAGCGTTCCTGCACTATTTAGTGGTTGAGCGGCTACATGGTTGGCAAAGTTTGTACCACCGAATTGCTGAGAGGCTAATGCAGCAACAACGACACCTCCACCAATTAAGAGGACACCGACGATATGCCACCACACACTCACATCATTTAAACGAGCAACAATGCGCACTCCAAAGATGTTGAGGAAGGCATGTAATGCAAGCACAATGGCATAAATTGCCAGGGTAGTCCACTGTGTCGCGGGATCAATAGCTAAGACAGAACCAAGCGTTGCAGGAAAATGAGGAAACCACGCGTTGAGCAACACATCAATCGAGACCGCTAAACCATAGTCGATGCCAGCAGTTACCGCAACCTGACCAATGAGATTGAACCAGCCGGTAAACCAGCCCCACCCAGGTCCGCCTAACTGGGAAGCCCAGTAGTATAAACCACCAGCCGTTGGGTAGGCCGAGGCTAGCTCTGCCATTCCTAAAGCAACGATGACAACGAACACTGTAACGAGAGGCCAACCAATTGAGCCAGCAGCAAAGCCGGAAGTTGTGATGCCTGTGTAGAAAAGGGTTAAACAGCCGCTTAATACGGAGATGATGGTGAAGGAAATAGCGAAGTTCGAGAATCCCCCCATCGTGCGAAATAATTCCTGGGCGTAACCCATACCATGTAAACGCTTGATATCTTGCGCGATGAGGTCCTCGTTGCCAGGACGACGAGATAATGCCATGCGATACCTCCTAAAAGACGCTACACTATGTGGAAAGGAAAACAAATGTTAGGACACCATTCCCAAAGGAAGCTACGAGATATTGTTAACATCGAAGATATTCGATATAGCACCTGCTTTCTGCATTTATTTCATATCACAATGAAGTAATTTTTGCTACACGTATCGAGAAGCGTGTGCACATCAAGATTGTGTAACTTTCCCTATTGTCTATTAAGTCGAGGTTTTCGTCAAGTACCATTCGACAAGAGTAGTTATTACTCACATATAGGAAATTTGTCCTATACATGATCTGTTATTCTTTATTTTTAAACACTTTGAAGTATCCTTATGAAGGTTACATAAAGTAATGTATCACTTTATTTTATCAAATATTTTTCTTTTACATGCCGTATATTAGCATACATGAATAATTATCTCTTAAAGCATTTTGCAAGAGGAAAACAGCATGACGACTCTATACAACAAATCAGAGGACAAGTTAGCGCGAAATAACGATTTAGTATCAGAAATATATACTGTTAAGACAATGCCACAGGTTGCTGGTACATTTGGCATGACGGCTACATTCGTACTTATCATCTTTTTCAGCACAAACGTTGCTTCAGCAATTCAAGCTGGTGCCGGAACATTTACCTTCTGGATTATCGGCGGCATCACCTTTTTTATTCCTTGTACGATTGTTACAGCTCAGCTTGGTCATATGTTTCCCCACGAAGGCTCTCTCTACAACTGGACACACAAAGCCTTTGGAGGCTATTGGAGTTTTTTCGTCGCCTTCTGTGCATGGTTTCCCTGTATTCTGTTGATGGTCACTGCATCAAGTGTGGTCGTTGGTTATATACAAGGATTGAATCCAGCATGGCTTGTTCAACCGTGGCAGCAAGGACTTGTTCTTGTACTTCTGCTTGCCTTTTCAGGCGTTCTCGCTATTCAACCTCTGCGTACCGTTCTTACCATAGTCAATGTGACACTTGTTATCGCATTTCTCGCTGTCCTTCTGGTAGGGTCTGCAGGAGTCGTATCACTGCTACAAGGTCATCATTCTGCAACCAGTTTTACTACACC
>CAXUIS010000004.1:0-3072 GCA_964250915.1 uncultured Ktedonobacteraceae bacterium | reverse complement strand
GCTCGTTTGGGCCATCTCAACTGCATTTCTCTTCATCAACCTTGCGAAATTTTATTTCAATGATCGTCAAGCATTTCATGCTAAACGTATCTTCCCCATGCCTGTTTTATGGCTAGCTATTGTTCTGGGCACAGCTACCTGTCTTATTAGTATTGTAGGTACACTCGTTTATAGCTTGATTCCCAATCAAATCGACAACTCCCACTGGTGGTATATTGTCGGTGGCATAACAGTCATCTGTCTCGTGATAGCAGGAATTGGTAGTGCACTAGCAAATAGTGAAGCCTCCTGGGAAAATATAAGCGAACAAGGAAAGCTGTAAGATTTTACAGCTTTCCTTGTTCGCTTATAGAGTTGTTAATATTTATAGAAATGTTGCAATGTCTCTGCCTCTGCCGACTTCTCTTTGAAAAAGCCAGACTCTGCACGCTTGACAGCGATATAGGATGTTGCGAGCAATGGCCCAAGTGCCTCTTTTAGCACGCTATCGTGCTCTAACTCGTCAAGAGCTTCATCAAACGTTGTGGGGAGACGACGAATACCACGTTTCTCGCGCTCCTCATCACTGTAATTCCCGGGATCAATCTGTTGTGGTTCACCTGGATTCATCTTGTTCTTGATCCCATCTAGTCCAGCAGCAATGAACGCGCCCATAGCAAGATAGGGATTACCGCTATGATCGGCAGCTTTTAGTTCCAGGTTGATAGAATCCTCTTCACGCCCTTTATAGACCGATGGCACACGAATCGCGCCTTCACGGTTGTCGAAACCATAAGCTCCATAAGCTGAACTCCAATAATGCGGAAGCAGGCGACGATATGAGTTTGGACTGCCGCAGGTGATCGCTACAAGCGCGCGAATATGTTGAAGGACACCACCAATAAAATATGTTCCTAACTGGCTCAGACCACCACGTCTATCTGCATCGTAGAACAGGTTGGTGTGTTCGCGTTCACTTCCTTGCGTTCCCCACAAACTCAAATGAATATGTGCACCGCTACCCGCTTGATCGAGGAATGGCTTGGGAGCAAAGCTGGCGAAGAGATTGTATTTACGAGCAACACTGCGTACCGTTTCACGAATGAGGCATACGTTGTCGGCAGCCCGCAGAACGTTGGTATGCCGAACTGAAAGCTCTTGTTGCGATGGTCCAAGTTCAGTATGAAACAGCTCAACAGAAATACCTTGCGCCTCAAGTGCTGTCAAAATAGCGTCAATCACCTCTGCCTGATCGTCCAGACCAATACTGCTGTAGCAAAGGCTGGAATCGGCGGGAACGTATATTCCTGTCCCGTCCTCACGCGCCAGGTAAAACTCATGCTCAACTGCCGCCTCCGCACGCATCCCTTGCTCGGCAAGATGAGCGATCATGCGTTTGAGAAAGGTACGTGGACACGCCTCCCACGGTGTTCCATTGGTGAGAATCATGTCACATAACATACTACCTGTATGCGGAGCGTAAGGCAAAACAGTGAATGTTGCAGGGTCAGGTGTTAAACGAAATTCACCAACTGGACCCATTCCTTCAACAGAGGCAAGCGACTCAACGCCAGTAAATGCCTGCATCGCCAATGTCTGACCAATACCCTCAGTAATACGCGTTCCAAGCTTGCTCGCATGAGTCGCTTTTCCACGAATGATACCACCATTGTCACAGTACAAGAAACGTACAAGGCGCAGGTTGGCAGCCTGAGCTTGCTCCACAACATCTTGAGCATTCATACACAGTTCTCCTATTCGTAATACCCTTGTAATAAGGGACTAGCTAGGTTTATAGGATGGTAGTATATCAAAGTACTTTATAGAAAACAAGAATTATTCACATACTCTTTTTTAGTGCCCTCAGACTTTCTTGATATAAACAGAAAGTACTAGTAGTGTCCTTTTCTACTGGACTCTATAACTAGAATACCATATACTTGCCTTTAGAATACTTCATATATCTTTTATAAGTACAACTACTTCATTCAATATAACCAAAGAGACTCTGTAATACAATAAAGTGTGGGTAAATATGCATGATGCATGTACTAGTTAGTATTTCTATTTGAGGAAGAACAAGGGGGAATTATGGCAACGGGTGAAATGCAAACACAACAGCGTGACATGCTACTAGCTTCAGAAGAGTATGTTGTCAAAGCAATGCCATCTATCATGAGTACACTCGATATGACAACAACTTATCTCGTGGCAATTTTCTTCATAGTGAATGCAGCAACGGCTGCAAGCGGTGGAGCCGCCGCCTTCACTTATTTATTACTAGGCGGTGTGGCCTTCTTCATTCCATGCGCTATCGCAACAGCACAACTTGGATACATGTTTCCACATGAAGGCTCATTATATAACTGGACACACAAAACACTTGGTGGCTACTGGAGCTTCTTTATCGGCTTCTGTGCCTGGTTTCCTGGCGTGCTTGTGATGGTTGCAGGTGCCGACATTGTGATGAGTTTTTTTCAGGGATTAAACAGTAGTTGGTTTGTCGAGCCGTGGCAACAAGGCGTAGTCATTATCGGCATCATTATCTTTTCCGGTGTACTATCGTTACAGCGTCAGCGTACTGTGCAAAACATTGTCAATGTAGTAGTTGGCCTTATCTTTTTAGCCGTGTTTATCATAGGCATAGCTACCGTTGTGTGGTTGGCAAAGGGACATCCTTCCGCTACGAATTTTGCCGATCTACATGGATGGAATATTCAGTGGAATCCAACGACAGGAAATATTAACCTGTTTGGACTGATTACGCTAGCATACCTTGGTACTGAAGTTCCTCTCAACATGGGGGGAGAGATAGTTGGCTCTGGTACTAACGAGGCAAAAGGACGTAGAGTAGTGAAGCGTCATTTGCTATGGGGAACTTTGCTTGTTTTCATTGGCTATGGTATAGCAACACTCGCACTCCTCATTACACAGGGTTCGAGTGTAGGGAGTGTTGGCGGATTCTCGTTAGTAACGACGGTTGATATGGCACTTGGTAAAATGATGGGGAATGTTGTCGCCATTTGTATCATTTGCTTTTTCGTAATAGTACCTGTTGTTTATAACTGCACATTCGCACGCCTCCTCCTTGTC
>CAXUIS010000003.1:59582-75893 GCA_964250915.1 uncultured Ktedonobacteraceae bacterium | reverse complement strand
CCAACAAGTTTGCCTGTGCGAAAGAAAAAGACCTGTGCACAGGTTTCATCATCACCACTCGCCAACGCCACAACGTCCTGATCGTCTTGCCCCTCCGTGTTGATGATGCGCTGTTTTTCCAGCACACGCTCAACTGCTTGAATGCGATCACGAATACGCGCGGCCTCCTCGAAGTTGAGATTCTCTGCTGCTTGCTCCATTCTTCCTTCGAGGCTCTCGATCACTTCGTCATGCTTGCCTTCGAGAAAGAGGATCACTTGCTGAATAATAGTGTTGTATTCCTCACGTGTGGCATAAGCGACGCAGGGCGCGACACAGCGATGAATGTAGTATTGTGTGCAAGGTCGTGGCAATAGTTTCTGTTTCCAGCCAGCAGGTGGCTCGCCGTTTTTTGGCGGTGCCCAGACGCTTCCATCATAGCGGCAGGTGCGAAACGAGAACAGTTTGTTGAGCAGGTCGAGCGTGGCATCAACGGCTCCCGAATTGGTATAGGGGCCAAAGTAACGGTTGCCATCACGTTGAAAGCTGCGCACACGGTAGACACGCGGAAAATCTTCTGTCAACGAGACTTTGATATAAGGATAGCTTTTGTCGTCGCGCAGTAGCACATTATATTTGGGGCGGTGCTGCTTGATAAAGTTGCTTTCCAGCACCAGAGCCTCGACCTCGTTTTTGACGACGATGAACTCGATATCGTCAATCTTCGCCACCATGCTGCGATTCTTCGGACTCAGATCGGTTGACTCTTGAAAATAGGAGCGCACGCGGCTATGTAACGAGATGGCTTTCCCAACATACAAAATAACGCCTTCCGCATCTTTCATGAGATAGATGCCAGGCTTGTGCGGGAGCGAGTTCAGGACAGATTGTATTTTTTCGTTCATGATTGTATATATGGCCCTTGAGCAGAGAGAATAATGGGTAAGTGAGCATGTTTTGTGTGCCCTCCATTATACACGAAAAAGAGCGGCTTGACACGTGGGGAGGACATGGAAACAGGATTGACATAGGCTTGTGATACACTACTAATGAAGATACGTTAATTGTATTAATCTTCAAACATTACACGTCGGTAAGAGGTGAACCCTCGTACGGGTCTGCTTTAGCACACCCTCTGCCCCAATCAATTCTATCCTCAGGATTGAGGAAACGTTTCATATGTCCTGCCAAATGGTCAATTGGCGAAAGGGTGTGCTAAAGCAGACCCGTACAGGAGTTGTATCACATTTCTGTGACAATTATGACACAAAAAGGATTCTACATGATACAAAATGCACATGGCTGGCAAGTTTTAGCAACCTCTCAAGTTCTCGACACCCTCCATTTAAAGGTCCATAGTGAGCGCGTCCTCTTGCCAAATGGAGTTATTCTCCCCGATTATTACATCATTGACAATCGTGGCTGGGTGGGGGTTGTGCCGATCACGGCTGATGGTCATTTTCTCATCAACAGGCAATATAAGCATGGTATAGGCGAATACGTGTTGGAGTTTCCCGCAGGCGGCATCGACGAGGGTGAAGATGATCCACTGGTAGCCGCGAACCGTGAACTCATGGAGGAAAGTGGCTATAGTGCCGAGCCGGAGAAAATAGAACTTCTCACAGAGATGATTGCGAATCCGACAAGTGCGGTGACACGCATCTGGTGGTATTTAGCGCGTGATGTACGCAAAACGGGTGAACAGAAGCTCGACCCCGCCGAAGAAATCGAGAACTTCCTTGTTACTCCCGCCGAACTGCTACATCTTATTCATACAGGACAATTCAGCATACAAGGGCAGGTCGCGGCTGCATACATGGCAATGGAGAAACTGGAAATGTTAAGATTCGGGTAAGTAGACCGTCAAAGCACATTTGACAAAGGCAAGGGCACCCGCAAGGGGATGCCCCTCCCATACGTAAACGTGCGTGGGAAGCTCCGTCGTATGGGAGGGGCATCCCCTTGCGGGTGCCCTGGTTTCAGTGACACATGACGTTTGACAGACTACTAATGCGTTGTAGCGCAATCATACAACTGGTTCGCGCCGCCTCGACCAAAGATGCTACCGATAGATGGAGTGCTACTCGAAGAAGTTTGCCACTCACTCGTAGGTACTGTGCTACAGTGATTCGACACATATGTCGTGGCCGCACTTTGTTGACCACCAAAACCAGCGAATCCGTTCCGTGCGGCATTCCTGAACTGAGCAGGAATTTGATCAAGAACCTGCGGCGGCAACTGCTGCGCTGTTCGAGGTGCGCTGAGCAAGAAGAAACGCACCGTCCCATTCGCAATTAAGGATGAGAGCTTGCTCGTCGTTAGAATTGGATCACTTCCAGAGAAACCTCCCATTGCCATTACGGGCTTGTTTGTTGCAAGAATGATGCTATCCGCCGACATCGAACTGGGGACGGCTACTAGAAATTTCGCATTGCCTTGATTGGTCACTAAGTAGCTTATCAACTTTGTATTCGAGTTGTTAGCTTCGTTTCGTCCACCAGCGTTACCGCCACCTAACCCCAAACCTTGTGTACTAAGCGGTCCTGCGGTTAGTTGATCTCCTTGTGTGCTGTACAGAATAGGAATGCCAGCCCAAATAATAGGAGTAATCATCATTGCTAACACACCAATGGTGAGCGCGGGTATGAGTACACGTGTATTTGAAATTCTTTCCCGCAGACGTGGGGCGATTTTAGCAAGAACGAGCACAAGTACCGCAACGATACCTAGGATAGCGAGAATCGGGGTCAGTATCCTGCTCCATGCAGGATAGCTCGTGAGGACATAGATTTGTTCAGCGATGGTAACAGCTATGGCAAGTGGCAACAACCAGCCTTTCCAACCGCCGCGCCGATAATCCTGCCACATCGTCACTAGACCGATACCAAACAATGCCGCAATAGCTGGAACCATTTCCGTCATATAGTACTGATGGACAAAACCTGCTACACTAAAGAATATAGCTGTTGTGAGCAACCATGTTCCCCATAGAATCATCGACTTCTGTTGCAAATCACTCTCGAAGCGTGGTCGTCGCTGCCATGCAAGAGCAAGCAGACCGAGCAGTGCCATCGGAAGTATCCAGACAATCTGTCCTGCAAGTGGTGCGGTAAAGAGACGGAGTGGACCAGGATTTCCGATATCAAACAGGCCACCAGCACCACCAAAGCCGCCGCGTTGTGCCTGTCCCACAGTATTTCCTGAACTAGTAGTACCTCCACCACTTCCTCGATTGGTAGTACTGCCATTTCCTAAATTAGTAGTACCTCCATTCGCACCTGTGTTGCCAGAACGCGTATTGGCTCCATTTGGTCTGAAACCTCCACCACCAAATCGTCCAAGAAGGCGATCAATACCATTGTAGCCAAGGGCAAGGCTAATCTCCGAGTTATCCTGTGTTGAACCAACATAGGGACGCTGTGAAGCAGGAGTGAGGTCTACTGCTACTGCCCAGGAGAACGAGATGACGATAAGAACTACCGTTGCCAGTGCGAGGTGTCCTATGCGTGTCCATAAACGTTTGGGTGCCGCGAGAAGATAAAGCAGTCCGAACGCAGGTACTACCAGATACGCCTCAAGCATCTTGACATTGAAACCAAGACCTACGAGTGCAGCCGCCAGCAATAACCAGCGCAACCGTCCGGTCTCAGCCGCACGCAATACTGCCCATGCGCCGAGCAGAAGTACCAGAGCCAACGTGCTATCAATTGTCACGTTGCGGTTGGTGATAATACTGATTGGGCTGAGAGCCAAGCCAAGAGCTGCAAGCAGACCAGCAATCGTTCCAAAATACCTCTTTACGAGATGATACAGCAGGAGCACAGAGAGTACGCCAGCTAGTGCTTGCGGCAACAGCACACTAAAAGGTGTGAAACCAAAAATCTTGGAGCTGAACACCTGAAGCCAGAAGCCTACTGGCGGTTTGTCAATTGTCACAAAACCACCTGGATCATAGGAGGCAAAAAAGAAATTATGCCAGTTATCCATCATGCTTCTAACGGCAGGAGGATAGAATGAGCCAAAGCCGTTCTTACCTAACTGAAAGAAGTTCATAAAGATAGAAACAAGCAAAATGCCCCCTAATGCTAATCGTTGCCATAGGGGGAAAGGTTGTGGGACCATTCGTTCTGAGACTCGTTCAGGTTCGGTCTGAATAATTTTTTCCGTTGTATCTGCCACGTATATGATCTCCTATTATTCTTAATTACCCAACAAGTATGTGCATTTTACTATAATATACCGCATAGTATACGGCTCATAATTGCGTCTGGCACTAGCATAACGAAAAGAAATCAAGAAGTTGCTGTAAAAAAGTAAAGTATTTGTAAGGAGAGCTGAGAGCAAAGTAATTCATCATTTCTTACAGAACTCATAATTATTTTACACTTTCATGTCTTTTTCATGAGATGTTTTCGTTAGGATAGAGGCAGAAGCACGAAAACTGCGTCTCCATAAAGATATAAAGAAAAAGCCTTAAGAAATTTAATTCGGAGGATGTCCCTGATGTTCGATGCAAAGGAACCACGCATCCCGACTCTGCATACTTCTATAGAGGAACCGTTCATAGAGGAACAATTCGTCCAAGCTCGTTATCGAGAGGGAGAGCTTACAAGCTTATATGGTAGTCATACACTCGCGTTTTATGGATTGGCTCCAGAAAATCTCCATTTCCTGACTCCTGATGGTGAGGGACTTGTGAATTATCGTCTGACACGCAACGTTGCTGTTGTACTAGGCGACCCGGTGTGTGCGCCAGAAGATATTGAGCATGTAACATCAAGTTTCTTAAATTTTTGCGTACAGCACAAATGGCATGTGGCATTGTATCAGGTCTACCCACAATACCTACCTGTCTACCGTAGGCATACGTTACGAGCCTTTAAGATGGGCGAAGAGGCGATGCTCAACCCACAAACCTTTACGCTGCAAGGTTCGGCACTAGCGAATGTACGAACGAGTTGCCGACGTGCTGAACGCGAGGGGATAACGATTCAATGGTATGAAGGCGTTCCTCCAACCGAAGTCCTTCAGCAGTTGGAGCAACTCAACGATGTATGGCTTCTGGAAAGAGCCGGTGCTACCGAAACGGGTTTTAGTGTAGGCCGTTTTGATGAAATCGTTACATTCGCTGAACGCGCCGATACGATTGCTACTCGCTCTGGACATATATCTTCTCTCTCGCAAGAAGCAATACCTCGCTTTTTAACCGCCGTTGCCTACACAAGTACAGGTACTGCTTGCTCCTTTATGACCTTCACACCTGTCTATAGCTCTTCAATAGATGCAGCACCGAGTGGAGAATGGGGTTGGACATTGGATATTATGAGGCGGACTTCAGAAACACCGCCAGGAGTAGTTGAATTGCTGCTTGTACACGCCCTTGAACGCTTCCGCTCTCAAGGTGCAACCGTTCTCAGTCTTGGTCTCGTTGCATGGTCTGATACACTGAACGAAATATTACCACTACAGCGCAAACTTGCCAGTTTTGTAACTGATCGCTTGCATTTGTTGGAGACGCATGATACGCTCTTCAAGTTCAAGCAAAAGTTTCATCCACGCTGGGAAAGCCGCTACATCGTCGCACGCTTATCGCTCTCTCTGCCACAGGTCGCGCTTGGAGTGCTCCGCGTAAGAAATTATTCGCATGGAGTACAGAAAGCTGTATAATAGGATTGAGAGGATAAGGTATTGGTTACATCTGAAACCGAAGACACGCATATACAGGGCGAGACAGTCGAGCAGTTACCGAAGGCTCCTCTGTCCAAAGCGCGTGGGTGGAAAAGTACATTTATTCAGTTTGTGCGCTATTGTATAGTGGGTGGCCTGAACACGTTTGTTGATATAGGAATGCTCAACATACTGTTATGGCGTTTTCCTACACACAATGTACAGGCTCTGACGGTGTATAATGCAGTCGCTTATAGCTGTGGTGCTATAAGTAGCTTTTACTTGAATAAGTACTGGACGTTTCGCCATACACATAAAGCAACAACAAAGGAAGTGGTACGCTTTGTCATTAGCATCGTGCTCGAAATCCTGTATAGTAGTGTTTTGATATGGCTAGCAGGTCGAGCATTACAACCATTTATTGCCAATATTACCTTGTGGGGTAATGCATCAAAACTTGTCGCAGTTGTATGCGGTGCTGTACTTTCATACGCCTTGATGCGCTTCTGGACCTTCGCTAACAAACCAAACAAATAGAATTAGGAGCATACGTCATGGCGTATGCTCCTACATCGTCACAGTTTGGTTAACGTTCATTATAATTCTCGGATCGCAATAACCTATTAATACGTTGCACCTATCTTTCTCTAGGAAGAGGGATGTAAAGAGAGAGAAGTAAGTCCAGCGAGAAAAGCTTCTAGCCCCACTTGAAAACCACTCCTGGGTTTCCGCTCTCCAAGGACATCAGCACTCTCAAGTAGAATAAAACCATGCAAGAACGCCCACAATGCAACGCCTGCACTCGCTGCTAGTTCCTGTTCTACTACCATCTCAACAAGCCCCACAACAAAGGTCCACATATCGTACTCCGCTTGCAGAAGCCCTGGCGTTTGCCCGTGAACTTTCACAAGCAGAGCATACCACGCGGGATGAGCTTGTGCATAGTCAAGATAGGCAACAGAACCTGCCCTAAGAGCATCTTTTCCTTATTGGCGCGTATCATGTCTCGAAGTTTGGATTAGAGGGGTTTTCCGAGAGCCTACGTCGAGAGCTGATGAATCATGGCATTGATGTCATTGTGATTGGACCGGGATCTGTTGCTACCGCAATCTGGGAGAAGGCAGAACAAATGGATTTCTCTCCATATCAGAAAACCGAATATGGCTCAGCATTAGAGAAATATCGCCAGGACATGATCAAGAATGGGCGAAAAGGATATTCACCTGAACATCTTGGCAAGATCGTTTTGAAGGCACTGACGACACGTCGTCCGCCAGTTCGTTATGGATATGCCGCAGTGCCTCACCCACTCAGCAACTGGATTCTCCCTCAACTGCTTCCCAAACGGCTTGTCGATGGTTTGATAGCAAATAATCTGGGGTTGAAGTGCAAACCACGATGAGGAAGGATGATGCTGTTTCAGGTTGTACAATGTAGTCGAAACAAAAAATGTACTTCTGATTTGCCATATGGAAAGGACACATCAATTGGCTTCGACTACACGCGTCACGGTATGGAACGAATACCGACACGAACAGAACGATGCACAAGTGGCAGGGATTTACCCAAATGGAATACACACAGTCATCGCTGCGGCTCTTAACGATGTAGGATTTCAAGTGCGTACTGCCACACTCGACGAACCCGAACATGGCCTCGCTACCCCTATTTTGGATGCAACAGATGTACTCATTTGGTGGGGACATATGGCACACGGAGAGGTAAGCGATGAGGTAGTAGAGCGTGTATATCAACGAGTGCTGAATGGTATGGGGTTGATTGTCCTGCATTCAGGCCACTTCTCAAAGATATTCAAAAAGCTGATGGGTACGACGTGTGACCTCAAATGGCGTGAGGGTAATGACCACGAGCGTTTGTGGATCGTCGCACCTGGACATCCCATCACTGAAGGCTTAGGAGAGTATATCGAACTTGAGCATGAAGAGATGTATGGAGAGCACTTCGATGTGCCGCCACCTGAAACGCTCATCTTTGTGAGTTGGTTTAGTGGTGGCGAGGTTTTCCGTAGCGGCGCATGTTACACGCGTGGTCGTGGCAAGATTTTCTACTTCCGTCCAGGCCACGAAAGACATCCAACGTACTACAATCCAGATGTACGGCGTGTTATTGCCAATGCGGTTCGATGGACAGCTCCTGTACAAGGAGCGGAGCGTGCCTTTGGAAATAGACCTGCGTTGGAAAAGTAGTTTTAGAGCGATGTGAGATGTTCACCTGAAATGCTACGTGAACATCCCACACACATACGAAGGGAAAAAGATGAAGATTATTGCGCTTGAAGAGCACTTCCAGATTCCAGCTATCAAGGAGGTTGTCGCAAAATTGCTTCCGGGTGCCCAGGACACTCCACAATTAGCTGCTCCCTCTACTCAACTCGAAGATATGGGGGCTGGTCGCTTAAAAGCTATGGATGACATGGGCATTGATGTTCAAGTTCTCTCCTATACTCCAGTAGGGCTACCAGCCATCCCAGCAGCTGAGGCGGTCCCGCTAACCAGGGTGATCAATGACCAGCTCGCAGCGGCTATTGCTGCCCATCCTGACCGGTTCGCCGGTTTTGCAACCTTGCCAATGTTGAACCCAGAGGTCGCTGCCGCCGAATTGGAGCGTAGTGTGAACACTCTTGGCTTCAAAGGTGCACTGATCAATGGACGGACCGAGAATCGCTTTCTGGATGATCCATCGTTTCGCCCCATTCTCGAAACAGCCGCCGCCCTCGATGTTCCCATCTACCTGCATCCTGCACCTCCGCTCAATGCTGTGCGAGATGTCTATTATGCTGGCTTTGATCCTGCTGTCAGTGGCGGCTTTGCGACCTTCGGTTGGGGATGGCATATGGAGACGGGCGTTCACGCGCTACGCATGATACTAGGAGGTGTCTTTGATCGTTATCCCAACTTACAACTCATTCTCGGTCACTGGGGCGAAATGATCCCGTTCTACCTAGCCCGCGTGGATGAGATGCTTACCCCAGCCACTAAACAGTTACAACGGCCTGTCGCTGACTACTTCTTACAGCAGATGTATGCCACTCCCAGCGGCATGTTTACACTGCCCCCGTTCCAGCTCACCCTCCAAATATTGGGCGCGGACCGCATCATGTACGCAGTCGATTATCCCTTTCTTGTGAAGAATCAAGCCAGGGCATTTTTGGAGAACGCACCAATCAGCCCTGCCGATAAAGAAAAAATCGCGCATGGAAACGCCGAGAGAGTGCTCAAACTTTCCCCAGATAATAGGAACGTTTTAACACATCCTCTTGGCAGATAGTTTACGTACAGGACATAGTAAATCGTTTCCCTTGAGTGGTACTATCCGCGATTAACCAATACATCATTGTTAGTTTGTAGTGACCAGTCAATACGTGGTACTGTTTAATGAGCATACATAAAAAATCGCGTGCAATGAAGCTATTTTACATGGAGGGACATACATATGTCTGTGAGTACACGTCAGGGGACACCACAATTTCCAACGGTGTCAGGCACCATTCCAGGTTCAACGAACGAAGCGGTGAATACGGCAATACAGGTATTGCAGGAGCATAAGCAAGCGTGGGTTGTGTTTACAGTTCGTGAACGTATCGCATTAATCGACGAACTGATACGGGATTTTGCGGCTATTAGCCCTCGATGGGTTGCGGCAGGTTTGCAAGCAAAGGGTGTACCAACCACAACTCCTGGCGAAGAATGGTTGGCGGGAACCTTTCCAGTCGTGAAAAATCTGCGTCAGTTGCGACAGTCACTTGTCGATATCGAAACTGATGGACATCCAAAGATTCCTGGGACAGTCAAAACTCTTTCAAATGGACAGGTTGTCGCCCCTGTGTTTCCCCTTACCACAAATGACCGTATCTTCTTTGGTGGTGTCACAGCAGAAATATGGATGGAGCTGGGCGTCACTGAGCAAGCGTTGCCTGATACGCAGGCGGTGATGTATCGAGACACGACACATGAAGGCAAAGTCGCATTAGTGCTTGGCGCGGGCAATGTGGCAAGTATCGGACCAATGGATATCTTCTATAAGCTGTTTGTAGAAGATCAGGTTGTGATTATCAAGATGAATCCGGTGAATGCGTATCTTGGACCGCTCATGGAAGAGGCATTCCATGCGTTAACCGAAAAAGGATTTTTACGCATCACCTACGGCGGAGCAGCAGAGGGTGCCTATCTCTGTAACCATCCCGGTATTGACGAGATACATATTACAGGTTCCGATAAGACGTTCGACGCCATTGTCTTTGGTACAGGCAGCGAGGGTGTGACACGTAAGGCTCAGAATAATCCTGTTTTGACAAAGCGCATAACAGGCGAGTTGGGCAACGTGAGTCCTGTAATTGTTGTTCCTGGTTCGTGGAGTAAGAGCGATCTCGCCTATCAAGCCGAACATATTGTGTCGATGCTCACAAATAACGCTGGCTTCAATTGTAACGCGACCCGTGTTGTGATTGAACATGAGTCATGGGAGCAGCGTAGTCAGTTGCTTCAGCAGACAAAGGACGTGCTCAAGAAAGTTCCGACGCGCGTCTCTTACTATCCCGGAGCACAAGACCGTCAAAAGATGTTTGTGTCGCAACACCCGGACGCCGAACAAATCGGTACAGCAAACGAACGCGAACTTCCCTGGACTCTGATTACCGACGTAGACGCACAGAATACTAATGATGTGTGTTTTACAACAGAAGCGTTTTGTGGTCTCTTTGCTGAAACGACACTCGAAGCAGCATCAGTTGTCGAGTACATTGATAAAGCGGTTGAGTTCGCAAACGAAAGTTTGTGGGGAACATTGAATGCAACGATTCTTGTCCATCCCACCTCGCTAAAAGACCCGGCGATTGCGGCAGCAGTGGAACGTGCTATCACAAACTTGCGTTATGGCTCAGTTGGTCTTAACTATTGGGCTGGCACAAGTTTCGCACTTTGCTCAACGACATGGGGTGCATTTCCAGGCCATAGTATCAACGATATCCAATCGGGTAATGGCGTCGTACACAACACGCTGATGTTCTCACGTCCGCAAAAGAGTGTACTACGCGCACCGTTCCGCAGCACGCCAACACCACCGTGGTTTGCGACACGCAGCAAAACGGCGGCAAAGGTGTTTCCAAAACTCGTGGACCTTGAGGCTTTTCCATCACTGTGGAAGGTTCCTGCGGTACTGTGGGCAGCTATTGTTGGTTAGATAAACTCGATATATAGATAAGGCCATAAACGATGCATGCATCGTTTATGGCCTTATCTATATATCGAGTTTAGGTAATTGATACACAAAACCAGGTCCACCAATGAAGATACCACCATCGACATTGGTACACAGACCATTCGCATAGGTCCATGCTTCTGTCACATGCTTTGGTTGAATATTCCGCATGAAGTAAATGGGGGTGTGACCATGCACGATTCGCTTCCCTCCAAACATTGTGAGAAAGCGACGCAGAAATTCGTCGCCGCCAAGTGCATGGCTAAATGCTCCACGACGCGCAAAGTCTTCGAGCAGTTCCTCCCATGTCAATGTATCGCTCCTACTCAATATCTTTTTGAAGGCTGCATTGACCTCCTCTATAGAACGTCCATACTTGATATAGAGTGAGGCATCAGCATGAATAAGTAATGTGTCTTCAACAAGAGCCATAGGGGGAAGCGCGGCAAGCCATTCCAGATGGTGTATTGTCAACTTTTTCAAGTCTTTTGGATTGCCCCCGTTCTGCTTCCATCTCGAAATAAAATTACTGCCAAGTCCCGTAGAACGTCTACCAAAGCGATAGGCAGCAAGCAACAACACCTCGTGATTGCCAAGGAGTGCATGTACGGAACCACCGGTCGCCCCTGCCTCGTGTTGAAGACGCATTACAAGGTCGATAACCGCGATGCCATCTGGTCCACGGTCAAAGAAGTCACCAAGAAACCACAATGTTGCATTACCAGCACACCAAGAGAGATCGTGCTGTATCAATCCAGCGTTTTGTAGCAACATGGTCAGTTTTTTGAACTGACCATGAATGTCACTTATTATGTATGTAGCACCTTGCCTCGTATTGCTACTTTCTGTACGTATATTGTCCACTTACACTGTCTTCACTTCGTCTTCATGTGGGCTACGTGTATGTGCCCAAAACTCTAGCAAATCGCTTTTCGTGACAATACCTTCTAGTGCGGAGTTATTCATAATCGCTACTGCGGACTGACCACTTCCAAACAAGGTGTATGCCTCACGCGCAGATGCGTCAGACTCAAGGTATGGAAATGGTGGACCTTGCACCTCGCCAACGGTGATAGACGTAAGCGACTCACCAGTGGCAAGACGACGCAGTAACAGGTCTTCGGTCAAGCTACCAACGACCTGTCCATGCTCCATAACAGGAGTCTGACTAATACCGTAACGACGAAGTAGCTCGACAGCATCGGCAACGGTATCACTTGGAGTAACACTCACGACAAGCGGCATACTACGCGAGTTGCTACGTCGATAGGTGAGAACATCACGTAGTGTAGGTTGACTTGTTTCAGTCTGCACAAGCATATTATTTTCGCGCATCCAGGTATCGTTAAATACTTTACTCAGATAGCCACGTCCTGTATCAGGGAGCAAGACAACGACAATATCATTTGCTGTCAATTGACGTGCATAGGTCAACGCTGCCGCTAATGCAGTGCCACCAGAACCACCAGTAAGAATACCATCTTCACGGGCCAGACGACGCGCCCAGTAGAACGAGGTACGATCATCGACTCGTACAAACTCATCAACGAGTGAGGGATCATAGTTACCTGGATAGCTATCCATGCCGATACCCTCGACCTTATATGGCTTAGGAGTGTCACCAGAGTAGATTGAGCCTGGAGGGTCAGCACCGATAACTTTGATCGCTGAATTCTTTTCTTTGAGAAAACGTGCAGTCCCGGAGATTGTGCCTCCCGTACCAATACCAGCCACAAATGCCGTAATGCGTCCAGCAGTATCACGCCATATCTCTGGTCCTGTAGTAGCGTAATGTTTCGCTGGATTCGCTGGATTGGAGTACTGATCAGGGCAAACCGCCCCAGGAATTTCATCAGCCAGTCGATAGGCAACATTTTTGTAGTATTCAGGTGAAGTATGATCGACACTACTCGGACAGATAACAACCTCAGCACCATAGGCACGCAGCAGACTGCGTTTTTCCTCACTCGCCTTGTCAGTCATCACAAAGATACAATGATAGCCTTTAATTGCGGCAGCTATCGCCAATCCATGCCCAGTATTGCCACTCGTCGGCTCAACAATCGTTCCACCAGAGCGTAACAAGCCCTTTTGCTCACAGTATTCAATCATTGCAGGACCAATACGGTCCTTTACGCTACCCCCTGGATTGAACATCTCCATTTTCGCTAATACAAGTGGGGCAACATCACCTGCAACACGATGAAGACGCACAAGTGGTGTGTTACCTATTGCCTCTATCATGGAGTCGTAGTAGTGTATGCCCTCCACCGAAGGCTTTGTCTTCTCTTGCACTTCACTCTTCCTTATGACAGCATACAGCAGTCTTTAATAAACATAATGGGATAATAATTTCTTTTTCTCACATAAAGATAGTATAGCATAGTGCTACTATCACGCTCCATTCTCACCAACGATGTTAAAGGTAATATCGCTGGTCGCGGTAGGAAAATGATCTGCTTGAAAGGGTAGGTGTATTTGAACACTTGCTACACCCTCTTGCGTGTTGAGATAAGCAAGTGCTGCCGCAGAGGTTGCACCCTTAATAACCTGACGCCACTGATTCTTCTGCTCACTTGAAAAAACATAGACCCATGTGCCATGAACTGCCACGTTCAAGTACACAAGACCATCTTTTCCATGTACATCGACATGTGGAGCCGCGACAGATGGTGTTCCTTGCAACTGATAGCCAGAACCTAGCGTTTGCGCTTGCTTCGCTAAAAGTTGTGTCGCCACTTGATTCATGACATTTCGGCTATAAGAAGGAATACGTCCTGCTACCTGTACCTGCACTTGTACCTGATCTACCTGTGCCCCAACGGTGTCGCTGGAAGTTATTGTTGTAGTGTAGAAAGGTTCACCCGCTGTAGTCTCGTTTGGTGGTAGTTGATGCTGCAACTGTTGTGCAACTTGTTGCTGAAGCTTTGGTTGTAACGTATTTTGCACATTATTCAAATCAGATTGCGCAACAATATGCAGTACTTGTGCATCGACACCACCGGAAAACGCATCGTTGTTTTTCGCAGAGATACCATTGCTACAGCAAGTACCATCGAGTGTATGCGCAGCAATATTACCACTGACACCTTCATTGAGAGCGACAGCGATACCAGTCGCTTTCCCGTCTTTCCCATCTTGATGAGGAGGAACAGAAACAGGCTGTGTCAGTTGTACATGTATGCCAGCAGATGATGTCAACTGAATAGGATTTACGATAACTTGTGTATTTCCACGGTTAAAGAATTCTACATTGCCGTGTGCCTGGACACCTGCGATAGACTTTGTACCTGTTGTTTGCACGGTTTGACTTGCATTCGCAGCACTTTGCAGCACTCGGTCAGGGATTGTGCGTGTCACCAGATCCGGTGCCGTTGTCTTTGGTGAGGCGGTCAATACGTAGGAGCCTTGCAATGTCTTTGACTGTGGTGTGACAAAGACCGTGGCAACGGGCAGCGTTCCAAAGAGAGGAAAGCCTGACGGAAAAAAGCTTATACCCAGGACTCGTGGCATAAGCAGCAAGAACAATAATATAGTAGGAATAGCCATTGTTGCGAGCAGAGGTAGAGTTGTACCGCGACGTTTACGACGCAACGGAGGTGGCTCTTCGGTGATACGTTGTTTCTCTTTTGGATTTTTGAATGTGTCTTCGGTGATACGAGGCTTATCCTGCCGCTCACGAACTTGCATAGGTGAAGGTTCGTTACGCATACGATGAGGTGGCGCAAGTGGTACGGGCAATGGCATCGGCACTGGTGATGGAAGTTCTTGTCGTTGTAGATGTACCGAGCGTTTCAGTTCAACTGATGCTTGTTGGGGTGGAAAATCGCTTTCTATAGGCAAGTCTTCCACAATCTCGATAGGACCTTTGACCGCAGCCAAGAATGCTTTTCTTAATTCTGCAATAGTCTGAAAGCGGTCCTCGCTACGTTTTGCCATAGCGGTACGTACTACCTCATCCAGTTCGTAAGGGATAGAGGAGTCGTAGTCACTTGGCGATGGTATTGGTGCGTGTAAATGCATTTGAATAACACGCACATCATCCTCGTCGTTGTATGGAAGTTCGCCTGTAAGCATCTGATAGAGCAAGACGCCCATTGCATAGATATCAGTTGAGGTGGTGATGATACCACGCGTCTGCTCAGGAGCCATATAATGCGGCGTACCTGGAACTTGGTCAAGCGGAATTTGCTTGCCCGTTTGCTCCAGTTCTGCCTTACGCGAGTTGCGTACCAGCCCAAAGTCCGCGAGATAGACATAAGGCGCACCGCTACGACGTTGCTCAAGCAGTACATTTGATGATTTAATATCACGATGAATCAAGCCAGCATCGTGCGCATACTCCACAGCATCAAGCAACTGTTGATAGATCGCGGCAACCTCTGCTAAAGGCGGGAGACTATGGCGTAAATAACTTGTGAGCGTGCCTCCATCAATAAATGGCATGACAAGGAAGAGCATACCTTGCTCTTCACCAAATTCAATTAATGGGAGGATATGAGGATGATGAAGACGTGCCACTGTTTGAGCTTCGCGGGCAAAGCGACGACGCATATCACGGTCCGTCGCGTAGTCACCAAGAATCACCTTGATGGCTACACGACGGTCAAACGCGGTGCGCTGTTTCCCTTCGTACACCGCCCCCATACCACCGACACGAATACGACGGATAACCTCATAGTTGCCGAGTTGCTTGCCTTCCAAAGACAGCATTGCGTCTGTCTCCCTTTCCCTAGCTACCACCAACGCCAAGCCCTGGTTGTGTCGTCGGATTTGTTCCAGGTCCTGTTATTGTCGGATTAGGGTTCAACCCGCCAGTTGTACCTCCTCCACCAGACAAACCCGTCACAGACTGTATCACAAACTTAATGTCATCCAAATTGGTTGAAAGCGTTCCGCTATTGGGATTGATAGATGCGCCTGCAACACCAGCTTGCCCTTGGAGAATGGTTGCCGCATCCGACGCACTTCTTCCCGCGATAAGCTTCTTCAACTCAAGCTGTCGTGCTGTTGTAAACTGGTATGCCCATACACCTTTCGCGCTCACGAGCAGATTAACAATTCCCTTATTCACATTCTGCACACGTGCCTGTGTAACCACATTGCCCACAAGTGCATAATCCGCTCCATAGTCATTTGTTGCCTTTGCCTTGAGTAAGTTCGTGACCAGAGCCAAGGTGCCTTTTTGGTCATACACCTGCGTCTGGCATGTCACCTTGACCGTCACGGTCACGGAAGAGGCTCTATCACCTGCGTTATGATCTGCCGAGGTTGCAGGAGAGCACGTGGTAGAACCAGCAACCTGCTCGTTAGAATGGATATTCGACTTGAGCGCAGCCTCGGCTTGTCCTAAAAGTGAAGGCTGTAAGGTGTTGATAGCTCCCTGAATGTCGCCTTCTTGCACAAATGTATAGTTTTGTGCGTCTTGTCCACCACTAAACGCTCCAT
>CAXUIS010000003.1:43185-59482 GCA_964250915.1 uncultured Ktedonobacteraceae bacterium | reverse complement strand
CCTTCTTGCACAAATGTATAGTTTTGTGCGTCTTGTCCACCACTAAACGCTCCATTAATGGCAACTATGTTAGACGCACAGCATGAGCCATTATATGCTCTAGCACCGATATTACCAGCAGAACCGAGAGTAATTGCTTGAGCGTTAGCTGTGGCAGTTCCTATTGAAGCAGGTAGGTTTGCTGCTGGAACAAGAACGTTAGCTGTATTCTCAAATTTTACACCATTAGCAAGAGTAAACACAGTAACAGCAATCCTCTGTGCAGTTGGTAAAGAATTGTAGAAAGTTATTACTCCTCTTGCTGCTGTAGCGGGTGTTTGCCTCACACCAGTTGCACTTACTGTCTTTGATTGTGCTACTGAACTCACCGTCACAACACGAGCAAGAACCTCTTGCTTATTTGAGTCGGGGTTACTCTGAACACCACGAATGAGATAGTTGTTATTCTCTGTTTTGGTGGCTGGCACAAGAGTTACAGTTGTCGTCGTTGATAAACTTGGTATTGCGTTTTTTAATGGACTTAACAGGTTAGGCGCAGAAAGAGCTATACCACCAAAGACAACAGTAGTCAGGACAAGAAGAGCCGCAAGCCCAATAAGCCAAGCACTACGTCTTGGTCTTCCACCACCACTACCGCCACCATTGGCACTTGCTCTAGGTGGTGGCGCACTACCAACACCTGCGGTACGTGCTAATGAAGCAGCTGCCATACTCCCAGCAACTCCGGCACCAACAGCAGCTACTTTACCGCTATTCCGTTGCTTTGTCGCACGAGTATTTGAAGGAGACTGAACTTCTGGCTTCGCAACAGGTACAACAAGTGGTGCAACGCCAGCCTCTTTTGCGATAGGCAACTTGACGGTTGGTTTAGCACGTGTAGACGAGAGTAGAATAATACCGGAGACATCCTCGTCATTTGTGCTCTCTGCATGATGCCCATTACTGCCATTTGTGACATTGTTTACAGCTACAGGCTCAGCAGCAGTTATAGTACCAACAGGTGCTACGGGTGCGAGTGTATGCCAGTCATCTTCCTCTCTCGCTGAGGTTGGCACCACATCTGGTACCTCTTTTTCTTTTGCTGTAGAACCATTTGTCGCTACAGGATGCGTAGCTGCCTCTGCCCCGCCCAATACAAGAGGAACGACGTGATCGTTGTATGAAACAGGCTCTTCTTCACCTGAAAGTGGTGCAACAAAAGAGCCTGCTTCCACTGCTGCTGGTGTCGCGGGAACATCGGGCGGTGTAACGGGTTTTTGTTTGCCTGTACCAAAAAACCAACCTTTTTTATTCTCAGGTTGAGAAGGCTTTTCGTCTTTTACGGCCTTTGCGAAGATTTCTAATGTTGAATAGACAGGAAAGTTCCTCTGACGTGCGAATGCGGCTGGACCAGGACCTCCTGGTGCGATAAATACAATTTGTGTCTGCAACTTGCCGCGCAGACTCTTTAGATCATCGAAGTCACCCGGACGTTGAAACGCCTTATTCTGGTCAGGTAGAACAACTGCAACCTGCTTACGCCCAAGTTTTTCTTGCGTTAATATTGCCGCTAAGACACTTTTCTTTTCGTCATTGGGAGATACATAAATAACACCTATACTCGCATTGCGCGGATCATTGAGTCCAAGGACATCTGTGCCATTTCCTTGTTTCATACTGGCCCCTCTTAATCCCGATATAGAATAGTAATGTAGTAGTGCTGATGGCATTTATTTTACACTATGTTTGGGCAATCTTAAAGCTTTTTCGTATCAATTCTTTGTAATGAACGGAAAAACCAGCATTTTACGCGCCTGTAATCTTGTAGTATACGCAGCCATAGTACTTCTAGCTTCACTTTGAGGAGATTTTTCAACACAAAAAGTGTGAGGAATCTAGACAACCAAAAGACGGCACCATCTTTACGCCTATACATCTTCTAACGAATGCACATAGTCCACGAACTGATTTCCACGGTCGAACTCGTTCAGAAACATACCAAAACTAGTAAAACCTGGAGAGAAGAGCAGCACATCGCCTGGACGAGTTACAGCTATCGCAGCATCCATAGCTGCTATGAATGTAGCAAACACACCACGTACTGGATTAGCTTTTCCTTGTCTATGTACCTCTTCAGAAAGAGCAGGCAGCAGTTCATCAGTACCACTTCCTGGAAGCAAGATGACATCTCGACATCGCTGCACAATTGTTGCAGGCCAGTCCTCTAAAGGAAGATGTTTCGTACTACCTCCTGCTACAAGCACAATCGGTGCATCAAATGCTTCTAAACCAACACGTCCAGCTACAGGAGTTGTACTGGTGGTATCGTTGATGTAGCGTACACCTCGCACGACTCGCACTTCAGCAAGACGATGAGAAACGCTTTTAAAGCTTCGCACCGTTTCACGGATATCCTTATCGGAAGCTCCTAGAAGACGTGCAGTTGTCGTGGCTAACAAAATATTCTCAAGATTATGCTTTCCTGCAAGCGATGTTTTGGTGAACACAAACGGTTCAATATAGCTAGAACCACGTGCAAAACTACCGCCATGCTGTATACTGGTAAACCAAGTGTTGCCAGGTGACTCTTCGCCAAAACGACGAGTCCAAGGATTATCGTAATTGAACACGGCAAGGTCAGCCGAAGATTGATGACGAAAAATGTTTGCTTTTGCTTCAGCGTATTCTTCCATACCACTGTACGTATTGAGGTGGTCGGGATACACATTGGTCATAATAGAGACGGATGGACTCACCTTGTGTGGAGCAAGACCTTCCAATTGCCAGCTCGAAAGTTCCAACACCACTTGCGTGTTTGTCGTAATATATGGAAGCAGTGAAAGTGTTTCAACACCAGCAACATTGCCACCAAGAACCGTTGGTGCTCCGCTCTTGCGCAGTATTTCATACAAAAGCATCGTCGTTGTTGTCTTTCCACGTGTACCAGTAATACCGATAATGCGTCCCGGACAGGCAAGAAAGAAGAGTGCAATTTCCATCTCAATCTGTGCCCCGTGCTCTTGTGCAAGACGTAAATAAGGAGACGTGTGTGGTACACCTGGATTACGAATAACTATTTCAGCCCAGAGAAAGTCTTCCTCACGATGCCGACCCAGGATAAATTCTATTGGCAAACCTGCAAGTGCTTGCACACTGGGAGCCAATATCTCTGGTGGCTTCATATCTGTCACACGCACTGTTGCCCCTTGCTCGGCAGCATAACGGGCGGCTGCCATCCCTGATCCTTGTAACCCCAGCCCCATCACTAAGACACGTTTCCCTCGTAAATCCATAAAATAACTCTTTTCTCATGCTAGCGCGAACAACATTGTGCCAACATCATAGCAGAATCATGGGAAGGATACAATTTCAGCTACCTATGAATGAAAAGAGACAACAACGCGAAAAAAACGTATAATAAGAGCAAACCTCTCTTGCAGTATGTCTATCATACTCGATATAATTACATTCTCTATCAAAAATGTATATGATAGTTGATAAGAAAATCATACGTACTCTTGCCCATGAGTCCATGTAAGTAAGTTTATGTGATGATCCGTTAGCTATGTGTACAAGTAAAGATTTATGAAACAAGGGTCAATAGAGCAAATTGAAGCACTTTTCGGATACTCACCTGTCGGGATAGTTATACTTGACAATACCGACCTACGTATCCTTTACTTCAACTCGTATTTACATACACAGTTTGAGATGTATTGGGATACACAAGAGGTGATAGGACAACGCGTTGTCGAATTTTTACCACATAATGTTCGTGAAAATGTACTTGCGCGTCTGCGTTCTGTTACCATATCCAAAGATACTATTGAGTATGCAGAACTTCCCTACGAAGGATTATTGCATACAAGAGGAAGAACATATTGGCATGTGACTATTAAAAGTGCGCATGAGCTATTTGATATGCACGAGATACTTCTTGTTCTCATTGAAGATGTTACTGAGAAGGTACGCTCGCGACTTCTTTTAAATACAATTCATGCCATCTCTTCTGCTATCGCTGGTAGGTATGCTCTCCCTCTTGTCCTTGATCGTATACTCTCTTCGGTACGCACACTGATTGGTGCAACACGGTGCGCTATCTTTCTCATTGAACATACAAATTCTGGAAATGACGACATGTATACGAGTTCCCAGACACGCAGAGCGACTATTGCGGCACAGCAAGGAGTTCACATTTCGTCCCAGGACTGGCGTCCAACTCTAAATGAGCGTCTTCTTCTAACACATATCGAGCGAGAACATGATACGATCATCATTCCAGATACAGCGAAAGTATCAAATATTGACCTCCCTTTTCTTGATGATGCTGGAACACCATGTCGCCCCAGCTCGGTCCTTTGCATTCCTATTTTCGAGCCATATACCTTAGAAGAAAGTTCAGTAACTCTTTTAACAACACATGCACAAAAAGCGAATAAGACCATTCTTGGTAGTATCGAAGTATATCACCGTCGAGCGCGGAGCTTTGCGCAAGAAGAGGTTACATTGTTGGAGCAATTTGCGCGGCAAGCGGGGTTAGCAATACAAAATGCACGTCTTTTTCAGAGAAGTAACCAGTTAGCACGAGCGGAACGTCGCAGTGCTCATCAACGTAAATATGTGATGCAGGCTATTCCCGATGGTGTTATCATCTTTGATCCACGCTGGCGTGTTGCAGAAACAAATCAAGCGATACGAACATTGCTTGGCTGGGATGATAGTGTTGTTGGTCAAACCATTCTACAAGCACTTCATTCTAGCAAAGCTACTCTTTACTATGATATTCTGCATCTTCCTGACCCTATACCAGAGCTTGAGCAACGCGTGCACACTGGCGTAATAGATGAGTTCAAGATGATCGGTGCAGATGGTCAACACTACACTATTCGTTGTACCTATACTCCTATCCGCGATGATCTGGGCGACACATTTGCGTTCGTCGTGATCTATCATGATGTAACAGAGCAAACGGCAGTCCGTGAGCGAATTGAAGCTGAGGTTATCGAACGCACAAAGGAACTAGCGCAACGTAACGAAGAGCTTAAGGCGTTGGAACACGCTAGAGAAGACTTCTTCACAACCATAGCTCATGAATTAAAGACGCCCCTTGCTACTATTCACGCACATTTAAGTGCCCTACTTGCTCACGATTTACAAGAA
Organism: uncultured Ktedonobacteraceae bacterium; assembly: GCA_964250915.1. Lineage (GTDB taxonomy): Bacteria > Chloroflexota > Ktedonobacteria > Ktedonobacterales > Ktedonobacteraceae > JBBQVS01. The sequence continues at coordinate 54,343 of CAXUIS010000003.1, read as the reverse complement.
TCACAAGAGGAGCGTCATGCCTCTTTACTGACAGCGGACGAGCAGGCGAAACGTCTTGTAAGCATGGTGAATCATGTCCTTGATGCCTCTCGTGTTGAAGCAGGAGCACTGCGGCTCGAACTTGAAGCAGTGTTGTTGCCAGAATTATTTGAAGACCTCGAAGAGCGTCTGAAGGCTCTTATAGTCTCCTCAAAAAGGTACCTACTCACCACATATCCAGACAACTTGCCGACGGTGCACGCAGACTACGAACGTATTATCAGTGTTCTGACAAACTTGCTCAGTAATGCATTTCGCTATGCACCAGAAGGTGATACTGTTTTACTGAAGGCCGAACCCGTCTTTGATTTCCAAGATATACAGCATATGCACCCTATTGGTGTTCGATTGTACGTCATTGATACAGGACCAGGCATAACACAAGAGCAACAAAAATTGCTTTTCACACGCTTTAGTACCTTTGCCACGATAAATAAACAGGAGAGTTTTGAACAACCAGACAAAGAGCAAGGGCAGGCTTCAGGTCGTTGGAGTTCTACAACAGGTCTCGGTCTCTATATCAGTCGTGGCATTGTTGAAGCTCACGAGAGCAAACTGATACTAAAGAGCGAAGTTGGGCAAGGAGCTAGTTTTTCATTTATACTACCAGTGTATGAGACTACACCATTCAACATCCATGAGAAGATTTTGTAGATAGGGGAAAAAATGTTAAGCAACGATAAAAAAGTTCGTATTCTTTGTGTTGAAGATGAACCACAAATGCGTGCCTTTTTATTAGCTCAGTTAAAGGCAAGAGGCTTTCACGCACAAGCCGTTAGTGATGGTGCTCAGGCAATCGATCTCGCCGCAATATTTCAGCCTCAACTTGTGCTTCTTGACCTTACACTTCCTTCACTAGATGGATTAACCTTTCTGCGCCGACTACGCGAGTGGAGCAACATGCCTGTTATTATTTTATCCGCTCACGATACAGAAGCAATAAAGATTAAAGCACTCGACCTAGGAGCCGACGATTATCTGACGAAACCATTTAGCTTAAACGAATTGCTCGCACGAGTTCGCGTTGCGTTACGTCGTTCTGATGCAATGACACATATTCAAGCGAATGGGACGGGAAGAGATAAGCCACGCTATAGTAGCGGTGGCGAAAATGGCCTAGTCGTTGATTATGCTCATCGTGTTGTGCAATCCGGCGGAAAAAGTGTCCACCTGACACCAACGGAATATGACCTCCTCTGTGAGCTGACACGCAATGCAGGCAAGGTGCTCACGCATCGAGAACTCTTACAGCGCGTATGGGGACCAGACTATAGTGGAGAAAATACTTACCTCCGCACTTTTATGCGGCACCTACGTCGTAAACTAGAGCCTGATCCAGCACAGCCACGCTTTTTACGTAACGAGTTAGGAGTGGGATACTTTGTTCCATCACCAGACGTAAGCGAAACAGAGCAATAAAACTGGTATAGAGCATATAATTGAAATATATTAGAAATATTCACACAATTTTCACATCAAACCCAAAAAAATTACGTCTTTTTCACACATTATTGGGTACTCTTTCTGTAGAGACAGGAAGACTATCTCTAGTCGCATCGGCGACGCTGCCGCAGCGGAAAGAGTCATTCAGTAGATGCGAGGTGCCGAATGCACGTCGGAAACATCGTACCACTTGGCGGCGAGACATTGTATTCATCTATGTTCCTTCCAACACGACTTGTCCCTTATACACCTCAGTATGTTCCCGCGTCACAAACACCCTCGTATTTAATGCAAGGCTGCATGCTACGTACACACTTCTCAAGCGTCTTATACCTGTGTTGTTGATAGCATCCCAATAGTTGTTGCCAAACAAGAAGGAGGCTCACATGGATCGTAAAGAGGACCGCGACATTTTGCGCAAAGGTGGGTTTGCTGAGGGAGAAGTAAAACAGTTAAGTAAGCTTAGAAGAGATCATGCCGAGAGAGAGCGGCGTAATGCAGCTATAGAGCATCGACGACTTGAATTTGTGCGTTGGCTTGTAAATACAGGGAAGCTCACAGACCAAATAGCATAAAGACATCAAAGTGTGCATTTCTTGACGCTATCACAGGAACTTGCACATACATATAAAAGAGAAGAGCATAAAAGTCATGCTACTCAACGAAGAGATTTGTTTTTTCGTTAAGTAGCATGACTTTTTTACCGATTTTTATAAAACACATTGTTTATAAGGAGTCTTGATTCCCATCATACGCCACTAAACCCATATCCTCCCATAACTTTTGAGTGGAACGAGGAGGAGTAGGCACACCTAAACGCGCTACTGAGGCAAGAATGTCCTCTACAAGCGTCGATGGAGGTGCAATTTGCTGAAGTTGGCTGAACAAAGCATCTATTTCATCATCCTCTATGAGATCTTCAGCAAAAAGAATAGCATGTGCGTAGTCCATAATAAACTCCCTCTTATGTAATTCTTATCTAGTGTTAATACGAATCACAGAAGAGGGAAGTTTCACTTTTACATAGTTTTCTTAATAAAAGCTTAGGAGGCTACAGCCGTTTGCGTTTGTGCTATGAGCGCAGCCCGCAGTAATGGTCGAGCACGCTGGAAGTATGTTTTTGCTGTTGCTTCTGGCATACTTAGTGTTTTACCAATCTCAGAAAAACTTAGTTGACCAGCATAGCGCAGAAGTACAACTGAACGGAATTTGGGAGGAAGACTATCAATAGCACATCTTAAAGAGCGTTGAAGATCGTTACGCTCAGCGATCTCCTCTGGCAAAGGGCGAGTATCAGGCATAATTGCAAGTGGTGAAAGATCATCGTCATCATTCGCGGATTCTAGTTCTGAAAAGTGAATGGCACGTTTGCGTCGTAGCTCGTCAAGACAGCGATTGCGTGCAACCTGGAAAAGCCACGCCTTTAATGGTTCGCCAGTGCGTAGGGTCGGCATAGAAATATATAGCTGTAGAAACACTTGTTGTGAAACATCACAGGCTTGATCATAATCGCCTAGGCAATGACATATAAAATTAAATAGTGAAACATTGTAGCGTTGTACTAAAGCCTCGAATGCCCGTTGATCGCCAGCTAATGTCTGAGTAACTAACATACCATCAGTGATTTCGTGATTCTGCGTTTTTGCTTGTACCTTTGAGCGTTCTTTTGTTTGCATCAATTTAGCCCTCACTTTCTTTCGTCTTCCATAGAGTAGCCTTTTCTTGTGGAAAATACAAGCGTTTTTCCACGCTAAAAGCTCTTCTATAAAGCACTCTAAGCGTAAACTAAACTGAATTAAAGTACTACGTTCTATTTATGAGAAAAGTAAGAATTCAATCACTTATCAAATTCTTATGTAGGTTTAAGTAAAGTAGTGAGAAGGAGAAGTGTGGAGATAGTATTGCTTAATGGCTATCTGTAATTGATACGTAACAAGCCGTCGATTCGATACATCCTATCGAGTTAGTAACGTAGTACATCAATGTCAAGGAAGAGTTTTCGTGACTTCATGAGAAGAAAGATAAGCGATAGAGTATAGTACGAGAAGCTCGTTCGGCCTACTTCGCGGTTAGCCACGGTGGACGCCTGGTATAACCGACCGTTCTCGCTTCTCGTACTATACTACGCTATTGAGCATCAAGTGGATTTTGGGAAAACTTAGTAATAGTATTTTTGACGTTATTTCCTTATAAACCCGACATGTTTGGCGAAGTCAGGACTCGGCTGAGAAATTGGCTCACAACTCGTTTGTCTACACGGTTGCCAACACGCGCAAGGAAGACGTTCGCTGGCTCCATACTGATGTTTGGCTCTGTTGTGGGATATTCAGTAAAGCCTTGTACGCTAAAGAGACGCGTGATGAGTTCTCGATACCGATAGACGGAGATATGCAGTCCCTCAGCATCCCAATGCCAATAAAGACCCATTGCGAAAAAGATCATGTCTTCTAACGCATCTAGCTCAAGTGCAAAGCTTAGTAGACTACGAGCGATACCCAGACCACGCCAATTGGAGCTCACCTGCACAGCAACCTCATACACATTCTCGATACCTTCCCACCAATCATCAGCAGGAGCGATTGTCACTTCGCCAATAATGTCGCCAGCAGGAGTGTGAGCAAGTGCAAGTGCACAGTCTGGACTTTTCGCAATATTCAGGAGCAGTTGATGCTCACGTTCTGGAATACGTGCAAACGCATGAAGCCCACTATCAGGTTTGAGCCGCTCAACCAACGATGGAGGACAAAAGTCACGTAAGAGAACAACTCCTTTTGTCGTCTCTAAGACTTTGCTCCGTGAAGGCGTACTTACCCGGTTCATATGAAGTAGATCGAAAAGTCCTGATAATGGAGACCGCTGACGTTGCGAGGGAAACGCATGGCGTACAGGATAGGGAACGAGCAAGTGACGTACAAGCGAGACAGTATGGCTATTGGTATTACTGATAGACCAGCGACGAGGCTGGGCGGGAAAATCTTCCGTCTTATCTTTAAACAGCGTCGGGAAACGCGTTGACTCGTCCATCTTGCCCATGACCTCTTGCGCAACCTCTTCTTGCTCCTGAGCAGCAAGCCATTTGGGTTGCCAACGTGCAATCCATGACTCCGGCAGTTGTTCCGGCAGCGTTTGTTCAGACATTTCCGCCCACAATACACTCCATGCACGAGGTACAACACGGTAGAGATCATAGCCTCCACCACCGACTGCAACCCAGCGTCCTTCACAATAGGTATGTGCTAATTGATGTGCCGTTTTTATCTGGCGCGTGATACCGCGCATCGTTAAATGAAGATGTGTAAGTGGGTCCCACGCGTGGGTATCACATCCATGCTGACTAATAATCACATCTGGCGCGAACGAGGTAATAAGCGGAAAGAGCAAAGAATCCATCGCCTCTATATATGAATCATCTTCAGTGAACGGCTCCAATGGAATATTGACGGAGTAGCCCCGTCCAACGCCGTTGCCCATTTCTAGCACATCCCCTGTCCCTGGAAACAAATAGCGGCCCGTTTCGTGAAAAGAAATTGTCATCACACGCGGATCGTCGTAAAACGAACGCTGTACACCATCACCATGATGGGCGTCAAAATCGATGTATAGAACCTTTGCTTCGCTCGCCTGGAGCACATGCGCAATAGCGACCGAGGTATCGTTATAGACACAGAAACCTGAAGCACGCTCGGCCCATGCATGGTGCAAGCCACCAGAAGGATGAAAAACGTGTAGAGGTCGCTCCTCTTCGGTAGCAAAGGTGCCACCCTCTGGCAATCCCATCACGGCACTTAATGCAACCAGGGTGCCACCTACGATGTTGGCAGTGACATTGTGCATACCAGCGAGTACAGGCGTATCTCCATCACCAAAACCGTATTTGAGAGCTAATCGTGCTCGTTCTTCGCGCTCCTCTTTACTTGCGTGAGAGTTTTCTGGCAAGCTGAGTATCTGTACTGCCTGTACATACTCAGGAGTATGCACCAGATGCAGTTCCGCAAGTGTTGCCGAGCGAAGAGGCAGGCGTGTTTGCTCGTTTTCATAGTGCCATATGTTTGTCTCTTTTAACAGATCGACAAGAGCTTCGATGCGACTTGGCTGTAGAGGATGATCTGGACCAAAATTATACTGTAGCTCTGTCGGCTCAAACATGAGACGCGCCCTAACTGGTGCCGTGTTTTTTTCAGTATTATTCATGAGCTTCTCCATCAACAGATGAGTTCACAAGGGAATATTCGATCCCTGCCTCTTGTAGGCGAACAAGCAATGCAGTTGGATTGATTGTGCCTATACGCAAGTTCGCTACAAATGGCACAGTACTCGTCAGAGGAGCGGCAATGATACTACGCACCTGTACATGCAATTCCGCCGCGATACGTAGTGTTTCTGCAAGAGGTGAACTATTTCCTAGCGGAAGCAAAATATCGAGCTGCATTCCTGGTTCAAATGCCCCCATCGAGCGAGCAAGCGCAAGTAGAAAGTCGCTACGTGTTAGCAAGCCTATAAGAAGAGTTTGTGTCTCCTGCTCTACTTGTCGATATTCGACAACGGGCAGATAGTTTAAACCACGATCCACGAGGATTTGTGCGGCTGCCGCTACAGATGTTATCGGTGACACACGAATGATTGCGCGGTGCATAACCTCGACGACGCGCTGCTCTTGCCAGGGACGACTTGACACATCATTCGCTGTATCTTGTCGTGCCAGTGCGACCACAAGATCAATATCTTGTGATGTCAGCATTCCTTCAAGTACAAGTAGTGTTTCGTGCGACTGATACTCTTTGTGTTCAGGTGAGGCAACGCTAACCGTTCGCACCACAGGAAGCTGATGCTTTTGATGCTGACGCAACAAGTTTGTCGCATGACTGAGCGTATCATCGGGTGCAACCGTTGTTAATTTCGTCGTCATAATATCGCGTACAATCATACATCACCACGTCTTTCAAGAAGTGCAACACATCATCAAAGAGAACTTTTTCTTCTTATCATAGCACAGTCGTTTACGTGCGCTATCGTTAAGATGGTTCCCATATGATAGTTCTTTGTAGGGACCCGATGATGCTCTTTAATCAAATATACCGCACGCATGCTGTAGGAGCGCAATCAATTGCGCCCCTACAACCAACATATCCGTACCAATTTGTTAAAGGGCATTATCGCGTCCTCATGGCGTCTCGATTGCCGACAAGGACACGATACATCGGTCCCTACTCTGCTTACTTGAAATGTAAAAAGTACTAGCGACCTATAATAAATATTTGCACTAAATAGTAGAGGGAGGCAAGCGCGAGAAAGATACTATAGACACCTGCGATAATGCGAGAAATGAGGAATGTGTTTGCCGTAGTACGGGGGCGTAAACTACGATTGGCAAGGCGTATCGCCACAAAAAGAATGCCTAGCAACAAAAGAACGGCGAATATACGGATACCTATGGCTCCACTGAAAAGCAAAAAAGGAATAATAATACCACCAAAGGCGAGCAACGCACCTACTATATCGAGAGCAGCTATGCCCATAAAAAAGCCTTCGTCATATTGCCGATGAAGAAGCATTGGAGTAACGCGCAGGAGTATATAAACTCCTGCAGCGTATGCGATAAGACTAACGACTACCCAAAGGACATACTGCATAATTTTTCATCTATCCCCATGTAAAATCATGAGCATTCGCCAGAAGCATCTGCCCATGTGTATCTCCTGGTGAAAATACGTAAACATCAGGAGTTGTTGTTGTATCCATTACATCAGTACTTTGCAACACAAATGCCGTACTATTAGTGCGCCATGTTACCTGACCTGCCAAATTCGGCGCGTATTGCTGCACAGATGTTGGGTTCGCAAGCGAGGTCGTATATGGGCCACGTTGAGTGGACATAGAATTCGTCGTTGCAACCACTGTTTGGCTATCTGGACCCCATGCTAATGCAACGTCTTGACTTAAGACATTGGCAGGTATCTGAGCAAAAAGTCCTGTTGTCGAGTTATCATTCAAGTTCAAAGCTTGTACGGTTCCAAACGATTGTGCAGAACTAGTAGCAGTTATCATCTGTGCTACAAGTTGCTGACCATCAGGCGCAACATCCCATCCTGGTCTTACAAACGAGCCAGGCTGTGGCGTTGCACACCACGGCTCACTACCCATTTGCAGAAGTTGCTTGCTTTGCGTCTCAGGATGTGCTACCGAGTGACTGTAAAGTATAAGCTGACTTTGCCGTTCAAAAGGATGTACGACGACCTGATAAAAAAGTTGCCCGCTACTATAGTGTAGGGACAGCAACAATGGCATATCTTTTTGCGGGTCAAAGAGCGTTGCAGCATGTAAGGCACTTACTGGTAGTACTAGTGACAGCGTTGCAGCATGTACATCATAGCGATACAATCCCGTACCCGTCTTGCCTGGACCACTATTATACCACGCTAATAAGTGTGTTGAGTCCTCCCAAAAAGCATATTGCCAGGAATCCATGCGAGGTGCACCACTCGTTTGTACATTGCTTACTACAGACGGAAGCGTTATTTGTGTAAATTGCTGTGTTTTTGTATTCAGGACGTAGAGCGCACCATTAGCACTATAATCGGGAGCAGGACATCCTCCTCCACCTATTCCAGTAGGTGCAGCAATCGTAATGCTCGCAATATATGCATCATCAGAGGACCAAAGCGGCTGATGCCAGAACACAAGCGGGTATTTACTATAATCGAAGTGCGTCATCTGAATGGGTTGTGTGCCATCCATAGCAACCCATAATTGGTCTTTGCGCACAAAGGCGTAGGAAGAACCAAGCGTGCTCGCAGGTGCGGATGACACGTTTTGGGTAGAGGATGTAGAAGTAGGAAGAACGGCGGGTGTGCCACTACCATGATCGGGAGTTCCACTCGGTATTGCCCCCACTCCCGATTGACCGCAAGCCGATAGCAGAAACAAAAACGAGAGCAAGAACGGAAATACAGCCATTCCCACAATTCTTTTAGACACGGACAACTCCTCTCAACTACATACGTCCTCAACATTTTATACATCTGTAGATACTGCACAAAGGGCAAACATAGGTGTTAAGGACAAATTACTTTATATTCGTTATCATGTATCAACGTATTTCATTCAATCAGCAGTATACTCATAGGTAATTCGGTTATGCAAAAAACTGTTTGACGCTAGCCCTATTTTCCTCTATGATGTGGTCTGAATTGACATTTGTATTCGTACTCATGATAGAAGTAAGGCATAGTCTGTATGGCTGAACTCATGTGGAAGGGTAAGACATCCCCTTTCGATAGCTCTCAACATCTCGTTTCCTCTAATACAGTTAGCATGCAAACAAGAGCACACTACCCTGCTACATCTCAGCAGGAGTATTCCTCGCCTATAACAGAAGATTGGCATAATCGGCTTATTCTCGGAGACAAAACCAATGTTCTTCCCGCTCTCCTTAGCGATTTTTCTGCGAAGGTTGACCTTATCTACATTGACCCACCATTCATGACAGGACGAACATTCTTAAATGGTTCCCAAGTGGCCTATCAAGACATTTGGGGAAACAACATAGATAGTTATCTTCAATGGCTATACGAAACATTAATGCTACTTTATACACTACTAAGCGAAGTTGGAAGTCTGTATGTTCACCTAGATTGGCGCACAACACATTACGCTAAACTGCTTCTGGACGAGATTTTTCAGGAGTCACTACGCTGTGGCGGTGGATTTAGGAATGAGATTATCTGGCACTATCAATCTGGTGGACGCCCCCAAAAGGGGTATGCACGAAAGCATGATACAATCTTGCTCTATACAAAATCAGCACGCGCATGTTTTCATAGCGAGAGAATAAGTGAAAAACGTGGTTCACAGAAGCGCAATAATATGCGAAAAGAGTTAGACGCCGATGGACATATCTCATGGACGATACGCTCTGCTGGACGCCTCTATACCTATTCAGAGGATTCGTTGATGACACCAAGCGACGTATGGAGCGACATTCATCATCTACATCAGCGTGATCCTGAACGGACAGGATACGCAACACAAAAACCTGAAGCTCTGCTGGAACGCATCATCGCAGCCTCTTCCGAAGAACATGATCTGGTTCTTGATTGCTTTTGTGGTAGTGGAGTGACACCGATTGTAGCGGAAAAACTGAAACGTCGCTGGATTGCTTGTGATAAAAGCGAAGTTTCGATGAACACTACTTGTGCACGCCTTCTTTCAAGTGAGCGTAGCCTACCCTTTATAGTTCAGCAAATTGTGAAATAAATCACAGACAAAGAAGCGATGAGCAGCGTATACTTCTCAGAAAGAAATAGAATCTGCTGTTTCACTATGCTGTATAATGTATTATATATATTCTCTCTAATCCACTAGAAAGCACATTTTAACTAATATGAATACTCACTCTATGACAACTAAACAAGAGCACTCTGAGAACTACAAATCGCGTCGCACAGCTACAGTAGCAATAAGTCTTTTTGTCTTATGCCTCCTGACGCTCAGCGCATGTAGCTTTCCAAGCAGTGGCACCGCTACAGCAAGTAAACCTGCTGTTCCTACGGTCGTCCCCACTCCGACGATTGATACCACACTTAGCAAACAAGGAAATACACAACTACAAACATTTCAGCAGTGGATTGCACAAATGAAACAGGATGGCGGGAATACGACTTCGTACCAGCAACAATACGATACTGATCAGCAAGCACTGCAACAAGCGAAAACAGATACAGCATATAAAACAGCTTTGACGACGCTTAAAAGTCACGTTGTCGCGATTCAGTTGCCTACCTTGAAAGCTGAAAGCGTGCATCTTCAGCAACAACTAAAACAAGAGGTTGCCGATTGGGGCAAGCAACATGTCTATCATAATGCATATGACAACAAAAACTATCCACTTGGCTATGAATATGGCCCTAACGGTATGAGTGGATGGGTACAGGATGAGTTGAGTTCTGCTAAAACGCTTGCTGACTATCAACAGGCAGTTGATGATATCAACATGTATCTAACGAATTTTCAAGCGTTCATGACAAACAGTAGTGATAAGACGCCATATACTCAGATTCATCAGACCGATACACAACTTATACAGCATTATGGGAAAACGGGAAAGCGCGTTGTCGTTATTTCACTGAAAGAGCAGGCGATGCGTGTGTACGATAATGGGAAACTCGTTAAATCCTTTCTAGTGACGACTGGGCGTCCAACCAAACCTAGTCTACCAGGAGTATGGTGGGTCGAGGGTAAACTTTCACCAACGGTCTTCAAGTCTGGAGTTCTGCCAAGTTCGCCGGACTACTATCCGCCTACGCCTATCAACTTTGCTATGCAGTATCATAGTCAGGGCTACTTCATACATGATAGTTGGTGGCGCGTCAACTATGGTCCTGGCACAAACTATCCGCATGCCGATGATAGTGGCGATCCTTTCTCAGCTCAAGGCTCACATGGGTGCGTGAACCTTTCAAAAGCTGATGCAGGCTGGTTGTACAGCTTCGTCAAAGTGTACACGCCGATTATTATGTACTAATGAATGTATCAAATTACCTTAGCGTATCCGATCCTATCGTGGTAAATGCAACTCTCACTGGAACACATTTCGCTTGCTAAAACAAGATAGGATTGGATGAGAGAATAGTGTTAGATGAGGTATGTAAAAATAACAAACAAAAAAAAAAATAATATA
>CAXUIS010000003.1:3030-43175 GCA_964250915.1 uncultured Ktedonobacteraceae bacterium | reverse complement strand
TCATTAACACATTGTGGTGCCCGTTGGTCTCTACTGCTCCCTACCTCGTCTCACACTCTTCTCTCACCCAATGTTTTTTATTTCGAGCCGAAGCGTTGCATGTGGGCGCGTTCTTGTTCGAGCGCATTAGCGGGGAAAGGCTTTTCACCTCCGATGACGCGCGCGTCGAGTGTAAGTTGGGCAGCCTCTTCCATGATGATAATGAGTTGCGAGGTTGCCACTGCATCTTGACTGAATGCCAGCAGACCATGATTTGCGAGTAGAACGGCGGGAACAGTTGGATGCTGGCGCAGTTGCTCAGTGATATAGGAGACGGCTTCCTGTGAGCCACGTGGTGCCCATGCCGCAATCGGCACCTCCTCTGTAATGCCAAAGCGTAGGAATGCCTCGTACACGCATGGAAGCGGGAGATGAGCTAGGGCAAAACTGGTCGCATGCGGCGAATGCGTATGAATGACCGCGTTGACCTCTGGTCGCTCTCGATAGACACACGAATGCATGCCCACAATTTCGCGTGTCGCGGCGTCGAGAGTTCCTTCGATAACCTCGCCATCAAAGGTAACAACCACCAATTGCGTAACCGTGAGATGAGCAATATGGCTCACGGATGTCAGTAGCATTTGCCCCGCTTCAGGCAAGCGAGCACTCATATTTCCATGTCCACTATGCGACAACACCCCCGCCTGCACAAGGTTTTGCGCAGCCTGCACAATCTGTTCTCTCTGTGTTCGATAGCTTATGTCCGTCACGTTCTTTCTCCTCATTTCAATTCAGTTGTTATTGTACACTTAACAAGTTTGTAGTAGATAACGCCATCACTGTGATAGAGGCCACCCATCAGAAGCGCGAAAAGATATTGATGGCAAGCATGACAGTACAAATTCCGATTGTGGCTGCCAACACCTGTGCATCAAAGCGTTCAAAGGTAAGTACATGTAATGTGCTACGCTTCCAACCCGGACGACTACCAAAGCAACGCGCATCCATTGCCACGCTCAACACTTGCGCTCGCTTGAAGCCGCTTACAAACAGAGGCACAAAGAGCGGTGCGAGTTTGAGCGTGCGCTGAATTACATTCCCCTCGTCGAAGCGCACGCCACGCGCGGTTTGTGCTTTCACTAAACGTTCTATTTCAGCAATGAAAATCGGCACAAACTTGAAGGCAATCACTAGCACCATGATAAACGCATTGACAGGTATCTTGATGCGTTGTAGTGGAGAGAGCAATGCCTGCAAGCCACTTGTGAGGTCCACCAGTGATGTCGTGAATGTTAGCATCGAGGTAATATAATAGAGAAAAAATAGGCGTACTGTTCCCAGTAGCGCGCTGATAATGCCACTCCATGACACCGAAAAAATACCCCATTGCCAGAGTAGTGGCGTATGAACAGGAGGTGTATAAAAGAGTACCGTCACGAAAAAGAAGAAAATGATGAATGGAATGAATGGTCTGAAGCCACGCAGCACATACGAGACGGGCAAGCGCGACACCCGTTGCACGAGCACACAAAACAGCAGGAAGGCCGCGAACGCAACAAAACTGTTGACAATCGAAACAAAGACAATCAGCAGCACCGCACAAAACAACTTTGTGCGTGAGTCCATGCGCGTCAACGACGAACTGTTATTGACGTATTGACCAAAGGTCATATCACGTGTAAGTTCAATCATACGGTCTCGGTATTCTTTTCTTGTAGAAGTATATGTCCCAGTTCGACTTCGAGTTCCACCAAATTAAGTAGGTCTGTACGAAGTGTAGGTAATACGTCTTGTAGTGTCAAGGCAATGCGGGCAGCCTCTGGTAGCGTAATGTCTAACGCCTGTAGCTTGTCTACATGAGCAAGTATGTCACGTGGTCCTCCGCTTATAATGAGTTGTCCCTGATCGAGGACATGAATGATGTCAGCTATTTCGATAACATCTTCCAAACTACTAGAGGCATACACAATCGTTAGTTCATCTCGTTGCTTGAGTTCTGCAATCAGGTGCAACAATTCGCTCCGTCCACGCGGGTCTAATCCTGCCATTGGCTCGTCGAAGATAATTGCTTGTGGTTGCAATGCCAGCACACCGGCAATAGCAACACGGCGTTTTTGTCCACCACTGAGTGCATAGATATAGCGCGAACGAAAGTCCTCATAGGACAGTCCCACGGCCTCAAGCGACTCTTGCACGAGACGCCGCGACTCTGCGAGTGGAGTATGTTTGCGACGCAGCCCAAACGAGACATCCTTGCCAACCGTTTCCTCAAATATCTGTGACTCTGGTGATTGAAAAACAACCCCAACCTTTGAACGAATGCGCTCAATCTTAAACGCGCTATCGGCTGTATCGTCGCCCTCAAACAACACCTTACCTGTCGTTGGTTTGATAAGACAGGCCAATAAGTCTACAACCGTCGATTTGCCAGCATTCGTTGCTCCAACCAGTGCCGTTGTGCGACCTTTTGGAACGATAAGCGACAAATCGTGTAATGCCTCCTGTGCAAGTGGCGTATTTCGCAAATAGGTATAAGACACCTTCTGTAGTTCAAAGCTTGAAGATTGGACCGGTGAGGGTATATCCTTCGGTGGAAACAGGGAGACCGCAAGGGTCTCCCCTACATGTTCATCCTTCCCTACATGTAGGGGAGACCCTTGCGGTCTCCCTGCCTTTTGATCCGTTTCCCCTTCATCCTTCCCTACGTGTAGGAAGGACCCCGCTTTTACCCTATCGCGCAAATGTTCGGCAGAGAGCAACACCTCTTGTGACGTGTCCCAACCTCGCGTGTGCAACTGCTGACCCAGACGCGTCACCATCGGCACCGCCAATCCAATAGCTTGCAATTCGTCCGCGCGTGCAAAGATTGCTGCGGGCGCGTCGTCCATCACAACACGTCCGGCGTCCATCACGATTACGCGGTCAAAGCTGGCAACCTCATACATGTAGTGCGTGATATGGATAACGGTGATGCTCCGTTCACGTGCCAAACGTTGTACCGTTTCAAGCAAATGACGCGCTGTTTGGCCTGAAATCATCGTTGTCGGTTCATCTAGGATAAGATAGCGTGGACGCATCGCTAGCACGCCAGCAACAGCGACGCGCTGCTTTTGCCCCACGGACAATTCGTTAATCGCCATCTGTGCATATGCTTCAAGGCCAAGCAATGCAATTGCCTCGTCTACTCGTTCCTGAATTTCAAAGCGTGGCAAGCCGATATTCTCTGGTCCAAACGCAATGTCGTCAAGCACAGTGCTGGCAACAAGTTGATCGTCTGGATTTTGAAATACCACGCCTACACGCTGCCGAATAGTCCACAGGTCTTCACCACGGGTGGTTGTATCCAGACCGTCAACCAGAATCAGGCCCTCGGTAGGTTGAAGAATGGCAGCGAGCAACTTCGCAAGCGTACTCTTCCCCGAACCGTTATGCCCGATGACCGCGATTGTCTCACCTTCCTGGAATTGCAGAGAGACATTCCGAAGCGCAGGAGGAGCGTCCTGTTCCCCCTGCGCACTATAGTTAAACGTAACGTCGCGTACTTCAAGCATGGCTAGTACGGGAGTTCGCTACGTGGTTTCGTGTCGGGTGCGCGAACCACGCGAGCTTCAATGATATAAAAGACACGTGCCAGAATTACAATCAGAATAGCCGCAATCACTGCCTCAAAAATAGACTGTACAAGCACAAGCGGAATAATTACCTTTGCGGGAAAGTAGCCTCGTATAATCAATGCAGCAACGACAAGAATGGTATTTGTCGCCGAGCCAACGAAACCGGCCGTCGCTGCTGCGAGATCACGATTTGTTCTACGTAGAGCTGCGAAGGTTGCCCACGCGGTCAGCCCAATAAAGAGGCGCGGAATAATAGCGACGGTTGGATCTTTGAAAAATGGCACGGTAGCACGGAAAAAACTCAAGATACCGAAGATCAGACCACAGATGATGCCTACAATGGGACCTGCAATGATACCACCAAGAATTGTCGGGATGTGCTCAGTCGTCGCGCTCCCTATGGCATTTGGTAGAGGAATAAAACCAATTCCTGGTACGACGCCCAAGATAATAGTGATCGCTGCAAGCACACCTGCGATAGCAATGCGCTCTGTGGTAAGGGACCAAGGTCCAGCCGTGGACGATGAACGGGCAATAGGCTTGCTCAAAGCAAAACCTCCTTTATGACTGACGAAACGGACCATGTTCGTTGAGGAGAACAGAAACAATATATACAGGTTCGTCTAGCAGCGAACATCCGCTACAATGTACCTAGAGTATACGGACGCGATTATATGCTGTCAAGGAAGCATTTCAATTGAAGAATAACATAGGTGTGACCGCTTACCGTAGAGACTCCGTTTACGGGCGGGGGGTTAGCACCGCGCTAAATCCTTGCCACATGCTGAGAAACATACTATGTGACATACGCTGGAAGTTAGCTGGTGAAGAGTCGGCGATGTACACATTCTGGTCGTCACCACCACGCACGACAAAGATATGACCACCAGGATAATAATAACTGTCGCGTATACCGACGATGACCGGCGTACCTTTATTACCAAGCGCGATGATGTCTTCAAGTGTTCGCGTATGATTTGCGTTTGTATCAAAGCCATAATAGGAGGCAGTCATGGCGATGCCTTCTTCGCGTAATAAACCAAGATTTACGTCCCATACGCCTAGGTTTAATTCCTCTTGCAAGACATCGCCCACAATGAGGTGTCTCCCATAGGAGTTCATCACCATTGTCATAGCGAAGGCAGAGCAAGATGAATATGACCATACTTGCCATTGGTAGTCTGAACGATATTGTGACCGTGCAGCCGAATCTAAGCGCACAAGGCGGGTACTTGCCCCTCCGGGAAGGACGGGAATTGGCGTAGCATGAGCAGTTGTTTGTCCATCGCTTGCTTGTGAAGCACTCAAAAAGGTAGTGCCAATATTATTGCTTAATGTACGCAGTCCACCTTCAGTGAGGCCGTCTTGTAAAAAAAGAGCAAGGAATATCATGATTAAAAATCCAAGTGAGACAAGCATACGACGGCGTGTGTACCAGGAAGTCGGGAGCGAAATAGGAGGAATATATGCAGACTTTCCGACCTGAGGAAGAGGATACGTCACAGCAGAAGTCTGTTGCAAAAATATTTTCTTGTGCCGAAGATGTTCACGCCATCCACCAATAGCGAAACTTGTCACAATGGCGACCATAAGCACAAGCAATAGGGCCGTAATGACGGCGGACAACATACGCTACCCTCACATACGAATTTTTCTCTATCTGTATCTTCCTGATTACTATAACGTATGCCATTGAAAAGTTGCTTTATTTGCACAAGAAATAAACCAATAGGGCTATGCTTCTGCTAAAAATAACTAGAAGTAAGGAGTAATTACTGACAAGCATCTTGCAGAATAGATTAAAGCTGGCTACAATACACTAAAAAGAGGTGAATATATGTTCTACATAGGATGTCCAGCATGGGGCTACAAAGAGTGGGTAGGGCATGATAATTTCTTTCCGCCAAAGACACCTGCAAGCGACTTCTTACGACTCTACAGCCAAAAGCTGACGACGGTAGAAGGAAACACTACATTTTATGCGGTACCGTCGGCGGATACAGTTACGCGCTGGCATAACGAGACACCTGAGACATTTCGTTTTTGTCCCAAGATTCCGCGTAGTATTAGCCATGAGCCTCGTATAGATACACGCAAAGACGACACACTTGCATTTGTAGAGCGGATGCAGCACCTTGGCACACGCTTAGGACCAATATTTCTGCAACTGCCACCAGCATTTTCACCCAGTCAACTATCTACTTTAGAGACATTTCTTGCCTTCTGGCCTCAAAATATACGACTCGCTGTTGAAGTACGACATCCAAGCTTCTACACGGAGAAGGATGCCGAGACGTTGAACGATATGCTTCGTCAATATAGCGTGGCACGAGTACTCATGGATACACGGCCAATCCGTACAGGAACAGAGCAAGAGCAACATGTGCTCCAGGCGCGTGAACGTAAACCAAATCTACCACTACAAATTGTCACAACAACGGATTTTGCCTTTATGCGCTATATCGGGCATCCAAAGATGGAAGTAAACGCACCATTTCTTGACCAATGGGCGCAACAGTGTAAGCAGTGGCTTACACAAGGCTTGACGCTCTATGTGTTTTGCCACTGTCCATATGAGGAACACTCACCTGAGATTTGTCTGGAACTATACAATCGTCTTACGAAGGTGCTTTCTCTTCCTGCACTACCTTGGCAGGAAGAGAAAGCTGATAAGAAGGAACTTGAGCAGGGACATCTGTTTTGAGCACTGACGACGGTACAGAAACAGATGAAGCAGGAGAGACAAGAGCACTCTTTGTTCGTCCTGTTCCTCGTTTTGACACAAGCGATGTTAAAGCAATAACTTTTTCGTAGACAGAGAAATACTGCTCCGCCATTGCTTTTACGGAGAAGTTTTGTAGTACATAGTCGCGTACAGCAAAACGGTCAAGTTTTCCAATTTTTGGGATACACTCTACCATCTCCTCTAAGGTATCCACGAGAAAGCCAGCCTTTCCCTGTGCCACGATTTCTGGTGCTGCTCCGCGTGCAAACGAGATAACGGGGCAACCTACAGACATAGCCTCAATCATCACCATGCCGAACGGCTCTTCCCATTGAATAGGATTGAGAAAACCATGTGCTTTACTAAGCAAACTAATCTTCTGCCTTGTATTAACCGGACCAACATACGTAATTTGCTGTCCATCAATATGAGGCTTTATTTGGTCTTCAAAATAGGCCACTGATGCCGAGACATGCTTATCAACAATGCCCGCAAGCACCAACGAGGCACCCGCTTGCTGAACTGCTCGGATCGCCAAATGCGCCCCTTTTTCAGGCACAAAACGCCCTAACCAGACAAAACAATCATCCGGCTTTTTTACAATATGCTTGAAGAAGTGCATGGGAAGACCATGATGTACCACTCCAACAAAATTGAGTGGATATGGCACATCCTTGCGGGCATTCTCACTAATCGCAACCATAGGAGTTGAAAGAAACCACTCTTTGAAAAACTCGTCGGCATCGCCTGTCCATGATTGCACTCGATCAAAGGGAAAGCGACTATGGAGTGTTGTGACATGCGGCGTCTTAAGAGCAACCGTTAGTGGAAACAGGTACATGTCTGAACTTGAGGAGAGATGCATGTGAACAATATCAAAATTGTGTGCTTTTATGTATTCTACAGACTTATACAGATGATAATATGCTTTGAGATGTCCTGACCAAGGCACACCTGAATCAAGAAGCGACTGAGGGAAAAACGAGACAAGCTGAGCCTTTGTGCTTGCATCACCAGGAGCTAACAGTGTCACATCGTGTCCTTCGGCTACTTGCTCCTCTATAAGATTGGCAATGACAGCTTCTGTACCGCCATAGTTTTTAGGTGGGATGCGTATCCAGGGGGGTGCAATGTGTGCAATTTTCATAGATATCCTTCTACTTGAAGGGTTCAAGAGACCTGAGCCTTCCGTGTACTTTTTCCATAAAGTGTAAAGAACTCCACTCACTACTAGCACGGAAGAGGCTACTAAAAAGTTTCTGTAACCCACGACATCTACTGCTCTACCAAAAGAAGAAAGGTCTTCACTCTATTCTTGCGAATAGATAGCGAAGACCTTTCTCAGGACCAGAGAAGGAAGGAGAAGGGTATCTGCGTCTCTACTTCCTTGCTGAAGATAATCTATCGTAATTGCGCGTAAGTTGTAAAAGGTTGTGGCACCCACTCCAAGGTTTTAGAGTCGTAGAAGTTGCGACGATCTGAAGTGGAATCGCATACCTGCTGCTTCTACGCCATCCCCCCCTTCAACCTGGTACCACAATAGAGTACGTCATGCCAGATAAAGTGGATTACTGTTTTTCCAATATACGTAAAAGATTATTTCTCTTGACTTTTGGATACTCCGATGGCTATACTCAGGGCGTGTACAGTACTTTCTTTGAGAGAATACACACGTCCTTAGAAATGGATTGATGAAGGAGGACCCCTATGGACCCTGCCCCTAGTAGTGACAGGCGCCAACATCTTTCCGTGGCATACATGCTTGTGACTTGATAGCCCTATTGTGTCTTGCTATCACCTCGCCTCTCGCTTCTGCTACGGAATATATAACATTACCGTGCGAGATGTGCGAGGATTTTTTCTGACCATTCTGGGATAACCAGAGATGCAGTTTTTATTCCTCTCGTACCTCTCCTATCACATCTACCTATATGTATGTACTCTGTGTGATGGCTATATAAAGCCAAGCTGTAGCTTGTACACATCTATCACATATGGGGAACACCCAAAAACAGGAGACGCTATGAGTCTATTCATATTTAGTCAAATGATAGGAAAACCAATTTTTGATCCCAATCGGGAAAAAGTGGCTGTCCTAAAAGACATCGTGGTCTATATCAATCCCGCTGAAGGCAAGAGCGAAGAAACTTATCCCTCGCTTGCTGGAGTGCTAGCTCACACAGCAAGACGCGATATTTGGCTTCCCGCTCGTCAAATAGCCGCGTTTGAAGAGCACGGCATCACCTTATCCTCGACCAAGATCGACTTGGAACACTTTCTGCGCCGTGATGGAGAGATATTGCTAGGAAAAGATGTACTCGATAAGCAGCTCGTCGATGTTGAGGGACGACGCGTCGTGCGAGTCAATGACTTAGCATTAGGACAAGTGCCAGGAGAAACGCTCCTACGCCTACTCGCTGTTGATGTTTCATTCCGTGCTCTTTCGCGCCGTATTCTTATGTCTATAAGTGGGGCGCATCCAGAAAGAAGCGAACGGTTACTTGATTGGGCAAACGTTCAATATTTTGCCAGTAATGCTCCTGCCGTTCAGCTTGAAGTATCACATTCACGACTGGGAAAACTTCATCCGGCAGACCTAGCACGTATCCTGGATGAACTCTCTTATCAACAGCGCGATGAGGTCGTTCGTGGCCTGGATGATGCACTTGTTGCCGACGCACTAGAGGAACTCGATTCCGATGATGCGGCGGATATCCTCGAAAAGATTGATGATGAGCGGGCGTCAGATATTCTCGAAGAGATGCACCCGGATATGGCTGCTGATGTCGTGGCAGACCTCGATGAAGATAGGGCAGAAGTACTCTTAAACTTAATGGACCGCGAGGAGTCCGATGACCTGCGAGAACTGCTTGCTTACCCTGAAGATAGTGCCGGGGGCGTTATGACAAATGAGTTCTTACTCTTGCCTGCCTCCTTAGAAGCCGCAGAAGCACTCCGCACTATTCGCGCGATGGAAGAGCAACCTGAGTTCGCGGACTACCTGTACGTGGCAGAGCCAGGAACCGAGCGCGTGATTGGTGCCGTTTCTCTACGTGATGTCGTTTTTCATCCAGACCGCGCAATAACATTAGAGCACCTGATGGAGCGGGATATCGTAAGCGTGCATCCGACGACGGATGCCAAAGAAGCTGCCGCATTGCTTTCCACCTATAGCCTTCGTGCGATTCCCGTCATTGATGAGCAAGGTATCATGCTTGGCATTATCACCTTCGACGATGCCCTTGATATACTCTTGCCCGATGATTTACGTGAGCGCATCGGTCATCTTGTTTTCTATCGCCGCCGCCGTACAACGCGGTCTGAAACACCACAGGAAGCTCGATAGCGTTCAGAAGCAAGAAACGAGGTCACTATGGCACAAAGTCCACGGAAAGATATCGAAAAGATGGTAATATCTGCTTCCGAAGCAATACACAAAGAGAGTGGAACACTACCACGTTCCCGTATACGCCGACGCTCGCGCTGGCTTATGTATCTCAGCATCTTGGGTCCAGGACTGGTTGCCGCAAGTGCAGGCAATGATGCAGGGGGCATCTACACCTATAGCACAATGGGGTCACAATTTGGTTATTCAATGATTTGGGTGATGGTCGTCCTGACCGTGGGCATGGGCATCGTGCAAGAAATGTGCACACGCATGGGAGCGGTGACAGGAAAAGGTTTATCAGACCTCATTCGGGAAAACTTTCCCATTCGGCTCACCGCACTCGTTATGCTTTCATTTCTACTCGCCAACGGCGGCGTGATTATCACTGAATTTATCGGCATCGTGACAGCACTTAAACTCTTCAATGTGCCAGCCTACATTAGTGCGCCTGCAGCAGGCATTCTCCTATGGTTGTTGGTGGTGCGTGGTTCGTATGCGCGGGTCGAAAAAGTCTTTTTAGCGTTGACGTTGGTTTTTATTGCTTATATCATCGCGGCATTCATGGCTCATCCTAATTGGGGACAGGTAGCATTTGGCACCGTCGTACCAACACTACAAACAAATGGTGCCTTCCTCTTGACACTTATCGCAGCTGTAGGCACAACGATCAGTCCCTACATGCAAATCTATGTGCAAAGTGCTGTCGTTGAACGAGGCGCAAATATGCGCGAGTACAATAACGAACGTATTGATGTGTACAGTGCTGCCATCTTCTCCAATCTGGTCGCTGCATTTATCATCATCGCAACAGCTGCAACACTCTTTGCACATAGTGGAGGGAAGGGTGTCGCCTTGGCGTCAGCAGCCGATGCCGCCCTCGCATTAACGCCATTTCTGGGTAGATTTGCTACCGATGCATTCGCAATAGGTCTGCTCGGTGCCTCCTTTCTAGCGGCAGGAGTGCTACCACTCTCGACCTGTTACTCGATCACAGAAGCACTGGGACTAGAGAATGGTGTAAACAAACGTTTGAAAGAAGCACCGATCTTTTGGGGACTCTTTACAGCACTGATTATCGTGGGCGTCGTGATTTCAATGGTGCCAAATTTGCCAGTTGTCCCGGTCCTGCTAAATCTCTATCTGCTTAATGGTATCTTACTACCCATCATTTTGTTCTCGATTTTAGCTCTGGTTAACAACAAACGCTTAATGGGAAAGTATACGAATGGACCCATTTTCAACATTCTGGCCTATAGTTTAGCAATCATAGTAAGTGTACTTGGCATAGCATATGTTGTTATTCAATTGCTGAGCTTATTTAGTATTCAAGTACTAAATTGACATGTACAGTCGCACACAAATTTCTCAATAGCTTGACTTCTCTTGTATGATGTGCAATTATTAACATTATTTGACGATATTAGGGAGGGGAAATTCCCGCTTTTCCATCTGCTCAAATGCATTTCGTAGTGAAAGTGGGAGCGGATGAGGGCGACCCGTTTGGTAGTTACACCAAACCATAACAGAACGTCCAGAGGCAAAGACACGTTCCGAATCCTGTGCATCGCGTATCTGTTGTTCCATGACAAAACTTGTACGACCCACGCTCATCACACGCACACCAACTTCCACGCGGTCTGAGCGTACAAGTGGGAGTTCATAGGTGCACGTCACCTCTTTCACGAGAAGCCCATAGTGACTGCCACGTGATCCGGTTTGAATACGAGGGTTGTGAGGAGATTGTGAGACAATACCTTCTACCTGCTGATGCTCTTCTTGAGAAGGCCACTGTTGTAACCAGGGATCAAGCCGATCAAAGTAATAACTTCTTGCTTCTTCATAATAGGTGAAGTAGACGGTATTATTCACGTGAGCAAGTGGGTCCAAATCGCGGAACCGGATATGGATAGGATACCAACAAGGAAATAGTGTACTCATAAAATGTTGTATGCTCCTGTCACAAATGATAGATGTATCTGCCTACATAATATCAGAAGCAGGAGAGAAGCGACAACTCTATAGAGTAGTATATGTATATATGACTTAATACTTTATCTTGTGCTCTCTCTATTTCATTACGCTATACCAAAGCATAATCTATTTGACCTTACAGTACGTACTGTAATAAGGATATTAGAGAAGAAGGGTATGATGCAGAGATTTACTCAGGGTGGTGATAACGATAATAACAAAGAGATTAGCGATGAAATGCTCATTCACGCAATTGCTAATGGAGCAGTTTGGGCAATGGATCCACTCTATGAGCGTTATAGTCGCATTCTCTACTCAATCGTGTACCGCATGGTCTCAGACCACCAGATAGCAGAAGACCTGTTACAGGACGCGTTTCTATCAGTATGGAAGCGTGCTACATCCTACTCGCCGCAGTCAGGTGCGGTTCGTAGTTGGCTTGTCTCCATTGCACACCATCGCGCGATTGACTATTTACGTGGTGTGCGGAGACGTGCGGTCCTCAAAGAGGCAACATGGGAAGAAGTTGAGCGCGATGAGCGCACAGCACAACCCGATGCCGAGGAAGGTGCGTTAAAGTCTATTCAAAGCGAGCAAGTGCGTGCAGCATTGATGAAACTGCCAACTGAACAGCGTATGGTCATCGAGCTAGCCTATTTTCAGGGATGGACACATTCAGAGATCGCCGAAGGTTGTCAGATACCTCTTGGTACCGTGAAAGCCCGTATGCGCCTCGGCGTCATACATTTGAAACGTGTGCTCGCACAAATGGGCATGACTGAATTGTAGCAACAATAAGTGTATGTGTTATTTCCAAATTCTTTTTAGTCTATTATTGCAACATTTTTTCTTTTATATTTTTAAAAATAGGGACTTCTCCTAATAGGTCCTCACTGCGAAATAGTTTATGCTATATGTATCTATACTAATAATGGCGATGGGTACGATACAGAACAAACAAACAAAAACTGGTCTAGGGATATTTGGTATGCGCGAACGAGCCGCCCTTCTTGGAGGAACGTTGACTATACTTTCACGTAGAGGAGAAGGCACAACAGTAGAAGCCATTTTGCCTCTCTGTCGTGAGTACAAAGAGGACTAGAGCATGTTGATTGAAGAGGTACAGCGTGAAATGGAAGTCCTCAAACTTGTGGCAGAGGGCTACACGAATCAAGAAATTGCTGACCAGCTTGTGTTGAGTATTAAAACAGTACAGGCGCACCGTGCAAACGTTATGGAAAAGCTAGAGCTACATGATGTGTTACATCATGTACGCTTCGCAATTCGCCACGGCTTAATTTCTCCCGAAGTGTAAGTAGTATTACGGTCATGTTTCTCTATGTAACAATGGGTGAATTGCTCGATGAAGAGAAATACGCGCCGACATAGGAAAGCAAAAAATACGGAAGACAAACCAGTTTGTCTTCCGTATTTCCCCAAGAGTAGAACTCATCAATGTGGTGAGTCCAGGAACATCTCCCCCAAGATGCCCCTGTAGCATGCACCATGCTCGCAGAAATAGCACTTTACGTTAGCACGTGAGCAACTTATTTCTTTCCCGTGTCAGACAGCGCAAGCCAGAAATATCAAGGACTGCATACTATCTTTCTACAGGCATTACATTCCGCCGAACAAGCGGTAGTTATCCCTTACCATGTGTTACGCTTGTGGTTGGACATCCCCCCCAGGACGTTTTCCCGCGTAACACGTTTCCCCACGCATATAATACCTAATGGGGGAGGAAGACGATGTTGAGAATCTGTTAAGATGTAGTGTATATTGATATGTTGATGTTGAGAAAATCACATCCATACATATGAGACAGTCTATCTCATATGTATGGATGTGATTGAAGGAGAAACACTTATATGTCCCGACCCCAGTGTTAAACGAAAAGGTTCTATCTAGCGAAAGTAGCGACGGCGGCGACGTTCTGGACGACGCTCACGCCTCTCACGACGATAATAGCGTTCGCGGTATGGACGATAGACCCGATGGTAGGCGAAGGCACTCCACAGGAAAACGAGAAGGGCGGCTGCAATGATAGACGTTATCAGGGGAACACCCGCAAATCTTGGCTCACCATTGATAGAGACATGAAAAACGTCATTTACAAGAAAGATAGCAATAAAGCCAAGAATAATAGCTCCAATGATCCCTTCTGGCACACGACGACCTGTGATGAACTCGCCCACAAAGCCGACGATGGCAGCAATAATAATCCAAACAACAATGGTATTGAGGCTCATAATACTCCCTCCTTAAAGATAGTATTGTATAAAACAAGCATAGTGGTAGTACGTACATGTACAGCTTTACGCTTCGAGACTTACCCTTTTGGCATGTCGTTTGGCTAGCTGGTCTGTTGTCCAGCGATACAGAAAGATAAAGAAAAACAAGCAAAGTATGCCTTCAAGATAGCCACCGAGTACATCGGTCAGCCAATGATCACCCTCAAGGATACGCGAATAGCCAATGGCAAGGATATCAAACACAGCGTAAAGTTGAAGTGGTAGCAGGAGCCAGCGATATTTCCACTCACGTATAGGTTTCATAAAGCTGAGATAGAGCAAAAAGCCATAATAGGCAATGTCGTGTTCTGTATGACCTGAAGGGTAGGAAGGGAACGGCACGATAGATGTGTAGACATGAATAGGTTCGGTATGTGGATTGGGTCGAGGTCGTCCAACGATCTCATCAACAAGGACATTGAGACCAGCAGAACTCATCACAGTAGCGAGCAGAAAAAGTGCTGCCTGGAACCAACTAGCAGCAGCCATCATAATGCCACGCAAACGAAGCAGCAAAGCACCCAAAGCCATGAAACCAAACCATGTATATAGGGCAATGGCGGAAGGAATCGGGTTGTTTAACGTGCTAGGAAATTCTAGAACTGGATTGACCCAGGCAGCAAATGGATGTATACCCTGAATTGTGCGTGTTGTAGAGAGGTCAATTGCATAGGGTTTTGGATGTACATGAATGACAAAACAAGAGAGGATAAAGAGAATGATACCAATGCACCATAGCACAAACTCAATAGTATAACGACGCTGCGCGTCTTGACGGTTCTCACCACCAGCAGTCGTTGTTGCTGTTGGCGTCTGGATGCCTGATGAATTTGTTGTACTTGACATACGATGGCCTCATATCCAAAAAGCAGAGTTAGAAGAATTGTGTGTATAGAACAGGTATCTATTTTGCTTTTTAGATACAACGTTCTCCATCAAGCAATTTTCATAAAAAGTCTTATTTCCCCTATTCTTTAGCAATAACTTTTGTAGCAATATATCCGAGGTAGGTAAGTACAATAATACAAAGAAGAGTTGCAAAAGTAAGGAATACAGGAGAGTTCGATGTTGGCATTGGAGGTGCAGGTACTAGTGAACGTTCTTCCTGAGTCGTTGCTCGCCGACGCGCGACTTCTAGCTTGAGGCTCTCTTCGCCACGCGCCATTGCCCAATAATGGTTGGCGGAGAAGATGGGCTTCATGATAAACGAAAAATAGCGTAACAAGGGCTTTTCCGCGCTGATCTTCCAATCATAGGTAACGTCTGCCCACGAACCATTTTGCTTGAAAGTCCAGATACCACGACCCTCAAAATCACCAGAAGCTATAAGTGAGAAGCCATCAGCATGTATCGCAGAGACACGGCATTGCCAATGGAGTGTATAGGGAAGCCAACCTTTGGTATACAGACTCAGGACCTTACCAATACCATCGGCATCTCCTTGTGCTAATTCCTCTACCTGTAGGTAGACGGAGGGCCACCACCGTACAAGAGCCTCGTTATCGCTGATAATATCCGTGACTTCTTTGACTTTCGCGGGCACATGCCACCGCGTGATGAAATGATAGTCTTTATTTGCCATACAAGAACCTCGTTGTTTGAAAATACTTTAGCCTATATACGTATCTATCATGCTTGTTGTTCGGTAGGCACGAAAACGTGTCCGTGTCGCTCTAACACAGTTTTCGCGTGCTCTACATTCTGTTCTTTGACAAGAATATAGTCAGCGTCAAATGTTGACATCACAAATATTGGAATGCTCTCAGCTGCAAGTGGTGCAGCAAGTGAAGACAGAACACCGGTAAGAGAAAAGTCTAAGGGGCCCTGTACCTGTATTGCTTGCCAGTATTTCTCACATTGAATACCTGTTGGTACAGAAGACGCAAAGCAAACGATAGAAAGTTCATCGTCGGTATAGGTTATGGAAAGGAACGAATGTTGTTGCAATGCCCATGCAGGAATATCCTCATGTGGCGATAGACGACACACAGCCAGTGAATGAGATACAAGGACAAGATTCATATATTCCCTCTTTCTCTATGAAAATAGAGGTAGTACGGTTGTACAAGGTTGCTATGTTTTAAGCGTATCAAAAGAAAGTGTTTGCAAACAAGGTCAAGGAGGTATGTGTCCATGTCAACTCCCCTACCAACACAAGAGTCACTACTGGAGTCACTGAGGCGTGACCATGACCGTTTTAATATTCTCAGTTCCAAATTGAGTGAAGAGCAACAACTCGCGCCAATTTCGCCGGAAGGGTGGTCGGTCAAGGACTTCCTGGCGCATATGGCGCATTGGAAGGCTGTTACTCACGCGTTGCTTGTAGCCTATACACACGATCAGCCTCTACCAGATGTTACGCCAGAAGGCGATGAGGTGAACGCAGAGATACGTGAACAAGATGCGCCACGTTCATTGCAAGATGTTCACACTTATTGGGAAGATTTTCATACGCATCTATTGCATCTGATGGTTGACGAACTCGACGATAAGCGGTTGGCAGAAACAGTGCGTCCTCCGTGGGGTGGTGACGAAGAGGCGATATGCGTCATTGTTGCTGATATTATCGAACATGATAGAGAACATTTCCTGCTGATAGAGCGACTTCTTGCGTAGATAATGCGAACTTCTGATGAATTTTGACAATTAAACACAGCAAGCGCGGTAGGGGTAGCAATTCATTGCGCTCAAAGATGGGTCGGGAGGGGTTCGCGTTGGATACGAGAATTGTTGCCGACGCGTTGCCCAGCCACCCCCATCTTTGGGCGCAATCAATTGCTGCCCCTACCGAGAAGAATTACTGCCTTTGGTTGTCAATATTCATATGAATGTGGTAGGTACACCAGTTATAAGCGTGGATCGACTGGCTCGCTTTCGAGGGCAAGCACCCCGAAGACACATTCATGGACGCTACGTAACGGTTCATCATGTACAAAGCGTTCTACCGCCTCGACGCCAAGAGCAAACTCACGCATAGCGAGCGAACGCTTTGCCCCTAGCCCACGCATACGCAATCGTTCCAGGTTTTCTGGCGTGTCGTACTCAGGCCCATAGATGATACGCAGGTATTCAGGGCCTCGACACTTGACGGCTGGTTGCACGATACCACGTATGCCTTGCTCAGTGAACTTGTATGGTTTGACGACCATACCCTCTCCACCCCTCTCAGTCAATTTCTTCCACCATGTAGTAGCTTCTGCAATGCTGTCCTCGTCCTCAAGTTCCACTACTTTATACGGAGTTGCCAAAAGAAGGTTTACATCTTGCTTACATATTTGCTCGATCATGTCCATATGCCATTCGTGATCGTCGTCAAAAAAGGTGTGGCCTTGTGTTGCAATAAGATGGAATGGAGCGAGCTTCAAGTCCCTGATTGAGTTCACGGGCCAGCAATAGTTACGATAGGCATGTACATATTGCATAGCCATATCCTGACGATGGCTGTACTTATCCAGAAGTACCTGTACATCGGGATTGTGTGTTGCTGACTGCGTAAGTACAGTTACAGACTCATCGAGTGTTGCACGCGAGGCAGCACCTACGGCGGCATATTGTTGTAGCACGAGCGACTGTGCTTTAACAGACCACGGCATAAGTTCGCAGTCCAAGCAGAGCCAGTCAGTATTCGTACTATTCCAAAACTCTATGTTGTCTAGTGCAGCACGCACGCGATGAAGCAGTTCGGCTTCAAGTTGGGCATTGTCGAAGAAACGGCGTCCAGTACGGGTATAGCAGATACCAATGCCTTCATTGACAACACCAAAGCG
Source organism: uncultured Ktedonobacteraceae bacterium (assembly GCA_964250915.1). Classification (GTDB taxonomy): domain Bacteria; phylum Chloroflexota; class Ktedonobacteria; order Ktedonobacterales; family Ktedonobacteraceae; genus JBBQVS01. The sequence goes on along the minus strand of CAXUIS010000003.1, from coordinate 25,440 downwards.
TTTACGCGCGGCCTCTTCATCTTTACACACAATCACTACGGCACGAGACCCCATATGCTTCTGTTCACAAATGACACGTTTGATGCCCTCTTGTTGATAATACGCAAAGGCTTCCGCAGGATGCTCAAGTAAGCCCTCTTTCTTGCTCGTTCCACATGGTGACATAGTTGGCGGCAGATACATGAGCCATTTGGGATTGGCTGCGAAACGACTCATGACCTCTAAGGCAGCTATCGCGTTCTCTTCACGAATAGTAATGCTCTTATTCAGTCGCGTTGAGATGAGCCGTTTACCCGTAACATCCTCGATATCCAGTATGTCATCATGCTGTTGTTGTGCATTGAGTACTGGTGTAGAAGTTGCTTCTTCTGTCACAAGAAAAGGTTTCGCGGGTTCACTATATGTCCAAGCTGCACGCACGGCAACCAGTTCTTTCTCAGGATAGCGCAATGCCGTCAGGTTGCCACCAAAGACACAACCAGTATCAATATTGAGAGTATTATTAAGCCACTCTGATGTTGATACAGGAGTGTGTCCATACACCACCATTGCTTTACCACGATATTCTGCTGCCCAATCATAGCGTATGGGCAAACCGAATTCGTCGGTCTCGCCCGTCGTTTCGCCATAAAGTGCGAACTCACGGACAGCACGGGAGCCACGTCCCTGCATTGTTTCTTTCATGCCAGCGTGCGCGACTACCAATTTGCCATCGTCTAAGACATAGTGGCTTATCAAATCGTCAAGAAATGTTATAACACGTTCCTTGAATGCTGGCGTTTCTTTCGCAATTTGAGCAAGGGATTCAGCAAGACCATAATTGACTCGCACATCGTGCCCCTTGAGTTTACGCATCAATTTTATATCATGATTGCCTGGGACACATAGTGCTGTTCCAGAAGCCACCATGTCCATGACGATCCGCAAGACCTCTGGTGTGTTGGGACCGCGATCTACAAGGTCGCCGAGGAATATAACTTTTCGTCCTTGCGGATGTATCACTGTAAATGTATATTCATGTTGTGTCACGCTATATCCAAGCTTTTGTAAAAGAGCTTGTAGTTCTGGAAAACAGCCGTGTATATCACCAATGATGTCAAACGGTCCATGTTCATACTTGAGGTTGCTCCACAAACGTTGACGCTCAATATCTACATCCTCGACTTCTTCGGGTGAGCGTAGAGTATAGATATGGTGAAAGCCTTCATGACGCAGACCGTGCAGCGAACGTCGCATTTGGTCCACTTGCCGACGAATGACGTGAGGTCCAAAGTCCCGCTCTGGGCGTTGTGCATTGCGCTCACGACAGAGTTTTTCGGGCAAGTTGAAGACAATGGCGGTCACAAGTGTATGATAGGTTCGTGCTAGTTCTAGCAAACTTTTACGCGCTTCTGATTGCACGTTTGTGGCGTCGATAACGGTAAGCTTGCCAGCTGCGAGACGTTTCGCGGCAATAAGGTTCAACACCTCAAACGCCTGTGGTGTAGCACTCTGGTCATTCTCGTCGTCGGAGACAAGGCTACGACAAAAATCTGACGAGATAACTTCGGTAGATTTGAAGTGCTTGTTCGCAAAGGTGGATTTACCAGAGCCAGAGGGACCGATCAACACGACCAATGACAATTCTGGGATTGTGAGCTTCATCGTTTTTTCTTCCTTAGCCTACTACATGCGTGAACACGCCCATCTGTGATGGTGCGCCAACATGTTCATCCTCTGGACCAATTGCAGCAAAGTACACAGCATAGCCAAAACGTTGCCCCATGACGGTTGCCCATTGCTGAAATTCCTGACGACTCCACTCGAAGCGATGATCAGAGTGGCGCATAGTATCGGCAGACAACATTGGGAATTTGACGTTGTACTCGGCATTTGGTGTTGTTACCACAATTGTGTGAGGTTTCGCAAACTCGAAGAGCACGCGCTCAAAGGTAGCAAGACGAGCAGCATCAAGATGCTCTATCACCTCAACAACAGCTGCGGCATCATAGCCTTCCAAGCGTTTATCCCGATAGGTTAACGCGCCATGTATCAACGTGATACGCCGCTTTACTGCGTCAGGAAGCCGATGTAATTGCAAGCGGTCCTGCGCTAATTCCAGGACGCGATAGGACACGTCCATACCAAGAATATGCTCGAACATTTTATCTTGCAAAAGCAGTTTGAGCAGTTTTCCCTCACCACAGCCGAGGTCGAGCACACGCGTTGCGCCACTGTCATGCAAAACAGATACAACCGTCTGCAAGCGTTGTGCATGTAAACCGAGAGTTTGTTCAGCTTGAGGTTCTTCGGCGTCTGCCTGAACATCGACGCTCTCTGGCAGTTCTTGTCTCTCTTCGACAAGAAGACGAGTGAGAGCATCGCGTGTCAATGTATGTTGGTGTTTGAGATAGCGAGGTATGATTTGCTCACGTTGTGGATGCTTTTCTAACCAGCCCTTCCCATTTTTGAGCAGCTTTTCGACCTCATCGTCACCTATCCAATAATGTTTGTCGTCGTCAAGCACGGGTACAAGAACATAGAGATGTGTGAGCAGGTCACGAAGCAAACAGATAGCATTCAACGTGAGGGTAAAGTAGTTACTCATACCCCACTCTGGATGCGTTTCATCAAGCATATGCTGTACGATAGTGACAGTATAACCAAGTGGCTCGAAGAGGCTGCGTAAAAACGTCTCACCACCGCGACATGGTACAACAGCAAGATGTGCTTGTAGTGGCAGAGGCGTATTTACAAGTTCAGGACGCATCTTGCATTGTCCATTCATAGCAGTACGAAACACATCCGAGAGCGCAACACTCAGAAAGGATGAAGCCACATAGGGACGGTCGTTTACATATGAATTCAGTGCTACCGCTTTGTCACGCCCGCGTACTAGATGAACAGTATCAACATCGAGCAGAAGTGCGGCAGTACAACGCTTCTCTGTTACTTCGGGATAAAACACATGTGCCTTGCCAAAGGGAAGCGAGAAGGATTGTAGACGATCTGGATGCTTATGCAGGAGATATCCAAGATCGGTTGCTGGCTGATATATTGTTGTAAGTGTAAGCAACATTGAGGTCCTCGCACTCTTTGGAAAACAAACGCACTACTTGTCAATTCGCAAAACGTTTGTCTAGTGTAACATTTTTGTTTTACGTTTGCAACGTTGAAAACGTGTCGGGTCTCCATCCATTAAGGGGAAATTGGTGAGCCGACAGGGAGAACGCAAGGGTCTCCCTGCTTCACCCGAAAGGATGCAGACCCAACGTGTCCTGTAGTATCATATAGATTGTGTATGTGGAACATATTTGAGGTAGAAAATGACCTCGCAACGCACTCTCAAACAATTTTATCAACGCTTCAAAGAAGAGTATACATTGCTTCTTGTAAACTCACGTGATGATTCGCTACATGTGACAATGGATGTCATCCGCTTGATGTATGCCTATTTTTTACAGTACGGTGCTGGGCTAGAGCAAAGAGCATTGCTAAAACTCAACGTAAGACCAGAATTTGCTCGTATCAGCGCGTTTTTTGATAAATACCAGTGGCGACTTGACGATCAACAGGACGAATATTGTATACAGCCCGATGTACTGGGTTATGTATTTGAGCAACAGATAAACCAGAAACAGATGGGCGTATATTATACACATAGAGATGTAGCTGAGTATATTGCACAGAAAACAATTCTGCCATATCTTTTAGATGTTGTAACACGCGCACATTCGGCTATCGTTTCACCTTTGCAAGCGCGATTGCTCCGTACACAGCCAGAACGCTATATTCATACGGCTGTCTCTAGTACAACATATCTTCCAACAGAAACTGAGTCCGAATACGCCACACGTCAAGTGTGCTATCAGCAGCTTTACAAGCTTCTACAACAAGGACAAATTTGTACGGTTGCGGATATGGTTACGCACAATCTTGATATACGACGTTTTGTCCTGGATATCATCGAGACATGTGAACATCCTGTGTTATTGCTCACGTTTTACAGGACACTTGCATGCTTGACCATTCTTGATCCAACGTGTGGTACTGGTGCGTTTTTGCTTGCCGCGATGACGTTGCTTGAAGAACTCTATGAGGCTTGCTTGCACCATATGCAGCAATATATAGAAAGATGGAATGAGGAATGCAAGACTGACAACGCCTGTGACGCCACATTTCGCGCTATACTTACACAAATCACACCTCTTGTAAACAATCTTTATGGTATAGAGATTATGCAGGAGGCCGTTGAAGTCTGTACAATGCGGCTCTCACTTGCAGCTATAACACAAAACGTTGATAACGTAATCACTGTAGTAGTCTGTCAAAGTACATTTGGTACCGAAACTAGGGCGTCCCCTTGCGGGCGCCCTTGCCCCAGCCACATCAAGATTGACAGACTAGTAGGGACCGATGGATCACGTCCTCAATCAATATTGATAGGCCAGAAGGACGTGATCCATCGGTCCCTACAGTGGAACATTTATAGTGGTAATGTGCTTGCTGACGAGACACGGCAGAGAGCTTTTCCTAAACATATTGGTAACTTCGATGTGATTATTGGCAATCCTCCTTTTGTGGAATATAGCAAGTTTGAGCATGATACACCATCAAATGATGGAAACGGGACATATGGCAATCTATATGCAGAAATTATCGAACACGTCCTTACGCGCTGTTGTACAGCACGTAGTTATATAGGCTTCGTTGTGCCACTCAGTATATGCGGAGGCGAACGGTTTGACACATTGAGAAGGACAATTCTCACACATACGTCTATACTGTGGTTAGCAAACTTTGATATTTTTCCATGTCGCCTCTTTGAAAGCGCGTATCAACGGTTAACACTTCTACTGGGCAAACGTAATGAGCAAATCGTCTCTCCACATGAGACATATGTGACACACATTCAGCGTTGGTATACCTCTGAGCGGTCTACACTGATGCGACGCATCGTGTATACACAGGTACGATACAGGCATAGAGAAGGTGTTTTCCCTAAGTGTGGCTCGCCTCGGCAAGAAGAGATTGTACAGAAAATGATTGTAGGTGCTGGCAAAAGTACGCTCTCTATGCTGGTGTCTCCTAGAAGAACAGAGTATGCAGTGTATTATCAGGAGGCGACGAATATGTGGATGAAGGCAACACGTCATGTTCCTTACTATAAGAAAAATGGTGTCGTGACACGACCACGACATGGACGTTTTCTCTATTTCGAGGATGAGAGTAGGGCTTCTATTGTATGTGCGTTAATGAATAGTTCACTGTTTTATCTGTGGTTCGCCACGTATTCGGACGGCTTTCATCTTTCACATGCGCTTGTACAGAATTTTCCCGTACTCGGTATACTATGTATAGATGAGCAGTTGCTTTCCCTAGCGCGGTATTTAGAAGAGGATATTCAGAAGCACGCTTTATATAGTACGAGAAATACAAAAACGGGTGATAGGATTGAGATTGAGGAATACCGCGTAGTATATTCAAAGTCTATTGTAGATAAGATTGATTGCATACTTGCTCAACACTATGGTTTTACAAATGAAGAGTTAGACTTTATCTTATACTATGATTTTAAATATCGTGTAGGTAAAGTCTAATGTAGAGCGCACATAAGCATTTCTTAAATTATGAAAGAGAGATGAAACGAAAAATGTGTGTGAATCGTGTCAATAAACGTACACTCTCTTTGTATACAACCGTTATTATTCTTCTAGGAGGACGACATTGGTACAGCGAAATGACTCAACTTCAGTTTGGACCCCGAACCGCATTGTAGCTCTTACACTTGGTATTGTCTTCATATTAGTCGCTATTATTGGCTTTTTGACGCCAGTAGAGAATGGCACTGGAGTGCGTGCAGAACTGGGCATCTTCGATGTAGATACGTTGCATAGCATTGTTCATCTGCTTTTCGGAGTGGTTGGTGTTGCAGCAGCATTCATGGGCTTTTCACGCCGATTCAATCAGGCATTTGGCGTCATCTATATCGTGCTGGCATTGCTCGGCCTTATTCCCGCGCTCTACTTCCCAGCAGGCTCATTTGGAACTGATGCTGGCTTGTTCTTAGGTCTCATGCACCTCAGCATTGCAGATCACATTCTTCACCTTGTAACTGGCCTTGCTGCCGCAGCCGTTGGCTTCGGTTTCGCAGGCAATGAGACAACGGCACGTAGAGCAACACTCTAAGTGTTACCTTTCTTTCTATAAAAATGTAGGGGAGACCGCAAGGGTCTCCCCTACATTTTTATGGAATCCTACGTGTAGGGAAGACCCTTGCGGCCCTAATTCCTTTTGTTGGTAGCTTAATTGGTAGCGCAGTAGGCGTCTACACTATCGTGCTTCAAATCTTCATGACTATGGCGGTACATCGAATGCGTAGCGGCAGGGCAACGCTAGCAGTATTGCTTCTGCCCATCATAGGCATCGTGCTTGGCATTATCGGCGGTATTGTTCTGGTTGCTGTTCTTGTAGCAGCATTTCAGCATGTGCGGTAAGAGGAGCAGCAAGAAACGCTGATGTTGATAGCCATAAAAGTTGCCTCGCATATATATGTACTTACCTTTCTATAATGCTTTTATGGCTTTACAGTACCACACTAGGGCAAGAGATGCTTTAGTGTAAGGGGTCAAAGATGGAATATGCTATGCTCAATGCAGGTTACATATTATGTGATATACTTTATCTGTATCCACACCTCGAAGAGATTATCCACATCTCAGTTAGAGAACTCGTTATCCTTGTATCTTTGTTTTCTTATGCCCTAAATAGGCTCTCTCTCGATAAAATCACGCTAATGATTGTATATGTTGTTAGTGGATACATCAATATCTGAATATGACCAGAAAGGATTCAATTATGAACTTGCAAAAAACGGAAATCGAAATTGTGCATAGCGCGTACCATCATCTTTGGAAGCAGATGCAGACAAGGCGCCCAGCACTGCGATTATATAGCTCACAAGCTCCTCGTATCAACATTAAGAAGGCTGCTTCCAAACATATTGTCTCATCTTTATAATCGGTAGGGGCGGCAATTCATTGCGCCCAAAGATGGGGATTGAGGGGCAACGTATCAGCAATAATTCCTTGACTTTAACGTGAACCCCGGCCTGCCCATCTTTAGGCGCAATGAATTGCCGCCCCTACCGATTTCGCCGTATTCGGTTATTAATATTCATTGGGTATTCGCCCCCTTGACAATCATACGTATTTACAAATCGAATTAGCGAAGTTGGGTCGCTACCGTCCCACAGATTTGACGGACGATGTTTTGTCCAGCTACGAATGAAGAGGCATCTCTTGTGTAGGAGGCGATAATATACGATTCGCCACCGAGCGTTACAATACCGGACGAGTTCATGACCCAATAACCATCTGTTCCAACGACCCAACCATCTTTCAAGGCAACAGTAGCTCCACGAGGAGCAGTATCGCCAACGCCTACGCGCTGATCTACTTGTACATGCTCCATTAAGTAGAGTGCTAGATCGCGATCATACGCAGTTAAAATGCTTCCCTGATATAAGCGCGTGAGCAATTGCACCATTGTAAAAGGGAAAATCAGACTATACCCCCATGCATTCGGATTTGGTGATAAGCCAGTAACACCTATCTTCTGCATGTAACGTGTGACTCCTGCAGCACCACCAATTTCGTTGTAGTAGAGTACTGAAGCTGAATCATTATTAGAGTTCTCAATCATGGTTGTTAGCAGGCTTAGCTCTTGATGAGTGGGTCCTCGACCTTGCTGCTCAATCATGTCGAAAAAGGTGAGCATGATGGGTACTTTCATCGAACTGGCTGCAATAAACTGACTAGACGCATTGTAAGTAGAATAGCGGTTGTGAGTCAGATCGTAGACGACAGTATTCATGGTACCACTATCTTGATTTGCTGCCGCATACACCCGTTGTACAGGCACAAGGAATCCGTTCTCGAACACACTAAAAAAGCTTATAGCACACATAGCTACGAGAATCAGGAACAGATGCGCTCTTCTTGTCTCTAAAGGGTGTACTTGCTTCTTTGCCTGCATAGTGGAACCTTCTTCAGGTGCTTTATGGTATACTTTTAACTATGTCGTACACGCTTAGCAGACAAGAAAAATTTCAAGATGCCACAGAGTTGATGCAACATGCACAACACGTCGTGGCACTCACAGGTGCTGGCATCAGTACTGAGTCAGGTATTCCTGATTTTCGTAGCCCTGGCTCTCCGTGGGAAAAGAATCCGCCCACAAGTTATCGTGACTTCCTCGATAAACCAGAGGCGCGTCAACGCTACTGGCAAACACGTAGTAGCCTTTCCGCACAGGTAATCATGGCCCAACCAAATGCAGCACATAGGGCACTAGCAGAACTAGAACGTAGAGGAAAGCTAAGCGGTATTATCACGCAAAACTTTGATGGCTTACATCAGGACGCGGGGAACAATCCAGAGCATATCGTAGAGCTACATGGCACATCACGTATGGCAGGTTGCACACAATGTGGGAGACGCTCTTCCATGAGTGATCTGCAACAGCGTATAGATGCAGGTGAGATTGATCCGCGTTGTGAGGCATGTGGAGGATTGCTTAAAGCAGCAACAATCCTTTTTGGGCAACGTGTTCCTGATGCGGAGTTGGCACGCGCAAAGCAGTTGACCGAACTATGCGATCTTTTTCTCGTTGTGGGGTCCTCGCTTAAAGTCATCCCCGCTGCAACATTGCCACGCCTCGTGCTCAACCGCAATGTGCCACTTATCATCATTAATTTGCAAGCAACAACGCTTGATCCGGCTGCTGATGTGGTTATTCATGAGAAAGCAGGTGAAGTGCTACCTGTGATTATTGAAGAAATATGACAATCACACCTTATATTTTTTCTCACCAGCAGGAAGCGCGACGGGTAGTCTATTCTCGATAGGGGCAAGGGGACATGTCCAAGCATCGTTGTATGCGCATGATGGGTTATAAGCGTAGTTGAAATCAAGCACAATCTGCATTTGACTATGCTCATTTGTTGTTGACAGGAAGTCACTACCCTTAATAGTGTCAAAGAGGTAACGCCCACCTCCATAACTTTCTTGCGGCGAGGTGGTGTCACGGAATGGCAAAAAGAGACCACCACCGTAGATATCGAGCCAATAAAGCGAGAGAGTGACAGATTGCTCTGCTACCACGAATTGAATATGACCTATAGTTGTCGTCATCATAGACTCGCTAGCATTCATAACGACCTCTTGACGATGTGGCTCGATGTTGGTATCCACGATAGCAGTAAAACGCATATCTGGATTGCATGGAAAATAGCGTAGTCCCTCGAAGACACGCTTCTGCTCCTCATCAAGTGCTGATTGTGGATGTGTAGCGAACAAATTGTCGCGCACTTGACGAAATTGCGTAAGGACGGCCTGCGGGTCTTCGTTCGTACGAAGTGCGTTATTGCGTTGACGATAGAACGCCGCGACGCGAGTACGATAGTCATAGAGATCAAGATAAGACTGCATAATCCATCCTTACACGAAAAAGCGGTACTCAAACGTAAGAGTTTCTCTGTATCACGTTTGAGTACCGTTTCGTTTTACTGCTCCAATTGAGCGTGTACACGAATTTCGAGGTTGTTACGCAATGCATTGGAAACAGGACAATTTTGCTCCGCAACCTGAGCCGCCTTTTCAAACGCTGCCGCATCGATTCCTGGCACGTTCCCATTTACAGTAAGGTCCATGCTCTGAATTTTGAGTCCCGTAGCACTTAATTCAAGTGTGCATACAGCACTAACATCCAGTTTCGTTGCAGGTGTGCCACTAGTGGCTAAACTATTTGTCAAGCCCATAGCGTAGCATTCAGCATGGGCTGCTGCGATTAACTCTTCTGGACTTGTCTTGCCGTCAGGTCGTTCTACGCGAGATGCCCATGTTATGGGTAAATCTTGTAACGCACCACTGCTTGTGCTGACGATTGTGCCATGTCCCTTGACAAGGTTGCCTTCCCATGTCACTTGGGCGCGACGTTCTGCATTTGGCATAGTTGTTTGTTCCTCTTTACAAAAAAATCGCTCACTATCTTTGATAAGACGGTGATTGTACGCTACGTTATATGCATGTCATTGTCAGGCATACAATGTTCATAGTAGCATGTTAGAGTTGTTATCACAAACTCAAGCATACACATAATAGATTGAATACAGAAATTTGTAGGGACCGATGATGCAGGTTAACAAACTACGTTGGGAATAGACTGAAGAGGGTGTGCTAAAGCAGACCCGTACAGGAACGACGATGGCTTGCGGGGGAAGTTGTGTACGGGTCTGCTTTAGCCCCCCCCACCCGTTCTCAATTGTATTCTCACATTGAGGACGTGATACATCGATCCCTACAGGCCATCCTATTCAATAGCTCACACCGATGTGCTATAGTGCTTACAAGAAATATTTTTTATCGTTAGCGAGGATGATGTATGCAGTCAAGACATGCCGATGCACCTAATTTTGCGATCCGCCCATTAGAAACTTCTGCCGAACGAGATGCCTATACACTCTTAGCAATACAAACGTTTAGCCCTCATGTAGATGCAGCTACCGTTCTACCGCAACGACGTAGATTTGTTGAGAACAATCCTGCATTTCAGCCACATCAGTTACGCGGTGCCTTCCTCGGCAATACACTGCTTGGCGGTTGTCATGTTGATGCGCGCACATTGCGCATTGGGTCCGCGCGCTTACTTACGGCATGTATCGGTGGTGTTGTCACTGCGACAGAACATCGCAAGCAGGGAGTCGCGGCTGCATTGCTGCAAGATGCCGTACAGTACACGCAACAGCAAAAGCACGCCCTGCTGCTCCTGGATGGTATCGCGGATTTCTATCATCGCTTTGGATTTATTGATGTCTTTGATAATGTCTACCATACGATTGACAGCAAGACTATTCAGGCACAGTCGCGCAGTCCTTATACGGTGCGGCAAGCGACATTTGAAGATATTCCTGCCTTGTTTGAACTCTATCAGCGACACTATAGCTCTCATGCAGGAAGCTTTGAGCGCGATTCAGCGTTTCAGGAGCGACTGTTTCACGAGCGAGGAGGCATAAAGCCCTATTTGGCAGTAGATAAGAAAGGAACTGTGCAGGGCTACCTTCTGCTGAATAAACGACCGGAAAAGTTGGTGGCGTATGAGGTCGCGGCAAATGATTGGCATGCTGCGCTCGCACTTTTGCAGCAACATGTCACGTTGACAGTAGAACGTAGTGAAGAGGAAAGCGGTGTAGAGGTTTCGTGGCCTCTACCTACTGACTCAGCAACATTTTATCTTTTGTCGGATCACCTCTCTTTGCGCAGTCAAGTAACGCATACACCTGACGCCGATTGGATGGCACGTACCGCGCATATGCCAACACTCATTGATGCACTGCTTCCACTTTGGAACGAGCGTTGGCGACGGTATAACGTAGGTCGGTCAGGCGTTCTTGCTGTTGCTATTGAGAACGAGCCATTTTTGTTAGGATCGGATGGCGTGGGAATTCATTTACTCGATCCCATGACCAGTAGTGCACACGCGGCACGTCAAGTGACAATGACGCAACAGGTGTTCACACAACTGCTCTTTGGCTATCGGCCTGTCTCATGGGCGGCAAAACAGCCTGGGCAGATTATTCCAGAAAATTTGCATAGCCTGCTAGATATCTTGTTTGCTAAGACTCAAACATGGATTGCTGGTAGCGACGCATTTTAAGGAAAGCGCGTCAGCCAAGGTATTGGAGGCAATACAATGAGTGTTTTTGAACGTCTGGGACAGGTAACACGTCGTCTCTTTAGGCGCGATAATGGCATACGTATTTCATATGGACCAAAGGCGTTTCAATATGGCGAACTCTATTTGGCGCAGGGAGAGCAGAGCAAGACACCTGTTGTGGTGCTTATTCATGGCGGATTTTGGCGTGCAGCATACGGACTTTCTTTGATGCGACACTTAGCACGTGACTTAGCGCAGCATGGTATTACAGCGTGGAATATCGAGTATCGGCGAGTCGGCAACAACAATGGGGGCTGGCCCTCAACGATGCTTGATGTCGCACTTGCTACCGATTATGTACGCATGCTTGCCTCTCGTTACACAATAGATGAGGGGCGGATTGTAACGGTTGGGCACTCAGCAGGAGGGCAACTCGCGTTATGGCTGGCAGCAAGACATCGTATTACGACTGGAGAGTTAGTCGCGCAAGACCCAATGAAGATTACAGGAGTGATAAGTCTTGCGGGATGTGCAGACCTTGAGTATGTTGCACAACTCGGCCTTGGAAGAGATGCCGCCATAGAACTGCTCGGAGGTGAACCGCAGGCAGTGCCTGAACGTTATGCAACAGCGTCACCAGCAGCATTGTTGCCACTTGGTGTGCCGCAAGTTCTCGTTCATGGCACACGCGACAACAATGTTCCATTTGATGTGAGTCAGTTTTATGCACGCAAAGCACTTGAGGCTGGCGACGATGTGACGCTCATTGAACTTCCTGGTGCTGACCACTTTGTCGTGATTGATCCTACTTCGGAATCCTGGACAATCACACTGAAAGAGATACAGAGACTTATTGGATAGTCGTCTTATCAAATTAAATACGGCCATCTGTAGGGACCGATGTATCGCGTCCTCTTGGTGTTTCGAGTGCCGACAAGGATGCGATACATCGGCTCCTACATCAATTCCTGCAATTTGAGGAGAGTATTCAAATTTCTAGCGGTGCCGCTTGTTTTCAGCTTTTTCTCAAGAAGCGTATGGGTAAGTTTTGAACGTCCAATACCATCTGGGTAATAGATGTACACTTCTTTGCCGAGGACGAAGATTTCTTCGGGGCCAGCGTATGCGTTGTGAAGGTCTTCCTGCGCCGTACTAGCGGCCTGTGTTGCCAGAAACACAACGGCAACCCACTTTGACTCTTTGTTTTGTTGGCCCTGAAATGGGTTTTTCGCTACGATTTCTTGTAAATCAGTTGAGGAACGAACAATCACATGGGAGCGAAAACCGAATTTTTGTTCAAAAGCTTTCTCTATAGCATTTTGAAGCTGTGTCGTCTCAGCGTCATCACTGGTAAAGACAACATTGCCGCTCTGTATGTAAGTAACGACGTTCCTCAACTCTAACTCCTCGTGTAGTGCTTTGAGTTCTGTCATTTTTACCGGATGATTTCCTCCAACATTGATGCCGCGAAATAGTGATACAAAGGTTGTCATCTTCAGTCCTTTTTAAAAAGAACGATAAAACGAAAAATGTTTATCCCATTCCAGTTCTTATTGAGGTTTCACCACCGTTTTATAATAGTCGCAGAGGTCGGTGAGTATACACTGGTTACAGCGCGGTCGCTCGTAGACACAGACTCGTTGTCCATGTCGTAGTAAGCCTTTATGAAAATTGTAAATGGGGCGTGCCTCTTGAGGAAGTAGTGCTTGCAGAAGAGGGTGAGCATTATCGGCAGTCACCTTTTTTCCGATCAGCCCCAAGCGACCACTTACACGGTGAACGTGTACATCAACCGGTAATAGGGGAAGCTGGCAACTAAAAAGTAACACACACGCCGTCGTTTTCGGACCAACACCATCAAAGCGATTGAGCCAAGCTGCCGCTTCATTCGCGGGAAGTTCGCATAAAAAATCTAGGTCGAGCTTGCCTCGCTCCTCAGTGATTTGATGCATGATGGCCTGAATACGCGGTGCCTTGACTTCAGGAAAGTTGACATTGGCAATAGCATCTTGCACTTCATTGACGGGTGCATCACGTACTCCCTCCCATGAGCCAAAGCGTTTCAGCAGGTTATCATAGCCAGCAGCCGTTTGTTCGTCACGAGTGCGATGCGAGAGAAGAATATCTACAAGCATACTCATGGGGGTTTTGCTTGACCAGCGTGACTCTCCATACGCTTCTGTCAACCGTCGCGTTATCTCTAGTGCTTTTGCTGAAAGTGCCACAATATCCGGTGAGGGATATCCATAATCGGCTGGATTACGCGCCACACGTTGAGTAGATTGCTTCACACGTAGCTCCCATCTTGCTTTCGTACAGTATTTAATGTTTATACGAACTCGCAGAGAAAACCGTTCCAGAAAGACTCCTCTCAATTCTTTCTCATCACTTGGTTGTCACTATGTAGTTTGAGAAGGTCCAGTATACCGTGATCCATTGCGATTTCCCTTCTTAGTAATTGAGAAGGGAAATCGCAATGGATCGAACGGCGGAAGCTGTCGTTCTTTTTCATTGTGTGCTACTTCGTTTGAAACTGTTTTGAAAGCTTCATCTGACCCTGAGAAGGTTCAGGTTAAAAACAAATGTTCTGTTGTTATTTTGCGGACTCAAGGAGTTCGTTTGTCGCCTGCCACAACCGCAGCTCTCTTTCACGATCAGTTGCAAAAGGCTTGACTTCGGTGAGCTTATTTTTGATGACGTAGTCGCCACCGTGCAGATGTGACCATTTTTCGTCGAGTGCAATTGAAGCAAACATCGGTGCGGAGGTAGTGGGTTTCGAGACGCCGGGTAAACGACCAATCGTTCGTACTATAGATTGAACAGCCGGAGCCTGTTCACGTGACAACCCTGTGCCTGGCATAAATCCAGGCTCGAAAACAATCACATTGATGCCGTCTTTGACATGCCGCTGCAGTTCGACACCTACCTTGTGAGTCATCGAGAGCGCGAGAGCGACCAAGACCCGGTGGAAGACCTGCGCCGAGGCTGGAACCTGAATGTCGATTTCGGATTGGGCAATCCTGAGCTGTACACGTTGATGTACGGTACCCCGCACGTGGGCGCACCACATCCTGCTGTTGCTCAGTCGCAGGATGTCCTCCTCGAATTGGTGCGACGGGTCGCCCAGATGGGTCGCTTGCGCGTCGGCGTCGAGCGTGCGGCGGACATGCTTCACGCCACCGGAGTTGGTGTTGTCCTCGCCCTGATTGCGCAGGACAAGGCGAGTCTTGATCTGACGCTCTCGGTCGCTCTCCGTGAGGCGGTCTTTGCGGCGATCATCACCGACTCGCACGACACGTCTACGAATTTTCGGTCTCCTGCTCACGGAGATGTGACCTCCTACGCTGTGGCTCTCAAAGCATCATTGTCGGAGGATGCACGTCCATTTACCACTGCGGAACATGCTCTCTTCGAGGAGTGGCTCACGCGCTTCATCGACACAGAACCGTAGACGCTTGAGCTGTAGAAAGACTCTCTCGCAGCGACGAAAGACGAACACGTCCTTAAGGACCCCCTCTTTAGAGAGAGGGAAGAGCGAGTGACTCGGCTTTGATAGAGCACCGAAGTCCATGCACTCTAGCGATGGGTTCGTGGTCTGGCATTCGACGAGACAAGGATGACCTGACTAGACTAAGGATACGTATCGAGCGGGTTGGCACAGGTTTGCTATCTCGTTCCAAATTGACATACTTATCAGTGATAACATATAAATGTTATCTTATTGGCGAATATGTGATAACGTTGTATTATTTTCAATGGAAACAACGAACTATATCTGGCCCCAACCATCACGTTTGGTAGCTTAAGCTATCCTGCCTGTTCCATTTATACTACGTGCAACGTGTTCTTTATAGAAATGTTTTAAGTAGGTGGTGTAGTGAAAAGTATCAAAAGAATATGAGAGGGAAATGCGATGGCGGAAAATACGGGAGCACTTACGGAATTAACAGACATTCTTGACCAGGACATTGAAGCGATTGTTGCAATGCGCATAAATGCCGAACGTAAAGTGAGTTATCACCAACGACTAATAGAGAGAGCGACGAGTGCGTTAGGACGACCTCTTGCGGTCTATATCATCCTACTTATTATACTAGTATGGGTTACAGCAGGTGTCTTTCACAAAGCTCTTGCCTTGCCTGTTTTCGATGCACCACCATTCGTATGGCTGCAGGATGTAGTGAGTATCACTGCCTTGCTCATGACAATTATTGTGCTCGCAACACAAAATAGGCAAGAGCGGTTTGCAGAGCAGCGCCGCCATCTTGATCTACAAATCACGCTTCTAACCGAGCGCAAGGTGAGTAAGGTTATAGAACTGCTTGAAGATTTACGCCGCGATATGCCATCAGTGAAAAATCATTTTGATCCAGAGGCCGAGGCTATGCAAGAGCCAATTGATCCACATACCGCGCTTACAGCCCTCAATGAGACGCTACAAGAGGCTACAAAAGAGTACGAGCTTGAGATTGAGTAGTGAGGCACGGCATTCATGTCAATGGAGTATGTAGCACTGTATCATAAAACATCAACTCGAACTCATGACTTAGACGCACTGCTCTCACAATGCGTTGTTGCTCATCAGCAGTCGAGTAGCGAGCTAATAGAGTTGTATCAACAGGAGTTACACGTTCACCTATCTTATCATGTGCCATGAAAAACATGACCTGTTCCTGATGTAGTCCATAATGTTTCATGAGAGCAGGTCCAATACGGGCACATATCTGTACAAAAATATCCTCGCTTGCACTTACTGAGGCTAATTTTTCTTCGGGTGCACCATAGGCAAGCATAAAGTAGAAGAAATTTGTTAAAGACATACAGCCCGCAAGTGGCTCTGCAGCATCAAAATCGGCTTGTGAAAGACCAAGAGCCTCACCGAAACGGAGTAAGAGTTTATAACCACCTACTTTTGGCATCAGTTTACTTATCAATAATTCTTGTACATCTAAGTCAGGTATGCCAGCAATAGCAAGTGCATCCAAACGATAAGCTTCACGGACAAGCCACCAATCTTGTAAGGCAAAAACCTGTAGTCTCGCTCTCTCTAGTGTGCCATCCTCAATTTGTTGCCATAAAGGATGATGTAGCAAACGTTGACGCAGTTCCTGTATAGCATCTGGCAAAATACCGTCCGCAAAGGCCATAAATTCTCTCCTCTTTATTATTGTGAAATATGTCATAGCATCTGCTATAAAAAACATGTATCATTGCATTGTACTTCAATGTACGCTATACTTGCGTCGTGGCTACTCAATAACGCGTAACATGGCTTATACGCTCACTTTTCTAACAATGTATACTGTACACAAGGAGCATCATTTTCATGAGCGATCAAAATCCGTATTATCAAGGCAATCAACAAGACCCCTATAGCGGTGGACAGTATGGGGGTGATTATCAACAACCACAGCAGCCACAACAACCGCAAACCGTCTACGGCTCGTATGGGGAGCAACCAACATATCAACAGCCTGTACCTCAACCTGCTCCCTATCAACCACCTGCGCAACAATCATATCCACCAGTACAGAATCCAGGCTATGGGCAGCAACAGGCTCCGTATTATGCTGCACCTTATCCTGTGGCGTCGGAACCGGGTTCAGCATTAGCAATTGCGGGTTTTATTCTCGGCATCATCAGTATCTTTACAAGCTGGTTTCCATTCTTTGGGCTTGTAATGCCAATTGTAGGCATCGTTCTATCTCTGTTAGGCCGACGCGCGGCGTCAAAGCGCTTGCTCGCCACGATAGGGCTTGTCCTCTCTATTGTCGCACTTGTTATTTCTTTGGGTGTTATTGTATTAATATTCATCGCTGCTGCTGCTCATAGCAATGCATCAGGCGGTTAAAAGACATTTGTAGGGACCGATGTATCGCGTCCTTGTTGGCATATTGGTTGCCAAGAGGACGCGATAATGGCATTAATAAATGCCTTTGGGAATCCCACGGACGCCCACAAGGGGCTGCCCTACTATAGACCGTGGGCATAGCCCACACGAACGTCATAGAGTAGGGTAGTCCCTTGTGGGCGTCCGTGAGTCTTATTACCGTGCTATTTTATTAATGTGCATCATCGGTCTCTACCGCGAAAAGATAGGTTTCAAAGCAGGATAGAGTTTTGTATACATCTCGTATCCTTCCGCATAGACATGCTCATTTTCCGCGCGTGGTTCGGTACGCTCAATGATGCGTACTGTTTGCTCACATGCGTCCTTCACCGACGGATAGACACCACTTGCAACACCTGCTAGGAGTGCTGCTCCAAAAGCGGGACCCTCTGTCGCGTTCGTTGTCACAAGTTCAACACCAAGTATATCAGCAATAATTTGTCGCCAGATGACGCTCTTGGCACCACCACCTGTCGCTCGCATCTGCTCAATCGGCAGTCCTTGCTCATGCAGAATGGCAAAACAATCTTTGAGGCTATATGCAACACCTTCAAGCACCGCACGAATGAGATGACGACGATCATGGCGTGCAGTCAGTCCAATCCAGCCACCACGCGCATAGGGGTCAAGATGAGGTGTACGCTCGCCTTGAAGATAGGGCAGGAAGAGCAAACCATCGCTACCAGGAGGAGCCATGACCGCTTCTCTTGCGAGTAGTTCATAGGCATCCTCGCCCGTCCAGCGTTCAAGTGCACGTTCAGGAAGACCAAGATTATCACGTACCCAGCGTAGCGAAAGGCCAGCCCCTTGTGTCACACCCATTAAGTACCATGCATGTGGTACAGCATGGTTGAAGGTATGTACACGTGGTACAGGACCAGATGTGTCAACTCGTGGTGTATCAGCATGTGCAAGTACAACACCACTTGTACCAATCGAAACAAGTCCAAGCCCTGGCACAACCACACCATTGCCTACCGCGCCACATGCATTATCTGCGCCGCCACCAGCAACGGGAATACCAGCGAGCAAGCCAGTGAGAGAGGCAACTTCATCGGTAATCGTGCCGCTTACAGCGTCCGCCGAGACGATAGGAGGCAATAGCGAAGGCGCAAGTTCAATTGCACGAAGTACCTCTTGTGACCACACTCCGTGTTTCACATCGAGCAGACATGTACCTGCTGCATCTGATATCTCCATTGCCATAATCCCTGTAAGGCGGTAGCGGATATAGTCTTTAGGCAAAAGGAGTGTTGTGACACGCGCGAATAGTTCAGGCTCGTTATCACGAACCCATAATAGCTTTGGTGCCGAAAAACCTGTGAGGGCGGGATTGCTCACATATTCAATGAGCTTGCTTGCACCAACTCTTTCGGTCATCCAACGTGCCTGTGCATCGCTACGCTGATCAGCCCAAATAATACAGGGACGTATGACTTGATGATTTGAGTCGAGCAGAACGACTCCGTGCATCTGACCAGAGAGACCAATACCTCGTACGTCTGAGGGTTGAATGTTGTGGGCAACTCCCTTTTCCAGACAGGCACGGATAGCAGTAATTGTGGCCTGCCACCAATCAGCCGGATGCTGTTCTGCCCATCCAGGATGCGGATGAAATAAAGGGTAATCGACAAAGGCGTCAGACAAGACGTGTCCATCTTCTGCTGCAAAGAGCGCAGCTTTGACGCCTGTTGTGCCAAGGTCGATGCCTAAAAGTGCTTGCATGTATGTCTCCTTATCTATTACCTTATAGAGCTGAGTGAGATGGCTGTTGCCTCTGCAATGTGAACCAAAACACCATCATAGCAATTGTTAGCGCAATTACATAGGGCATGAGGGACCACAGACCAACGGCTTGTGCAAGAGTGCCAGCTAACCAAGGAAATAGTGCGGCACCCATACTTCCAAGACTGGCAAGAAAGCCTATAGCACTTGCAAGAATGCGCGATGGAACGAGTTGAGACATTAGTCCAATAGTTGTTGGGAAGATTGGCCCAAGACAGAATCCTATGAAGCATAGCCCAAAAGCAGCAACTGCATTCATTGGAATGAGCCAGACAATCAGCACTCCGATAGCCACACCCAAAAGGCAACCCTGTATCAAACGCTTATCGCCAAAACGTAACGCGACACGCGGCAAGACCAGACGCCCCAGCGTAAGACCAATCCAGTAACCACTTACGATCCAGCCCGAAAAGAGAGGTAGGCCATGTCGCTCTTCGAGCAGAAAGCTATAGCTCCAATTACCTAAACTTACCTCTGTACCAACGTAGAAGAGCAGAAAGAATGCAACAATCCACACGATTCTGCGCCTAAGTGCACTTGCCAGAGTGTTCTTCTCACTACTCGTTCCACTCTCTTGTACCGCAGTGGTACGACGTTGAAAGGATAGCATCACAGCAATAAATAACACAACGCTTATGACTACCCAAGTACCATAGACAAAGTTCCAGGTCAAGCCGATGGCAAAAAATGTAGACGCGAGTAATGGACCAAGCAATGCACCTATACCGTAAAAGGCATGAAGATAGTTGAGCAAGGCAGTATTGCGTGGCAAGCCAGCTATGTATGCATTTAAGCCAGCATCGAGAAGCGCGCCACCGAAACCAAGCGGTAACAACATAAGCAATGTTACCCAAAATGGTGGAATGGTACTTAACACAACAGCACTCGTTAAAAAGCTACCAACGCCCAAAAGCAGGAAGAGACGAATACCGAGTTTGCCTACAAGAGGTCCGCTATTAAATGCCGCGATGAGATAGCCAAGAACAGCGCATAAGAAAAGCAGTCCAATAGTTGCCTTATCAACGTGATACTGTACCTGAAGGCTGGGAAGGAGAACACCTGTCGCGCCATCGTTCGCACCAATAAGAATAAATGCGAAAAAGGCTATTGCTATCTGTATACGAAGGGCAGGTGTTCTCGTTACTTGCTGCTCTTCTTCCGTTTTTAACATGGTTGCTTATCTTTTCTGTAATTGGTTGTGCGGTTTATCAAACATTGCTAGCATTATGGCACTATTCTTGGCTTCATGGCTAGGATGCTCATAGTTTTTAGCATAGAATAGACAGTACTACCAGCGAAAAAGATGCATTTACAGGAGATACAATGTGCGATTTAATAACTTTGATATAGTGATACGTGAGGTACTTCTTGCTGACGTATCAAAGATTCATGCTCTTCTCGCGCAAGTACAGCTATCGTCCGATGGTATCCTTATTGATGGTACACGCTACTGGCTTGCTGAGGATAGACACCAACAACCTGTGGGGACTGTTGGTTTAGAATTGGGGAAAGGTTCCGTTTTGCTTCGTAGTGCTGCAATTCTTCCATCGCTTCATGGTCAAGGTATCGGCACATACTTGGTCCAGCACGTTCTGAATGAAGCTAGTAGTGCTGGCTATCAGCATGTCTATCTCTTTAGCACAGGTGCGGGTGAATACTGGCAACGTCTCGGTTTTCATGAGGTTCCTGTGTCTGAGCTTGTGACAGCATTGCCTGATGCACCGCAAGTACAGAAGTATAAGGTGTTGGGCTGGCTATCAACAGAAGTAGCATGGCGACATGATTTAGTAGTGTGAGACAAGAACACTACTTGGAGATATAAGTTACTCAGTATTTTGTTCTCGCGTGAAAAGCTCCCTCTATGTTGTTTGAACGTACTGCTTGTATAGAAAGTACAAGCTATCTATAAAGGTAGTTTGACCTTCCCAATCAGCGTACAAGGTTGGAATAGCTGAATTTTGCTCGTTCATTCCGCCTTCTTTCACTGCTTGAGCGACAATTTGCAACAAATCGGTAAGATACTGGCGCATAACTACAACGTCTGCGGACGTTCCTACTGGTCCATGACCAGGTACAACTGTGTTGAGATTCAACATCTCCACTTGTGCAAGCATGTGCACCCACTCTTCAGGATTACTATCTCCCATGCTTGGATGAAAACGCACTTGAACGATATCTCCAAGAAACGCGACGGCATCTTCAGGTAAGTAGAGTATCGCATCGCTTGGAGTATGTCCCCCACCAAAACTGATAATCTCAGCTTTTCTTTTTGTTCCATGTAAAACCAGACGATGCTCAAACGTCAGGTCGGGAAGCCTCAACTTTAACTGATGCAAGTCGGATGATAATGCTTGAATATCTTCCAAGTACTGTTTCAGTTCCCTTCGCCTTTGAGGATTGTGCTCTTGATGAAGACGTTCTGTCAGGTATTGAACAGATTCTTGCCCTGTCCGTACCTGCTCAAGAAATAGAGGATTTCGCGTTGCCATAAGCTGTCGAGTTTGCTCGGTAGAGATAATCGTTGTATGAGGAAAAACTTGATTACCAAATACATGATCTGCATGACGATGGCTATTTATGACATAACTTACAGAATGTTGCGTTACTTTTTCAGCAACCTCTCGAAGGCTGGTAGCTGCCGTGAGAGTGAAAAATGTGTCGAACACTAGCGTCTCATTCCCTAAATTGACGATACCTGCATTTCCCCAAGCTCCCATTCCTTCGATTACGATGGCAGCAAAAATTCCTTCTGCGATTTGTTCAAGTCGAAAGTATGGTGATGTGAACAATGATGAAGTTGATTGCACTAGAGCAGTTCCTTTCTCTTGACACCTAAGGTTGAGACACCTATTATAGCGCGTAGTATATGTAGCGATTTCATAGTTCATATGTATTCTACGACTATAAGAAGGGTGTTCTATTTTACGTGTCTACACAAAAACACACGGTGATATTGCTTGTTTCCTGCCCTGATAAACCTGGGATTGTGGCGGCTATTTCGCGCTTTATCTTTGAGCATCATGGCAATATTGTACAATCCG
>CAXUIS010000003.1:0-2930 GCA_964250915.1 uncultured Ktedonobacteraceae bacterium | reverse complement strand
GTGGCGGCTATTTCGCGCTTTATCTTTGAGCATCATGGCAATATTGTACAATCCGACCAACATTCTACTCCCGACAATACATTTTTCATGCGTATAAGTATTGATGAAGAGGGATTTGCACTCTCACCTGCTGCATTGACAGAGAAATTTCAGGGGATCGCGGATGCATTTTCTATGCAGTGGAGTGTCTCTTACTCACGCTATAAAAAACGGGCTGGCATTTTTGTGTCTAAGCTCGATCATTGCCTTACTGACCTGTTATGGCGTTGGAAAAGTGGAGAGCTAGCTCTCGATATCCCATTTATTGTGAGCAACCACCGTGACCTGGAAGCACTCGCACAAATGTATAATGTGCCCTATCACTATATCCCTGTGCGCCGCGAATCCCGCGTGGAGGACGAGCAACGTATCCTGGAACTGCTGCTAGGGCAGGTCGATTTTCTGATTCTGGCTCGTTATATGCAAATCCTGGAACCGTTCCTCGTAGAGGCATATCCACGCCAGATCATCAATATCCACCATAGCTTTTTGCCAGCCTTTATTGGGGCGAATCCCTATGCACGTGCATTTGAACGTGGAGTAAAAATCATTGGCGCAACGGCGCACTACATCACGGAAAACCTGGATGAAGGGCCAATTATCGCACAGGATGTCATTCACTGTAATCATCGTGATACCGTCGATGATCTCATCCGTAAGGGACGCGATGTTGAACGCAGAGTGTTAGCCGAGGCTGTAAGACTTCACACGGAGGATAGGGTTCTGGTCTATGAGAATAAGACGATAGTGTTTTGACAACAAATAGGTTGTAGAGGTCTAATTCCATTACATCCTCTCGGTAATCTACAATGTTTGCGAGGGTTAAAATCTTTCTCATCCTCTGTAAATAAGGTGAATCGCCAAAAAGATGTAACGGAATTAGATACTACAGTTCGTTCTCGTCATCTAATTCGCGTTTACGTCCCCTTTTTCAGATGCTCATCCAAAAAGCGCGCGATAGCGGGATAGACCACGAGGCGATTGACGCGTTTCACGATGCCGTGCCCTTCATCCTCAAATCTCAGGTATTTCACGGGCACATTGCGTTTCTTCAAGGCGTCAACAATTTGTTCTGCTTCACCAACAGGGACACGTGGATCGTTCGCACCATGCACAACGAAAAGCGGCGCGGTAATTCTATCGACGGAACGAACGGGCGAAATTTCTTCCAGGAAGGCACGATCATGCTCTAAGCTGCCGTATTCGCTTTCGCGTAGCTTACGTCGCCACGGACCGGTGTTCTCAAGGAAGGTGACAAAGTTTGCGATACCAACGATATCGACGCCAGCAGCCCATAAATCGGGATAGGTCGTCACTGCCGATAGGACCATGAAGCCTCCGTAACTGCCACCAAATACAGCGATTCTTTTAGGGTCTGCGATACCACTTTCAGACAACCAACGTACCGCGTATTGTAGGTCCTTCACGGAGTCCATACGCAAACGCACGTCGTCGAGGCTTTGATATTCGTAGCCATAGCCAGTACTGCCACGTACATTTGGGACAAGCGCACCATAGCCACGCGAAACGAGATACTGTAGCACACCGTTAAACTCTGGTCGTGATTGGCTCTCTGGACCACCATGCACATAGACCACAACAGGTAGATTGCGCTGCTCTCCCTCTTTTGGTAAGTACAGGAACGCAGGCACCTCACGCTCGTCAAAGGTTGGATAGCGCACAAGTGAGGGCGCGACAAACGCTTCATGCGGAATACCACCTGTCGCGCTATGTGTGGCACGCACAACAATGCCATCGTGCATATCCCACACCCAGATATCCGCCGAGTCGTCAGGCGTAATCAGTGTGATTGCCAGACGCGAACCGTCCTGTGACCAGACCGTCTCGAATACAACGCCACGCGGCAGAGTTGGTGCGGACAGAGATGTACGCTCACCCCAACCATGAGAGACATCAAAGAGTTCGAGTTGTGAATAACCATCCTCGTTTGTCACAAGTGCCATTGTGTTACCATCGGGCGTTAGTACAAGATGCTCAATGTCCCATGATGTATCTGAAAGATGGATCATCTCCTGCGTCTCAAGGTCAAGGTAGGCCAGAGAGAGAAACTGACGGTTGCGATTGGTACGCAGGTAGAGGCCGCGTCTATCAGCAGACCATGCCGCATCCCGATAGAGCGACGGACCTGTACCCGTTTCCGGTGTCAGTGTTCGTACCTCTTTAGTCGAGCGGTCAAGCAGCAGTAGTTGGTTATGAACATTGTCCTCTTCACGCGTGATGAGCAGATATTGTCCATCTGGTGAATATGTTCTCGCGTTATTCGTGCCATCATGCTGAAAGAGCAGCGTGATCTCACCAGTCTCGACATTGCGCTCATACACATCAAAGTAGCGTGCGTCACGCTCATTACTGCTATAAGAAATGTATAGATTATCAGGCGACCAATCGCCAAAGAGATACATCACCTCTGGCTTTGTGGTAAGCTCATCAAATATTGCTCCATCCGCGCTCGCGAGATAGAGTTGTGTACGTTCGTTGCCGCCAACGTCACCTGTGATAAGCAACGTATTTGACTTGGGTGCGAAGGACGCACTCATACAACGATTGCCGCGAAAGGTTATTTGTGTGGGCCATGCGGAAGAGGATGAGCGCATGTCAACGGGTACGCTCCATACTTCCGCGACACCTGTGATATCAGTCAAAAAACTGAGTTGACTACCATCAGGCGAAAAGCTCGCACCATAGGCCATGCGCACATTGAGATAACGTTCAAATGGATATGTTATAGTTGCCATGAGCAACTCCCTATTCTAGTTTTTTTTGAAAGAGACGTTTTGTTTCATATATGACACACGTCTGTGAACATGTTCTTATACTATCATATTCGTTCTATTTTTTTAAGAGGATGTCGTAGGGACCACGTTTTAAGG
>CAXUIS010000002.1:18735-78851 GCA_964250915.1 uncultured Ktedonobacteraceae bacterium | reverse complement strand
CCCCTTGCGGGTGCCCTCGTTTCGGTGACACATTGAGTTTGACAGACTACTACAATCATTGTGAAAAATACTCGAAGCGACTGCGAGCGTGGAAGAGGGAGAAGCAAACTTTATGCACCATCCAAATAAAAATCAGCACCCATCTCTTGAAGAGTCTCAGGATGCATCAGACGAAATTATTCATACACTCGTGAGTAGTAGCATTCCCTCTATGGAAGATGCTATGCCGCGCTTTCTTCAGGACTTACAAACACTCTGTCTCATCGAATCGCCGTCAGACAATCTCTACGGACTGAATGAGATGGCAAACCATCTTGCGACCCTACTTCAACAGGTGGGCATGCAGACATCAATTGTGGAACACTCACGTGGCAACGCTGTTATGGGAACTCTTACCGGAAATAACTCCAATGCTCCTGTGTGCCTTCTGCTTGGACATCATGATACTGTACACTCTGTCGGTGTCGCGCTATCACGTACGCGTATTGAAGGAGAAAGGTTCTATGGTCCGGGGACGGTAGACATGAAAGCTGGCCTACTCCAAGGTGTCTATGCCTTAGAAATTCTTAAACAACAGGGCTATAAAAATTTTCACAAAATTCTCTTTGTGTCCGTACCAGATGAAGAAATTTCTTCCCGTTATCACGTTGAGCTGATTCGGAAAATCGTCAGGGAGCATTCTCCTCTTGTGCTAGGGTTGGAAGGGGCAGGTTCCATTGGAAATGTGGTTACGAGACGTAAGGGATGTGTGCACTACAGACTTACAGCCCACGGCGTAGCAGCTCACGCGGGAAGCAGTCCTGAGAGTGGACGTAATGCTGTGCTGGAACTTGCACAGCAGATTGTCCAGGCTCAGCAATTAATGGGATGGCGTGAGAGTATGACGATCAATGCGGGTCCCATAACGGGCGGCTCACGAGCAAATATCGTGTCCGATTTCGCCGAGATTATCTTTGATCTTCGCTTCCTCCGTTTAGAAGACCGTCTCGAAGCTGAACGCTATTGGTACGAGTTGTTACACAATCAACTCGTGCCGGATGTGACGCTTACATTGCGTCCCGAACCGGATTGGATGCAGCCGATGGAAGCGACTGAAAAGAGCCTGTTCATGGCCTCTCAAGTCCAGTTGATTGCTGAACATATGCTCAAGGTCCCGTTCGACCCTGAGACAAGGGGAGGAGCATCAGATTGTTGCACTACGGCGACAGAGGGCTGCCCATCTATTGATGGTCTTGGTGCTCTAGGAGGTGGGGCGCATACTGCTAACGAATACGTGCTTCTATCGTCCGTACCGAGTCGCGTAGCGTTGCTAGCAGGTCTGCTCGCCGCAGTGACAACAAGTGATAAATAATCTCAAAGATGTTTTTGATGAGTTCAGGGTACCCGCAAGGGGATGCCCCATAAGCGTTAACTTAAGGACTGGATAGGGACCAGGGCACCCGCAAGGGGATGCCCCTCCCATACAACGATGTACCAGGGAAGCGAGTTCGTCTATGGGAGGGGCATCCCCTTGCCTTTCAACAGTAGGTTTTTTGGAAAGGTACCAAAAGATGGTCAAAAATGCATACAAGAAAGGCAATACCGATAATTCCGTTGCTTTTTCTGGCATTTTCATGCCAGAAAAAGACGCAATTCGCTCCTTTCGGGCGTTCTCCAAAAAACCTACTGTTGAAAGCATCCCCTTGCGGGTGCCCTGGCTTGACTTGCCCTGTTCGATCATATTTTGCGAAAAATCAACGGCATCGACCCGTTCGACAAGTTCCACGAGAGGACGAGCGATGTCACCTAAGCCAGTGCCAACATCAAGAACCGCTTTCGGCTCATCAACCATGAGCGAGGCAAGCATAGCAAAAACCTCCTGAGGATAAGGAGGACGAAAGCGATATGCTTCAACGACATGCGAATCTTTAAATGCCTCAGCATAAGAGGTACCAAAGTTTTCTGGTTTTGGTTGCATTTCTTTTTCCTAGTTTTAACAAATGTCTGATTATAAATGGATACTACTCTCGTAAGGTACTAAGATGCCGCATTTCCGGCCAGAGGATAACTACGAGTACCACAATGAGTATCGTGCCAATTCCACCAAGAACAACTGAACCAACAGGGCCGAGCAATTGTGCGGTTACGCCCGATTCAAAGCTACCAAGTTGGTTGGAAGTGCCAATGAAAAGCGAGTTGACGGCACCGACACGTCCTCGCATTTCGTCGGGGGTGCGAACGAGAATGAGTGTGGCGCGAATGACAACGCTAATATTATCTAACGCGCCGAGGATGAGTAGCATCAAAAATGAGAGCCAGAACCAGTGCGAGAGGCCAAAGATGATTGTTGCAACTCCAAATCCGCTTACTGCTAGCAACAAGACCGGACCGGCTCTCTTAAACGCGGGCTGATGTGCTAGCGTGAGTGCCATGCTCACTGCTCCAATTGATGATGCGGCTTGTAGAGTTCCTAGACCGAATGGTCCCACGTGGAGAATATCTTTTGCAAAAATAGGTAGTAGCGTGACGGCACCACCCAGCAGGACCGCGAACAGGTCGAGCGTGATTGCTGCTAACATGACCTTCGTGCGTCCTAAAAAACGAATTCCGTCAATTAACGAACTCAGCTTTCTATTTGAGGCAGAAGACGCTTTCTGTGGTCCAACGTGCATGAAAAGTAGGAATAGAATGACGAAGAGATAACAGGTAGCACTGAATAGATAAACATCACTTGCACCGCCAAACACCCCGATCAAAAAGCCACCGGTCGTTGGTCCCAGGACTGCGGATAACTGCGTAGCACTACTGCGCCACGTTATGGCATTTTCAAATGCATGCTCAGGTATTACCTGCGAAACGATTGCGGAACTGGAAGGAGCACTGAAAGATTGAGCCGCACCTAGTAAAATGAGACACCCGTATATCCATAGTAGCGGGCCACGTTGAAAAGAGAGTATGGCTAGCCCTAGCGAGGCTAGTAGTGAGAGTGTTTGAGTGACAATGAGAATGTACTTGCGGCTGATGTTGTCGGCTGCGTATCCGGCTGGCAAGAAAAGAATAATGAGCGGAATCACCTGTGCTAATCCTATTCCACCAAGTACGAGAGCGGAGCCAGTACGGTTGTACAACTCCCATCCGATAGCAACCGTCAGCATTTGCAGTCCAAACATCATAAGAAAGACGCTACCAAGTAGAAGACGAAAATCACGCTGGTGCAGGGCACTATAAGAGTTACGTTTCTCCTCTTCAGGGAATTCTTGTTCCTGTTTTTTGTTTTTCATACTCATGCGAGAAAGTTTACTCTGTTACTCATTTTCGTTTAACTTTCATCTCTTCGTATCGTATCACATTTTCACAGAATGGCGATGTGTTAAAATAAGGCAGTGAGCCGATTTAGTATTTTTAGAGGTGATCGTGTCTCGCTACTAGAGGAGAATATATGCCAGACACTGAGTACATAGCATTGCTTCGAGAGCATGCAAACAAAAACCGTATGAGTATGCAAGAAGCACTTGAGTTGTGTGATGCACTTCCTATTGTGAATATCGACACTATGATTGGCAGGTGGCATGGTACTGAAATCTCGACTCATCATCCATTGGATGGGTTGTTAGAGACGTTCGGTTGGTATGGGAAAGAGTTTCTTGACCGCGACCACGTGCATCCCTTATTGTTTTCCGATAGTCATGGTCAGCTTTTTGCGCTCGATCCTAAACGTCTCCCATTCTCGCTTGCACTGAAATTGCCCATTCCACGCATCAAGCTATTGCGACGGGTATTGCTTGCGGTACGTTTTGTGTTGCAGACCCGGAAGGCCAAAGCACGTGTGCGTATGGTAGAATATCGGGGGAAAGTAAGTGCCTCGATGATTTACGACAATCTACCAATCTACGACACATTTCGTCTCATCGATTCCGACACCTTGTTAGGGGTGATGGACCTTAAAGGGATGGAGCAACCTTTTTTCTTCAAGCTTCATCGTGATACATTGCCCTAATACTAGAAGAACTACATTGGGATGCGGCGATAGAGTGCATCAAAGGAGAAACTGACACTGATACTTCTGAGTTCAATCTGATCGCCCGATTGATAGCGGTTCTGACGCCAGAAACTGCCTTCTCGTCGGTATACTTCCACCACTTGGTATTCACTGCCGACCAGCACATATTCCTGTACCGTTGGTAGCGTTTTATATACTTTGAATTTTGCGCCTCGGTCACGTTTCTCAGTAGCCGGAGAGAGGACCTCAATTACTACGATAGGATTAGTTAGCTTTGTTCCTGGTCCTTCACCACAGGCTACGGTGATATCAGGGTAGTAATACTGCCGCTCGGCAATCTGCATACGAGCATCGCTTGTGAACGCTATGCATGGTCCATCGGGAAGAGCTTGGTCAAGCAGGGAGCCTATGCGTAAGCACAAAGCTGCATGTGCATTGCTTCCACCCGCTAAGTCGAGAATAGTGTGCTCATCATAAACGGAAGAAGGCGGACGCAGCATGTAGACATAGCCATTATCGTATTCATACTTGGCGTCGGTAGCTTCATCTAAGGCCAAATATTGTGCAACAGTCATATAGATACTATCACTTCCATGTGAACGGTCTGCGACCACGATTTCTGCTCCTTGCTCATCTGCTTGCCAATGAATTGAATACTCTTCGATTAGACCTCTACAGAGGGTTTCTCTTCAACATTAACCACCTTCTTAGTCTTGAAGATTGGCCTCAACACAAGGTAGAGGATGATGCTTACTGCACCACCTAAGAGATATCCTAAGCTAGTGCTCGCAAAAATTCCTTTAGCGAGTGGTCCATTAAAGAAGCTAGATGTAGTGAAGAGTAGGCCCACAACCACGCCGACTACCCAAGCAATACAGGCAGGAATGTTGAAGCCGCCGTTATAATAGTAAGCACTTGTGCTACCCAATACATACAAGCTCTTTGTGTCATAGCCACGACGCCAGATCATATCGACCAGGAATATCGCGGCCCAGACAGTCAGGCCGTCGGCTAGTAATAGCAAGAAGCTAGTGAGCGCACCTTGGAAGTCATTGCGAATCAACAAAACATAGATGGAGCCAATGATCATCAGGACACCGTCGATGAGTACCGCGTACTGACGTTTGATGCCGATACCAAGAGCTAGCAGATTGAGACCCGATGAATAAATATCGAGTGCGGCACCAGCTAGTAGACCACCGATAGCCGTCAGTAGATAAGGAATAGCCAGCCAGGACGGAAGTGCTTCCCGAAGAGGAGCGAATGAGTCGGTCGCTGTCAAGGTATCAGCCTTGAAGGAAGCAAGCAGGACACCAACAATCATTAAGAGGTAGAGAGGTAAGGTTCCACCTAGCACAGTCCAGAAAGTGATGGTGCGCCCAGAACTCCTGTGTGGCAGGTAGCGAGCGTAATCCGCGCCAGAATTGATCCAGCCGATTCCGGTTGCCGCCATGATGATGACAAAGGCTGTTATCACGCCTGTATTCCAGGAGGCAGCAGGCTGATTGAAAAGCTTTTGCCAATTAGTCTGAGGGATAATGAAGGCGATAATGATAATCGTCAGGATGCCAAATACCCATGTCGCGGCACGCTGTAGCCAGACGAGTGTTGCATGTCCCCAATAGCCACAAGCCACCACTGCCGCCGACAGGACAAGAATACTCACTACTGTCCAGACAGGACTTGTTTGGATGTGCAAAACTTGCAAAAGTTCAAGCAATGCTTCTGTCGAAGCGATAACTAGAATAGTTTCCCAGCCAACCAGACTAATCCAACTCACCAGTGTCGGACCAATATTTCCGCGTGTTCCGAAAACAGCCCGCGAAAGTGTCAACATAGGTGCACCACCCCAGACGCCAGGGATGCTTAGAAGGCCAACGAAAAGAAATGATACCGCCGTTGCAATTAACCCGACCACTAAGCTCTGCCACAGGTTCAGGCCGTTCCCTGTTAGGTAGCTCGCGCCATAGACGACACCCAGAATGCTGATATTACTGGCAAACCAGACCCAAAACAATTCAAATGGCTGCCCATGACGTTCCTGCTGATCAATAGCGTCGATGCCATGCATTTCAACAGACCCAACCTGATCGCTCTCAGGTTGTTGCACTCTACTCATAACCGTTTATCCTTTGTATTGTGGCTGAATCTCTTTTATATAAGTATACAAACGGATAGACAGTGAAGTCAATTTACTGCTAGGTCGGAATCTCTGTTCTTCATTTCTCACTCGTTATGCTAAGTGATTGTGTACTCCAAGCAGTTGTTGAAAATTTTCTCCGACCTTATGCGAGTCAATGAGTTCTTCCACAACCGAGATAGCACTTCTTATCTGTTCTATCAGCTCTTCATCCTGAGATGTAGGAATTTTGTGACCTGCAACAAGCAACAAAGCCGCGTTAGCAACGAGAAAATCTCGCTTCGGTCCTGTTTCTACTCCTGAAATGATGCGCCAAAAGTCTTCATTCGTAGCAACCAAATCTTCCACTTCCTGGATATCGTTGAGTTCGGCCCGCGCAAAGCCTAAATCTTCAGGTGAACATTCTGTGATACGAATGGTATCAGCTTCTATCTGAACAATGAGGTTGTTGGGAGTGTTAGGAGTAGGATCACTGGATGCATTCGCCAGTTCATCAATAGTGTCGTAGTTATGAACGATAATACCTGTGCTATTCAAATGAAGGTAAAGCGAAAGGACATAGGGCATCATGTCGATGTGGCATACACCAGTAGAATGATGAAGAGGGTGAAGTACCTGAGCGTTCGGTGATACGATCTTAAAGATGTCTAAAGGTATTCTTGTATTACGTACTGCATCTTGCCAGCCAGAGGTTCCTATAGCACACTTTTCTTCAAGAAGGCTTTTCGCTTGATACCACAGTTGCCCTCTTGCCGCTTTCAAGGCATCAGAATAAGGAAAGTCAAGCGCGGAAAGAGGGACAAATGCAAATCCATAGTGAAGAAGTTCGTCGTTGATTTGTTCGATACTCAAATTATGCGTGGTATAGCCGAATTCTCTCATTACCTGAGCACTCCCATGATAGGAAGTGACATTTGTTGTTCCAGTTTTACATATTTGTAAGAGCGGTGCTACGATAATTGCGGCGGCAGTACTCGCGTGAATAGTTTTGCAGAAATCTCCACCACTTCCGAAGACATGATCGTGCGGAAGAAGGTCTTGTAATTGATGATTACCTTGTCGCAGAAATCGGTCAACATGCTGTCGTAGGTGATCAGCTAACATATTGACTTGCTTGAAACCAATTCGTCCATTTCCCGGTGCCAGAGCATGCAGTACCTCAATAAGTGCATCGACCTGCGTGTGCTGATCGATGCACTTATTGAAAAGTGCTATCAATGCTGTCTCATCGATGGGCTGCAGTTGTTCTTCGTTTGCTAGAAACCTCATGAATGCCTGTTCCAGAACAGGACCGAACGTCGGTGCTAGACGCTGTAACAATGCTTGTTTTTGCTGCATTGAAGCCTCTGAAAAAAGGACTTGTAGGTCTTGTTTGAGAAGCACTGACGTATGCCGACTATCTGCTGTCAGTGTGTAACCACTACTTTTCATACAAATGCTGCCTTACTGATGACTTTATTGAGTAATAGGCCAAGATTATCATCTCTCATGGGGAAAGTCAAGAAACAACGGTGTCTAGCATTGGACGGAGTTTTTTTCTGGCGGCTGACGCCGAAGAACGCATACTTTGTAACGCTTGCCCTTCTTCCGGCCACTCTACAACATCCATATCCATATTATAGATTTTGCATATAGTTACCCATGCGAGTAGATCATCAACTTTGTCTTTAAGCGCACAAAGCATCGCTTGCCTTTGACGAGTAGGCAGAGTAGAGATGGCATATACAGCTTCGTGTCTATAGAATTGCTCTGCCTCTTGTTGCTCGATCTCACGTAACGGGTCCTGTACTGCTGTCGATTGGAACAGTGCCTCACATGAGTAAAGTTCCCCTTCTTCGTCCATAGGTAAAGAAGTGGTTGGCTTTGACTGACGTATCATCGTTACAGACTCATTATGCACAACACGCCTAATATAAGCTTTCGGATTGGAGATAGTTGTCTTCTGTTGCCCTTGCCAGATTTTAATACGTGTTTGTTGCGCGAGATCATCTATCTCCATATCCAGTGTGTCTGGGTGAAGCATACTACGTTTACGATTGACATAGTTTCGTGCCTGAGAACAGATGTAGAGGTCATACTCTTCGAGCAATTCGTTTGTGTCCAGATCACACGTCTGCGAAAAAGAAGTGGATAAAGAAGATTGTTGCATAGTTCTCTCCGCTGCTTTGCTTAGGGTTACTGCCCTCTTGGTCTTTTATCTCGCCTCGTTGTACTTATCCTACTATTGTTGTTATTGGAAAACTATTTTGTTCTCTGATAACAACAATATAACATGGATTGTTTTGTTTTACAAGTGTGTCTGGAAATCTTAGGCGTTTTGTTTTATACTACGTATAACTGGAGGGAACGCTATGGGTCGGAAAGAAAAAATAGTTTCGCTAGAGAACAATAACCAGCACTCAATAGGAGCGAGAATGCGTCTCGCACGTATTGAAAAAGGTTTCAGGTTAACGGATATGTCGGAGGCGATAGGGTATACCAAAAGCCGTTTATCGACGGTAGAGAATGGTTATGGCAATCCATCGCTAGAGCTTATACAGGCATATGAGCAACAACTGGGACTAGAGCCAGGAGTATTAATGCGGGTACAAGAAGGCATTCCTCCCTACATACCTGGTCGTCGTCACTCAGCTTTACCAGTACATATATCAAGTACAGAAATAACGAAAACACAGGAACAGAGTTCTCCGCCAACTACACGTTATTATCTGAAGGATGCTCCACAGAAAGAGGTCTTTTATGGGCGTGAACAAGAACTGGCAATATTGGGGCATTGGATACAATCCGAGCATTGTCATGTTGTCACACTCCTGGGAATAGGGGGTATTGGCAAAACAACGCTCGCCAGTATCATAACCGAGCGCGTAAAAGAACAATTCACCTATGTTTTCTGGTACACCTTACAAAATGCTCCCTTACTTGAAGAGGTACTTAGAGAATGCCTTCAATTTCTTTCTGGTCAAGCGCAGACGGTAGTAGATTCATCTGAAGATACCGATGAACAAATAAAGCAGCTAGTGGAGTATCTACAAAAGTATCGCTGCCTTCTCATACTCGACAATGTTGAGACAATTCTGGAGAGCAGCCAGAATGTGGGGCAATATCGTGCGAGTTACGAAAATTACGGTAAACTCATAACTACTATAGGAGAAGGTACACATCAAAGCTGTCTTCTGCTTACGAGTCGCGAACTTCCTTTAGAAGTGGTACATACAGAGGGAAACTCTGTAAAGGTTTTACCTCTGACTGGAGTAGGGCTGGAAGAGGGACGACGACTATTACGTGGAAAAGATCTGCTTGGCTCGGATAAGGTCTGCGACGAACTGACTATAACCTACGGTGGTAATCCACTCGCGTTGAAACTTGTTGCAGCACCTATTAAAGAACTCTTCGGCGGTGAAATAGCGGAATTTTTGGCTGAAAGAGGAACAGTTGTTGGCGATATTTACGCTCTAATTGATACGCAATTTCATCGCTTATCAGCCCAAGAGAGAGAAATTATTTACTGGTTCGCTTTAGCCTGTGAGCCTATTTCCTTTAATGATGTGCTAAAAAAGATTGTACGTCCAGTTCCCAAACGAGACCTTCTGAATGCGCTGGACTCACTACGTAAGCGTTCCATGATTGAAAATAGTAGTGGTACATACTTTACCTTGCAACCTGTGATTATGGAGTACGTGACCGAAGAATTTGTTGCTCGTGTCTGTGAGGAAATTGTACATGAGCAATTTTCGCTCTTATTAAGCCATACGCTCATCAGGGCAGAGGCAAAGGATCATATTAGGAACAATCAGACACGGCTCTTTCTTGAAGCGATCATTCACCAACTGCTTAGCACGCTTGGAAAGGTTGAGTGTGAGGCAAAGCTTAAAAGCATGTTGGCAATCCTCAAAGAAACACGTCCCGATACACCAGAATATGCGGCAGGAAACTTGCTCAACCTGTTGGTACAGCTAAAGGTTGATCTCGCAGGCTATGATTTTTCTCATCTCGCGGTCTGGAACAGCTATTTGCAGGATGTCAATTTGCATAAAGTGAATTTCTCGTACTCTGAGCTGAAACAAACAGTTTTTAGTGACACCTTCGGGAGTGTACTCTCCGTTGCACTCAGTCCTGATGGTACACAATTGGCGGCGGGAACAGCAAATGGTGAGGTTCGATTGTGGGACGTGCAGAGTGGTGCTCCACTTGGTATATGTCAGGGACATACTGACTGGGTACGCTCGGTGGCTTTTAGTCCTGATGGTAGTACCGTGCTAAGTGGAAGTGATGATCAAAGTATTCGTTTATGGGATGTGAAAACAACACAGTGTCTGAAAACTTTTTATGGGCACACGAATAGAGTACGTTCGGTTGCATTCACTCCAAATGGTACACTCGCTGCAAGCGGCGGAGACGATCATACAGTGCGCGTGTGGGATATAAGAACAGCAGAATGCCTTCACACATTAGAGGGACATACAAGCCGCGTTTGGTCTGTGGCCTTTGGTCGCGAGAATGATATTGTCGTAAGTGGTAGTCATGACCGTGCAATGAAACTGTGGAATGTGCAAGAGGGTGTATGTGTAAAGACATTCCTGGGACACAAAGACGCTATCTGTTCTGTTGCCTTTAGTGCAGACGGAAAATATCTTGCGAGTAGTGGTGATGATCAAATCGTCTATCTCTGGGATAGAGAGAAGGATACACCGATTCAACTGCTACGAGGGCATACCAGCCGTATCTGGTCGGTAACATTTAGCCCTGACGGAAACCTTCTTGCGAGTGGGAGCGATGATCAAACGATTCGATTGTGGGATGTGCATAGTGGAGAAACGCTCACAACACTGCGCGGACATACTAACCGCGTCTGGTCGGTAGCATTTTATCCCACGAGTAACATGTTGGTTAGTGGTAGTGACGATCAAAGTATTCGTATGTGGAATACCGATGACGGACAATGCGTGAAGACTATTCAGGGTCATAGTAGCCGCATACGCTCTATTGCTTTTAGCCCTGATGGGAACACGCTGATCAGTGGTAGTGATGACAGAACAGTACGTCTCTGGCAAGTTGAGACGGGACAATGCCTAAAAATATTGCAGGGACATAGCACATGGATTTATTCAGTCGCGTTTAGTCCGACAGGAGCAATACTTGCAAGTGGGAGCGATGATCAAACGATTCGATTGTGGGATGTCAAAACAGGATATTGCTTGCGAACGTTGGGTGGACATACCAACTGGGTCCGTTCTATCGCCTTTAGTCCTGATGGAACACTGCTTGTGAGTGGTAGTGACGATCAGACAGTACGTCTTTGGCAAGTCAGCACTGGCCTTTGTCTGGGCATTCTACAAAAGGATTGTAGCCGCATCTGGTCGGTTGCTTTTAGTCCTGATGGAAAGACAATTGCTTGTGGTGGTGAAGACAAAATAGTGCGTCTTTGGCAACTTCACGAAGATTCCAGTTTGCGTTTGTTATATGACCATAGAGGTAGAGTCCGTTCAGTTGCCTTTAGTCCCGATGGGCATTTTCTTGTTAGTAGTAGCGATGATCGCACAATTCGCTTGTGGGAAGTGAGTACTGGCCGTTGTGTGAGCGTTCTGAGAGGCCATATGAGTTGGATATGGTCGGTAGCGTTTAGTGTCGATGGGAAGTCGCTTGTGAGTGGCGGCGATGATCAGAGTGTACGTCTCTGGGAACTGGATACGCAACAACAACGCTGGGCAGGATATGAGCATAGTAAGAGAGTGTACTCGGTTGCTTTTCGTCCAGATGCCTCGCTTGTTGCCAGTGGTAGTTACGATGGAACAATCAAACTATGGGATGTAGCTTCAGGCACGTGTGTGCGAACGCTCCGTAGAGAGCGACCGTATGAGCAGATGAACATTACTGGCGTGACAGGTCTTTCATCTGCACAAAAAGTTATGCTACGCACGCTGGGAGCGGTAGAGAATGAGTAGTTATGCTCATGTCGTTTCCTCTTACTATTACAGCGGCCTACTCTTTCAAAATATCCAGGACCTAGACTTCAAATTTTAACTTTCTACCTATTGGCAAGTTATGCTAGCAATATCTCATCATAGCAGTTTAGGCCATAGACCTTCCATTCCGCTTTCTTAGTATTTTTTTCTCTTCACGTACCCGCGGAAGAGCAAGTTTCACTTGATAGAGTTCTGTTGCGTCTTGATGCAAGTGTTCTATCCGTACAAGTAAATTATTGAGCATTCCTGAAATTTGCCAGAGCACGTTTTCTTCCAGCATGAGCACGCGTATACTGAAGACTCAATTTGCTATACGCATATGTGTCTCTACGGTTTTGAGCTACCTATTAGTGCTATACAGTTGCATAGGCAAAAGGGTACCTGTTAGAGTTACAGTGTAACTCCGCATAAAGAGCTTGGCAACTATAACATGTAAAAACTTTGCTAGAAACAGTACGCTCTCTGTTACAGAGCGATGATCGTCAATGGAGGTAGGAACGTGCAGCAACCTGAGAACGAACAGACTCCTTGGCACGAACGGCAATGGCAGATCGGGACAGTCGTAGGATTACGTGCCCCAGGCAAAGCTATAGGCTTCATTGAACACGGTAGTAGTGCTGATGGTACTTCTTTGCAAAGTGCTGTCCATGTTCTTGTCGGCGCACAGGAAGGGCCTGTGCTATATGTCCAGGCCGCGGTCCACGGAGATGAGGTGAACGGAGTGGAAGTACTGCGCCGCTTGGTTACAGAGCTTGATCCCACCTCTATTATAAGTGGTGCGTTGATTGTTGTTCCTGTAATAAATGGGCCGGGCTTCATCCAACATCGCCGTCGCAATTTTTTCGATGAGGAGGACATGAACCGTGTCTGGCCGGGCAAGGAAAGCGGCTTAATGAGCCAGCAAATAGCCTTCCATCTCTATCAACAAGCGATTCGTCATGCTAACTACGTCGTCGATCTGCATACTGCCAGCAGTAACACATTGCTGCACGTCGTCTACGGTCAGGGAGATGAGAAGAGCCGTAGGCTGGCTGAGGTGTTCGGGTTAGAGGTTCTGCTGGAGGAATCCATTGATGAGAACCTGAGACGTTCACGCTTTACGGGTAAGCTACGCAATGTTCTCACCGAGCGCGGAGTGCCTGCCATCACTCCTGAATTGGGAGGCGTGAACTGCCTGGAAGAAGAGCATATTGTGCTTGGTGTACGTGGTATGACCAACGTTTTGAAATACATAGGTATGCTCAATGGCGAGGTTGTCTCACCTGAGCGACCTCAAATGACTCTGCGTGGTTCGCACCTCGATGAAGTGTGGGCGCAGCAGGGAGGCATTTGGATCGCTCAAGTGAAGGCAGGTGAACGGGTGCAACAAGGTCAACGCCTAGGCTATCTCTATTCAGTACGCACGTTTGAAATTGTGGAACATGTTACTGCCCCTTACAATGGCTATATTCTTGGACTAACAGACATACCTGTCATAAATACCGGTGATGCCCTTGTCAACATTTGCCGTCTTGATGAGTGAGAAGCGTTTAGAGACTTGCTGCCATCGACAGTGTTGTCTCTGTAAGATTTTTCACCACTTCACCGCCTTTCAGCACCAGTTTTACGTTCGCTGGATTGATGAGTTTTTGAATGTCCTGATGGACTTGTCCGTCAACCAGGATAACATCCGCAACTTTGCCCGCTTCAAGCGTTCCAAGCTGCTTATGAAGATGTAAGAGGCGTGCTGCGCTTTGCGTACTAGCTGTAATAGCTTGTAGTGGAGTCATGCCATTTTCAACCATCAATTGTAATTCTCTCGCGTTTTCTCCATGTGCGCCTACACCCGCGTCCGTTCCCATCGCAATCGAAATGCCCGCCTCTACAGCACGGCGAAAGCTTTGCTTATGAGCATCCATGACTGCGTAGGATTTCTCCACCATGAAGGGTGAGATAATATCAGGATGTCCTTGTGCAAATTCGGCTACCCAAATGGGCGCAATGAGCGTTGGAACGAGATAGGCATTCTTCTCACGCATAAGATCGATTGCCTCATCGTCAAGGTAGATGCCGTGTTCGATGGAGGCAACTCCTGCGCGCAAAGCATTTTTTATACCCTGAGTACCTTGTGCGTGGGCCATACAACGCTTCCCCTGAGCAGCCGCTTCATAGACGGCAATTGATATCTCCTCCACCGTCAACTGTGAAGAAGTGGGAGCATCTGCTGTAGAAAGAACGCCACCAGTGGTTGCTAGCTTGATCCAATCAGCACCAGCTCGTAGAATCTCGCGTGTTTTCTGACGTACCTGCTCTGCACCATCTGCAACCCCTGCGGGAAGATCGGGCAGCTTCAAGCCAAAGAAACCAAGGTCAAGGCAACACGGATAGTAATCGTCTCCGTGACCTCCCGTTTGCGAGATCAAGGAGACCGCCACTTGCATACGGGGACCAGCAATAATTCTGCGCTCCACCGCCATTTTGACACCTGCGGGTGTACCTCCAGCGTCACGTACCGTCGTGAAGCCCGCGTGAAGTGTCGCGCGCAGACGAGGGATAGCTTGAAAAAGACTAAGTGAAGGCGGAGTATTCAGTGAACGAACAAGGTCAGGGTATTCTATCATCATGTGAACATGCGTATCGATCAGACCTGGTAACACACTTGCACCTTGCGCATCAAGCACCGTAGCATCTCGCGGAATTGACACTCTGCTCTTTTCTCCGACAGCACGGATGTGCTCATCATCAATCAAAATCGTGCCATTTTCATATGGATCATGTTCAGCAGTACCATCAATAATCGTTGCATTTGTAATTGCTAGCATAGGTCTCCTTGTGCTTTCTCTTTTTGCAGACAAGTGCTATTTATTTTTGTATGATACAACATTGAAGGCTAAATGTTTTACCAGTTAACGGAGTCCTATCTAACTAACGAGATTGATTGTTAGTCGTCGGATAAACTGAATATTCTTCGATTTTTTGCAATATAATCCAAAAATTGACGAAGCGTTTGTTGTCATAGTTATTAGGTCGAACGGCGCGGAATCAACTGTGGCATTAGTGTCCGTGAAAACTCTTCGGGAAGTGGTTGTGCTTTGTATTCGGTAACTAGCATCTCAACTGCATGCTTGCCAAGAGTGATAGCGTCAAAGCGAATAGATGTCAGGGATGGTCGCATAAACTCATCAAAAGAGATATCATCGGTTCCCATCACGGCTACGTCCTGTGGCACCTGTTTCCCACGGTCAAGCAGTGCCCCTAGCAAGAGCAGGGCATACTCGTCATTGTAGCCATAAATGCCAGTTGGATGACTAGCTCCCATGAGAGTGCTATCGACAAGGGTATGAGCAGAGGGCAATGAGTACTCAAGGGGGAGGATGTCGAGTGTCGCTTCTGGTATGTCAGAAAGGACTGATCGCATCCCTTCCAGACGCCGCAGAAATCCATATTGGTGGAGAGGTTCAGCAGGATGAACTAACCCTAAATGGCGGTGCCCACGCTCTATCAAATGCAGAGCAGCCAGCCTTCCTGCATCCATGGTAGGGAGGATAATGGTACGAGCATACGTAATCGGTTTGACAGAATACAGAACAATATTGTTTACGCCCATACTCTTCGCCAGCGCAACGTGTTCGGCTGTCATGCTCTCCGCAGTAGCAAAAATGCCTATGGGACGGCGTGCAAATATCTTGAACAGCTGTTTTTCTACCTGATCGGGGGGAAGACCATGGCTAAAGTAAACGACAGCGGGGTAACCATAGTGCAGAGCATGCTGTTGCAAAGAGACGAAGAGTTCAGTGCGATGAATAGTGAGGGGGAGATCGACAATGAGACATATCTCATCGCTCTGTCCCTTGCGTAGGGCACGAGCTGAGAAGTGTGTGTTATAACTCATTTCATGCGCCGCCTGCAATACTTTCATCCGGGTCTCATCGCTCACGTGCCCATGCCCATTTTCGTTGAGCACATAGGAAACAGTTGTTCGTGATACTCCCGCTCTACGGGCAACATCAACACTAGTAGGAGAGGTTCGCACCGATGAATCGTGTTTTTTCTCAATCATAGAACTTCCTGAGGAAATAAAAGGTCCTCCAACGATTTTGCAGAGGTTTTCTTATATTGACAAAAGTATTGCATAGCATGTATACTTTTGTCAAGGGACGTGACACGTATCACGTCCTAATTTCACTAACGTCTATCGTATAAAGTAACGTTAGGGTTTCAGTCGGATCATGTGACTTTGACTTCATGTTCTGTCTATTCAGGTGTACTTTCATCAAGGGACGTGACATGTGGCATCAAAAACTTCTTCTTGTACCGGCTCACTATAAAGAGTGCTTCTTGAGGCGAAGCATTGAGAGCTGAAAAGCCTTGAAAGCCTATGAGAGTTGCAGAATAGCTCTCAGTGTCAGGTTAAGCTCAGATATTCTGTATTGTCGCAAACCATTCCTACGAGCAGATGGAGAGTTGCTTTCAAAAACCATCTGATAGGATAGACGTACAGCGGTTTGGAACGATTTTTTATCCATCCGGGAACAGTGTTGTTCCACTACGTAAGACTAACATCCGTCATACCAGTTGCTAGTCCTAACGAAGGAGTTATGCACAATGGAAGGATTTGCACTTCCGCATCTGATTCGTCTTCCCCATCCTTCGCAATACTCTACTTTGCCTGGAAGCACCAGATGCATACTTCACTCACCCGCTTTTACGTCTCTTGACTTTTTTGTTCATTCTTTGATTCGTAAGCTTCTAGCACCTTAGCATTATATTGATCTCTTTCGATCTAATCGAGAGGGGAGTTGTCGTGTTCTTATTTTCATATGCCAAAGGAGGCTTCAGGTTATGCTGCTTTTCTCCTCGTTTCCTTGGATGCGC
This sequence comes from uncultured Ktedonobacteraceae bacterium, assembly GCA_964250915.1. Classification (GTDB taxonomy): domain Bacteria; phylum Chloroflexota; class Ktedonobacteria; order Ktedonobacterales; family Ktedonobacteraceae; genus JBBQVS01. Next base: position 61,915 of record CAXUIS010000002.1, on the reverse strand, counting down.
CGTTTTGCATCTGGGTTCGCCTTCGTCGCTGCCGTGCTCGTGATTATGGTTCCTCTTGCTGCCTGTGGAGGAAGTTCCACTTCGGGGAGCAACACTACCTCCACAACAGGCCCGGTAAGCTTGACCTACTGGTCTTGGATTCCAGGGATGGACAAGCAGGTCGCTCTCTTCAACAAGACTCATCCCAATATCCATATCACGTTGAGTAACGTTGGTTCCGGTCCGGTTGAGTATAACAAGTTGTTTACTGCTATCAAGGCCAATAATGAGCCAGACCTGTCCCAAATCGAGTTCCAGACCTTGCCGCAATTCGAGACGACTGGTTCGCTCGTTGACCTTTCCCAGTACGGAGCGAACTCGGTGAAGAATCAGTTTCCATCTTGGATGTGGAGCCAGGTCACTCTCAGCAATGGAGTGTATGCTATCCCACAGGATGGTGGTCCTATGGCCTTGTACTACCGGACAGATATCTTCAAAAAGTATAATCTCCCAGTGCCCACCACTTGGGCAATATATGCCGATGACGCCGCGAAACTGCATGCCGCCAACCCGAAAGCCTACATCACCGACTTTCCGCCCCGAAACCCAGGACAGTTCACCGGACTGGTGTGGCAGAATGGTGGAAACATGTTTACCACCAGCGGGCAGTCCTGGAAGGTGTCTATTAACAACCCTCAGGCCCTCCAGGTGGCTTCCTACTGGCAGGATTTAATCAGTAAGAAGCTCGTCAAGACCGATCCAGACTTCACGAACTCGTGGTATAGCGACTTGCAGACCGGTACGCTTGCTACATGGCTCTCCGGCGCATGGGGCAATGGTATCCTCCAGCAAAACGCCCCACAGAGCGCAGGGAAGTGGCGTGTTGCCCCCCTCCCCCAGTGGCAGGCGGGTCAGAACGTCAGTAGCAACTGGGGTGGGTCTACGACCGTGGCTTTCAAGAGTTCAAAGCACCCGCAACAGGCCAGCGTGTTCGCTCAGTGGATCAGTGGCAACGAACAGAGTGCCGAGATGGAGTTTTCTACGGGCGCATATCCAGCCTTGCTCACTGCCTTAAGCTCGTCCACCGTGAACAGTGCGCAGCCGTTCTTTGGCAACCAGGTGATCAATCAGGTCTTCAGCGCATCGGCCAAGCAGGTAAATGTCAACTTTCAGTGGGGGCCGTCGATGGGTCAGGTCTACAACGACATGGGGGACAATTTCGCCAATGCAGTCAACGGGAAAGGCACTCTAAGCGATGGACTCAATGCCACGCAACAGAGTACTATCACCTACATGAAAAAGCAAGGCTTTAGCGTCACGTCATAAGCTAGTGCCACCACTTTTCTGACTGCTCTTGTCGTCTGTAGAGGAGAACATCTTCTACATTCTACAAGGATTGAGGTGTTCTCCTCTACAGACGACAAGAGCGTCGTGCACGATCAGTCGAATGCCTTAATGGCTCCTTCACGGTCCACTGGCCGTGAAGGAGTGGCATGTAGTAGGAAATACTAGTTTCAGAGAGGAGAACGAGCATATGGCTCTCAAAATCACCTCACTTGATTCTGTTTCTGCCCGTCCACGGCGGCCCATCTGGCTGCTGCGACCGAAGGATAGGGCCCCCTATCTGTTTCTCTTGCCCTTCGTGTTGTTGTTTATCCTGTTTTATATCGTTCCCATCATCTATGCAATCGATCAAAGCTTGTTTCAGTCTAAGCGTAGTGGCCTAGGGCTGGGAGCGGCTACAACCAGCTTCAACGGCCTAGGCAATTATCTTGATGTCGTACGGGACCAGAGCTTCTGGGCGAGTATAGGCCGTGTGTTGCTCTACGGTATCGTGCAAGTTCCGGTCATGCTCATCGTCGCCCTTCTGCTGGCTTTGCTGCTGGACTCGGCGGTGGTGCGTTTGAAAGCCTTCTTCCGCGTGGCCTTCTTTGTGCCCTTTGCTATTCCGGGTATCATCGCTGCCTTGTTGTGGGCCTTTTTCTACCAACCCGTCTTCAGCCCCATCGATAAGAGCTTCCAAGCCCTCGGCTTGCCAGCACCTGACTTTCTAGGGCCGGGTACCGTGCTCTGGTCAATTGCAAATATCGCCACCTGGACCTATGCGGGCTACAACATGCTTATCATCTTCGCTGCCCTGCAAGCCATTCCGCAAGAAATCTACGAGTCCGCCCGTGTCGATGGCTGTACGGGCTGGCGGCTGGCCTGGAACATCAAGATTCCTTTGGTGGGTCCCGCTCTGATCCTAACCTGCATCTTCTCCATCGTTGGAACCTTGCAGCTCTTCTCGGAACCCCAGGTGCTCTCGGCGATCTCCAACAACATCTCCACGTCGTACACGCCGGTCTTCTATTCGTACACCACGGCCTTTAGCAACAACAATTACTTCTATGCCGCTGCCCTTTCGGTCGTGTTGGCGATCATCACGTGTATCTTCTCGTTTAGCGTTTTGCGTGTCACGCAACGACAGGCAGGAGTGTAACCGTCATGAGTCAACAAACTGCTTCCGTCCCTCTGTCAACTGTGCAGGAACTTGCGGTTCCCAGACAGGAGCATCGCCGTCGCTTCAACCTAGCCAGCGTTGGGGCAATGACCATCCTACTCATCTTCACGCTCTACTTTCTGATTCCCTTTTTGTGGTTGGTCATCTCAGCGACCAAGAGTCAGGCTGATTTGTTCGGTACCTTTGGGCTGTGGTTCGCGCCCAACTTCAATCTGTTCACTAATCTCTCGGAACTCTTTACCTACAACAACGGCATCTTTGGACGTTGGTTGCTCAATACGCTGCTGTACGCCGGAGTAGGTAGTGTAGTGGGAACCTTTCTGGCAGCCATGGCTGGCTATGCACTCGCCAAATATGTCTTCCGTGGGCGGAGCCTGGTCTTCTCGGTGATCTTAGGAGCCATCCTAGTGCCTGCGACGACCCTAGCTCTCCCCCTGTACCTAATGATGAGTAGCGTGGGACTCACCAACACCGTTTGGGCGGTGCTGTTGCCCAGTTTGGTCAATCCGTTTGGCGTCTATCTGGCGCGCATCTATGCAGCCTCCTCGGTTCCCGATGAACTGTTGGAGGCGGCACGCATTGATGGGGCTAACGAGTTTCACACCTTTCGGATTGCGCTCTACCTGATGACGCCCGCCTTGGTCACGGTCTTACTCTTTGGCTTCGTAGGCATCTGGACGAACTACTTTCTGCCATTGGTCATGTTCAGTGACCCCAGTCTCTTTCCAGTGACGGTGGGTTTGCAGAGCTGGAATGTGACTGGTGCCAATGCGGGTGCCAATTCGCAGACAATCTATAACCTGATCGTGACCGGAGCCTTGGTCTCCTCGATCCCACTGCTTATTGGCTGTATCATCTTGCAGCGCTTCTGGCGTGGTGGACTGGGAGCTGGCAGTGTCAAAGGTTGATTACTACAAAGCATTGCTCAGGTGGAAGGGAGCACCTCAGTGCTCCCTTCCACCTGAGCAATGCTTTGTAGTGCCTGTGCCACATTCTGGCACGCTTGAGGCTGAAGATGGAGGGAGGATGTCACTCCATACATCTAATGTGCAGTATCGAAAAGAAGGAAGATGATGGAAAACAGGAGTACAGATTCACCAGCTTCAGCATATGTGCGGCCGTGGCTGAACACGTCATTGTCCCCGAATGAACGGGCCACGCTCCTACTCGCACAGATGACGCTGGAGGAGAAGGTCGCTATGGTTCATGGAGAGTCCCCTGCTCCCTATGGCTTCTACTGCGCACCCATTGCTCGGCTCGGGATTCCCGCATTGACGATGGCCGACGGCCCGACTGGCATCCGTGTTAGCAGACAGGACGTGAATGAGGGGAAGGCCACAGCACTGCCCGCGCCAATTGGGCTTGCGGCGACATGGGATGTGGCACTAGCTGAGCAGTATGGTGACGTACTTGGCAGCGAGGCATGGGCAACAGGGCATAATGTCTTGCTGGGTCCGGGGCTAGATATCGCCCGTCTACCAGTGTTCGGGCGGCTATTCGAGGCGTTGGGAGAAGACCCACTGTTGACTGGACAGTTAGCTGCTGGCTATATTCAGGGTGTTCAAAGTCACTCCGTCGTTGCCACGGCCAAACACTATCATCTGAACGCTCAGGAGGAGAACCGATTCTGGGTAGATGCACACATCGACGAGCGTACACTACAGGAGATTTACACGCGACCTTTCCAGATGGCCGTGGAGTATGGGCAGGTTGGTGCGGTCATGGGCGCGTTTAACAAAGTGAACGGTGTCTATTCCTGCGAAAACCGTCACTTACTCATTGACATACTCAAGCACCAGCTAGCCTTTACAGGCTGGGTGATGAGCGACTACGAGGCGACCCATAGTACAGTGGAGGCTGCCAACGCTGGGCTAGACCAGGAGATGCCTGGTGCGAAATTTTTTGGCGACCACCTGCTGGAGGCGATTCAGACCAATCAGGTGAGCATAACCACACTTGATGAGAAGGTGAGGCGTGTCTTGCGCACCATGTTTGCACACGGACTCTTCGAGCATCCCGTCCAGATCAGCTCGTTGCCTGTACAGGAGCACAGCACGTTCGCATGCGAGACTGCTAGTCGCGCCATCGTTCTGCTGAAGAATGCTGAAGAACTGTTGCCTCTGTCAAGTCGCAAAGTACGGTCGGTTGCCGTCATTGGTGCAGATGCAGATAGATACATCTCAGGTGGGGGAAGTGCCTTCGTCAAGCCGATGTTTGTCGTAAGCATGTTGGAGGGCATTCGGCGACGTGCGGGTGAGGGTATCCAGGTGGAGTATGTGGGGGGCGTAGACCCAGCATCAGCAGCCGATTTGCTCCCTGGTGCACCAGCAGTGCCGTCCTCAGTTCTCACATCGACCGACTCTGGTTCCGAAGTTCACGGGCTGCACGCCGAATACTGGACAAATACTCGTTTTGAAGGCGAACCGAGACTCGTTCGCACAGATTGGCAGGTGAACCTCAACCTCGGCTTCTTCAACTATAGTAGCATGACAGCATCCTCGCTGTCACCAACACCAAAGGATCTCAACAACGCCATCTCGGTGCGCTGGACGGGCCATCTCACTGTGCCAGCAACTGGCGACTACACGCTATCACTTACTCATTTAGGGACAGCGCGTTTGTATCTTGATGACGTGCTGCTCATCGACAATCCTGGGGTGACGCTGGAAGTCCAGTCGGTGACGTTGCACTTAGCCGTTGCTCAACCGCATGCGTTGCGAATCGACTATATGGCTGATCGACCGGAGCAGCGAACTCCCATTCCCGGAGATCCTTCGACTGTTGGTATGGTTGGTAGCAAGATACGCCTCGGCTGGGAACACCCAGCGGACGCGATACCGTTGGCGATGCAAGAGGCGGTAGCACTCGCCAAACGGTCGGATATAGCAGTCGTCGTCGTGCGCGACTACCGTAACGAGCATGCCGACTTGCCAGGTCTTCTGTTGTCCAACGAGCAGGATTTACTCATTGATGCTGTTGCTGTCGTCAATCCACATACCATCGTGGTGCTTGCTACTGGTGGTCCAGCCTTGATGCCGTGGCTTGATCGCGTTCCGGTTGTGTTAGAGAGCTGGTATGGTGGTCAGGAGCAGGGTAACGCCCTCGCTAGCGTTCTTTTCGGCGATGTCACCCCATCAGGGAAGCTGCCGATTACTTTCCCACGTAGCAACAGTGATACTCCGATTTCCTCGCTAGAGCAGTACTCCAAGACAGAACTCGTCGCTCGTTTCAGCGAGGGGCTTGGTGTCGGCTACCGGGGCTACGATCTGTTTGGGTTGGAGCCGCTCTTTCCGTTCGGATATGGGCTTTCCTACACAAGTTTCACGTATGCTCAGATTCAGGTGGAACCCAAGATGACCGACGGCACGAAGCCCATTCGTGTAAGTTTCACTATCATCAATAGCGGATCACGTGAGGGTACTGAGACTGCACAGGTCTATCTTGGCTTACCTGCAGGTACAGATGAGCCACCCAAACGATTGGTGGGTTGGGTGAAGGTCGAACTGAAGCCGGGGGAAGCCAAGGAGGTGAGTGTGACGCTAGACCCGAACTCCACATTGCGTCCCCTGTCCTATTGGAGCATTAGCATGAATGGTTGGGAGATTGCGAGTGGTGACTATCAGGTGTATGTGGGAGCCTCCTCACGAGACATTCGTCTTACCAGCACCTTACGCGTCCACCTTCCTGAGAAGAAGTAACGCATTTGGAAAAGAAGTTCATGACAGAAAAATCTACGATCCAGGACATCGCTCGGCTAGCTGGCGTATCTAAAGCTACGGTTTCGCGTGTCTTAAACCAGAAGCCGGACGTAGACCCCACGACACGAGAGCGGATTCTGCGCATCATAGAGGAGCAAGGATATACACCTAACTTTGCCGCATCTAGTTTAGCGGGTGGTCATAGTCGATTGATTGCTCTTTTGATTCCTTCTTTCACTTGGCCTCTCATCCCAGACATTATGCGTGGTGTTGCTGAAACGATAGAGCAGACACAGTATGAGCTTCTCCTCTATAGTATCAGCGATATTTATCACGAAGAAGTTCGGAGTGAAGTGATTCATCGCATTCTGGAAACAAAACTGACTTCTGGTCTGCTTGCTATTTTTCCTGGCCCGACATCTCGATACCTCGCCACGTTGCATAGTCCAGAATTCCCTGTTGTCCTTCTTGACGATCAGGAAGTGCCACCGGAAAACGTCCCTTGGATCACGATCAACAACCGCTTGGGAGCGTATGAAGCGACCCATCACCTTCTCCAAATGGGACATCGCCGCATTGCTCATATTCAAGGGCCACTCAACTATCAAGTTTCTCGGGATCGTTTTCAAGGCTACTGTGAAGCATTGGAAGAAGCTGGATTGTCTGTTGATTCTACACTCGTTGTTCCAGGAGATTTTAAGCCCGCTAGTGGTCAGGTGGGTGCGAAGATTCTCTTTGATTTACCTGAGCGGCCTACTGCTATTTTCGCTGCAAGTGACTATACGGCGTATGGAGTGATGACGGCCGCTAGAGAGTATGGATTACGTCTACCAGAAGATATTGCTCTCGTCGGTTTCGATGATCTACCCTCTTCGGCACATATGCACATTCCCCTTTCTACGGTGCGACAACCATTTTACGAGATGGGGCAAGTTGCTATTACTCTGCTTTTATCCTTGATAGAGACACCTTATTCTTTTGATGACGGTCAAACAAAGTGGAAATATACCTCTACTTACCGTGGTGAAAGCGTCGAATCCGCGCGGAAACCGCTGCGCTTAGAAATAGCAACGCCCTTGATTGTACGAACGTCGAGCCGCCCCTCGACGTTTTGATATTTTTACGCGAAGGAAGCAAATGGTCCTCTCTCGAAAGGAGGATACACAGGGACAACCTCAGACACGAAGGCAAATCTTTGACTTTGAACTGAACAATCTAGAAATCGTGGCTGACCATCATTGGCAATGTTAGGACGGGGCTATAAGCCCCGTTCTAACATGTTTGATTGCTACACTTTGAAGTACTCGCCTTCACGAAGGTCTTCAATAAGACTTGGGTGGGCAGGATGCCAATTCAGCGTCGCCTGGGTGATGGCACTCGATGCCGGATTATCAAGTGCCGCAAAAGTGCTCAGATGGCGAAAGTGTTCGGGAGCATCCTGTGCAGAAATGCTGGTTACTGGTACGTTCAGTTGGTGTCCAATCGTCTCGGCGATGTCTTTAAAGGCGATGCCTTGATCAGCGACACTATGCAGTCGGGTGCCAGCTGGTGCAGCTTCAAGTGCTAAACGAAACAGGGATGCTGCGTCGCGTTCATGCACGGCAGGCTAGCGATTGGCTCCCTCACCAATGTAGGCCGAGACACCCTTTTCGCGAGCGATACGAATAAATGTTGGCATAAAGGCCGCCGAGATATCGAGCGGTCCATGAACGGTCGGCGCCAGACGAACAACCGATGACCGGACGTTTTTCTCGGCCAGTTTTGGCTCAGAGAACGACTCACGATAACGAGCACGTAGGATGCCATCCGTGAGGATTTCGGTACGACCATCGGGGTAGACATCGACGAGTTTGCCCGTAAAGTCTGTATCGCGTGCCGACGAGGAGACATACAACACCAGTTCAATGGGGCCTGTCACCTCTACTGACTTCTCAAGGAGAGGGGAGGAATAGCAAAGCACATCTTCGCGTGCTTCCACACTACGCTGATCGCGTGGTCCCTGGTCGATGCCTATGGCAACAGACAGGAGAATGGCACCACCCACGGTCGGAACGGGGTGGCGCGGGTCGTAGAGATACACATCTTCAGCCTCGTCTGTGGGTGCCTCAGTCGAGAGTGTCCCATCGTCAGATGTAGTATTGGCATGTCCAGCACTGTGCAGGTAGTAGGGACGGTACTGTGTATCGGGCAGCGGCCAGTCGTCTTCCTCACGCCATTGATCCAACCCCATCACAAAGAGTTTCACTGGCTTGTCCTGCTCCACGCCATTGTCTTCGCCCTTGAGCCAGTGGTTGAACCAGCGCAGTTGAGTCCCGACGAGATCAATTGCATCCTCGCTCGCCAGTATGCCATAGTCGCGTTCTGGGAAGATGCCGGTCATCGCACCATGTGACCAGGGACCGATCAGGAGCCTCTGGTGCTGCCGCGCCATCGTATTACCGCCGTGCTGCTTCATGCCAGTGTAGCTCTCTAGAGTTCCCCCCAGCAAAACGTCATACCAGCCACCGATGTTGAGTGCTGGCACGGTCATCTGCTGGTAGTATTCCTTGTGAGCAATACTCCGCCAGTAGTCATCATAGTTCGGATGAGCGAGCCACTCGAAATAGTAGGGAGCGAAGTCGCGCAGCAGAGGCATATCGACGAGAGGGAGATTACTCACCATCTGCATGAGCGTCTCCATCTGTTGCATGCTGGCCTTGCCCTGTCGCAGTTGTCGTAGCAATTCCTCAAGTGCCATTGTCACGGACTAGAAGATCGTCGTCCCAAGCGAGAACACTCCGCCTTGATAATGCAATGGCGTCTGATAATAGTCTGACGTGGCGAAGACAGGTGCCATCGCCCGGAGAGCTTCTGGATGCTCCCTGGCGAGAAGCCACTGAGTGAACCCATGGTAGGACCGTCCCACCGTCCCAATTTGATCGCTGGACCAGGGCTGTTGCGTAATCCACGTGACCGTATCAACCCCATCATGTGCTTCATTGAACAAGGGAGTGAACTCGCCCTCCGAGCCAAAACGTCCCCGGCAGTCCTGCATGACGACAGCGTAGCCTGACTGAACCGCTCGCGGGGCATCAAAGACTCTCTGCATCATCGATGGCAGGTCTTTGTTGTAGGGTAACCGTGCGAGGAGAACCGGAACAGGTCCTCCTTCTGCCGGACGATAGACATCGGTTGCAAGCTTGACCCCATCGCGCATAGGAACCATGATGTTCTTCTCAATCACAATGTTCATGCCTGTTCTCCGTCTTCTTCTCATCTGATCTTGATAAGCAATTCACATAGCTAGGTCGTTAGACCGATTAGTTGATCTGGCGTGAATGACCTTGCCAGTATTTCTCTCGAAGTGTTCGCTTGAGAATTTTTCCCGCCCCGCTTTTGGGAAGGACATCCGTCAGTTCGATGGAACGAGGCACCTTATAGCCAGCAATTCTTTCCCGGCAGGTTCCAATCAGTTCCTCCGCCGTGGCCTGATGACCGGGTTTCAACGCAACGACTGCGTGAACTCGTTCGCCCCACTTCGGATCAGGCACCCCGATGACGGCCGCTTCCAAGACCGCAGGATGCATGTAGAGGGCATTCTCGACTTCCGCGGAATAGATATTTTCGGCTCCCGAAATGATCATATCCTTTTTGCGATCCACGATGTAGAAAAAGGCGTGATCATCGCGCGATGCCAGGTCTCCTGTATGCAGCCAGCCATCGCGTAGACCAACGACCGTCTCTGCTGCCTGATTCCAGTAGCCTTTCATCACGTTGGGGCCACGCGCCACGACCTCCCCGATCTCCCCTACCGCTACTTCCTGACCCTGTTCATCAACGATCCGCACATCAACCCCCACAATCGGCTGACCGGCACTCAACAAGCGGCGTGCTTCTGGTGAGCCTGATGCAGCACTTACTGCCTTGCGATGCTCCTCCCCTAAGAGGAGCGTCAGAATAGGACTCACCTCTGTCATGCCATATGCCTGGATAAACTCACAGGGGAAAACGTTCATTGCTTTCTTGAGAACTTCGAGCGGAATAGAGGAGGCACCATAGATGATCCGTTGGAGGCTGCTCAGATCGTAGTCCTCAATAGTGGATACCTGAACCATCATATTTATCATGGTCGGGACCAACATGATGTGCGTGATACGCTCACGTTGGATCGTTTCTAGGACGGTGATAGGATCAAAGGTCGGCAGGATCGTATGACAGCCGCCGAGCAACGTGACCATGAAGACGAAGACTCCATCGGCTAAGTGGAACATAGGAGCCACATGCAGGTGATTCAGCGGAGTAGGAAATGGGCAAGTGGCAAGGATTTGCAGGTGATTTGTCATCAGATTTTTGTGTGTTAGCATCACCCCTTTGGGATTTCCAGTTGTGCCACCGGTGTAGAACAATCCGATGACATCATCCTCATCAGGCTGGACATCGTTATACGTCGTCTGGTTCCTTCCGGTAGCAAGAACTGTCTGATACGCCTGCATCTCCTGTGGGGCAGAGTCGTTCCCCATATGCAGAAACTGCTGTACGGTGTGCAACTGAGGGGCAAGAGTTTCGATCACCGGAAGAAAGGTGTCATCAACGATGAGAATGAGAGCACCACTGTCATTGAGCGTATACACATGTTCAGCGGGGGAAAAACGTGTGTTCAGTGGGACCAAAATGGCACCTATGCGTATTACGGCATAATAAAGAATCGCATAGCGATAGCTATTGAGTGCCAGGATAGCAATACGGTCGCTTGGTCGCGCACCAAGTGCAACGAGTCCAGCTGCCACATGGCGTGTTTCCAAGTCGTATTCGCGCCAGTTCATGCGAACACTGCCGTCGATAATCGCTGGCGCGTCGGGGAAATTGTTCACCGTACGCCTCAAATTCAAGAGTAGGTCCATAAAAAGGCTCCTCCTAGACGCCTATTGAGCGTCCGATAATCTCCTTCATAATCTCGTTCGTGCCTGCATAAATACTTTGTGCACGGGCATCAAGATATGCATGAGCAATGGGATATTCGAGCATGTAGCCATATCCCCCATGCAATTACAGAGACGAAATGCCGGAAGGTATCGCGGAACAGGGAATGTTCCTCGGTCAACAACGTTCTCTGCATCGTTCTCTTGCTCCTTAGCACACTGTGGTCGTCTTCAACGTCTACATTAACAATCCACCGCCGCAGACGATTACTTGACCACTGATGTAATTCGACTCCGGGGAACAGAAAAGGTAGACGGCATCAGCCGCTTCTTCTGGTTCACCTGCACGTCCGAAAGGAATCAGCTGCTCAAAGGTGTTGAGCATACTCGATTGCACCCCGACCTGGATATCCCGCCCGGCCACATCGATAGTTGCTTGTTGTGTAGTAATCGGTTGCGTCAAACGTGTTTTGATGTAGCCAAAGGCAACACAGTTGACCGTGACTTTGTAGCGTCCCCATTCTTTGCATAGTGTGCGTGTCATGCCTACAATGCCCGCCTTCGCAGTCGAGTAATTGATTTGTCCCGCATTGCCATAGAGACCAGCAACCGAGGAAATATTGACGACTTTGCGAACGACCTCTCGGCCTTCCGCTGCCTCTTGTTTCGCTGCGGCCCGAAGAGACTCCGACGCTGCTCGCAGAATGCGAAATGGTGCCATCAGATGAACCTGAACCATCGCCTCAAACTGTTCATCACTCATTTTCTGTATGACACTATCCCACGTGTAGCCTGCGTTATTCACGATGATATCGAGGGTGCCAAAGCTGTCGAGGGCCGTTTTGACAAAGCGGTTGCCAAAATCAGGTGCTGTCACATCTCCTGTACACGTCACCGCTTCCCCTCCAAAGCCGTGAATTTCTTCGATCACCGCTTGAGCCGGGTCTGCGTCCAGGTCATTGATGACGACTCGCGCACCTTCATGTGCAAGTTTGAGCGCAAGAGCGCGTCCGATGCCGCGCCCGGAACCAGAAATAAGGGCAACTTTGCCATCAAGTTTGGGCATAGTTCTGTTCTTCTTTCTTGTACGACACACACTATTGAGGCGTATCGTCGTCAGACAAATGCGACTACTGCTTCACCCTGAAGTTTAATCTCTCCCTGCTGATTGGTTGCCGTTAGGCGGAGACGAATACAATGTTCGTCGGCACGCTCAAACGTTTCCGTCACAATGCCCTGACAGGTGAGTTGATCGCCCACATGAGTAATTGCCGAGAAGCGGGTACTAAATTCACGCAAAGCCGTTTGGGGCACCCAATTCGTGAGGAGCCTCCCTAAATACGCCATGCTCAACATACCATGCGCAAAAACGTCGTCCATGCCCGATTGTTTCGCGAAGTCAGTATCAATATGCATCGGATTGTGATCACCCGAAGCTCCCGCGTATAGGGCAAGTGTTTGACGAGAGATCGGCCCTGTGACGAATGGTGGGAGAGAGTCGCCCTCGTGAAGTGCTTCAAAAACGGGTGTCTCCAAGCTGTTCTACTCACTTTCTCACTGGCGGACAATAATGCTACTGCGCATTTCTCCAACCAGAACGCCATCCTGATTGGTTGCAGTACTCTCCAGCACGATAAATTCCAGTGTCCCCCCCTTGTGAGAGTAGATATCGCTTACCTTGGATTGGAACGTGATACAATCGCCAGCACACACAGCCCGATGGTAACGAAAGAACTGCTCACCATGAAGGATGCGATCCATACCAACGTTGAGGATTTCAAGGATGCGAGAAGAACTGGAGTTTTCCATCTCCAGGCAGAAAAGAAAAGTTGGGAGTATGGGTATCGAACGATAGCCTTGCGCACGTGCAATCTCCTCATCGCTATACAGCGGATTGGTTTCGCCAATAGCGTGTGTGAAAAAGCGTACACGACCCTTTTCTACTTCGACGGTTGAAGCGGGTGACGTCCAACCAATGACCTGCTTATCGAGCATATGTGATCTCCCCATCTCTCATGGTAACGGCAGATGCATTTTTTCCACGTGATCAGCATACGTGGTTCGGCTTGGTCCATACGTTTTCCTCACGAAAAACGTCACAGAGCCTAATCAGACGCGCTGATAGAGGGTCACGACGCAGGCACCTCCCAGCCCAATATTGTGCTGTAGAGCTATCTTGGCTCCCTCAACCTGACGGACACCTGCCTGCCCACGCAACTGCCACACCAATTCAGCGCATTGCCCAAGCCCAGTCGCGCCAAGTGGATGTCCTTTCGAGAGCAACCCACCCGATGGATTCGTCACCACCCTTCCACCGTAGGTATTCTGACCATCACAAATGAACTGCTCGGCTGTCCCTTCGGGTGTGAGTCCGAGTGCCTCGTAGGAGAGCAACTCATTGGAGGTAAAACAGTCGTGTAACTCAACGACATCCAATTCGTCTGGTCCGATGCCCGCCTGATCGTAGACCTGACGTGTGGCAAGTGCCGTCATATCATATCCCACCATCTTTGTCATGCTGTGCTCAGTAAACGTTGAGGGAAGATCAGTGGTCATGGCCTGACCTGCAATGACGATAGAGTCGTTGAGACCATGTTGGCGAGCAAAGGACGCGGAACAGACAATGGCTGCCGCTGCACCACATGTCGGAGGGCAACATTGCAGCCGGGTCAACATGCCATAAATTTGAGGGGATGCCAGGACTTCTTCTACAGTCAGCTGGGTACGGAAAATAGCCCGTTTATTATGCTCCGCGTGCCGACGAGCCTTCACGGTAATTTTCGCAAATGTCTCGTTTTTCGTCCCGTACTTGACTTGATACTCATCGCCTGCTCCGCCAAAGAGTTGGGCCGCCATAGGAGCCTTTGAACTACCCTGAACGTCATGAGCGATCTCTAAAAATGAGGCAAGTGGTGCTGGACGGTCATGATAGACATTGGAAAGTGCTCCTGGCACCATTTGCTCAAAGCCCAGTGCCAGGACACAATCAGCGATGCCAGCTTCAACGGCTTGACGAGCAAGATAGAGCGCACTTGATCCGGTTGAGCAATTATTATTGACGTTCAAGACAGGAATTCCAGTCATGCCAAGGCCGTAGAGAACTGCTTGACCACAGGTGCTATCGCCATAGACATATCCAACATATGCCTGCTGTACAAGCGTATAGTCTACCCTTGCATCTTCTAATGCGTCTTTGACCGCTTGGACACCCATCATCGTATAGGGTTCGTTGGCTCCAGGCTTCACGAACGGGGTCATACCAACCCCGACGACACACACGTGGTTGTTCATCTCGCCGCTCCTTTGCGTTCCTCCGGTCTTCAACGACTTACTATTAGCTTCTCAGGAAGATCAGAAAAGGGAAATACTAAAAGTAAATAAATGTTACTCACTGGTAACAAGTGTAACTTGCGATTTGTAAAAAGTCAAGAGATAGCATATAGTTATGAGGGAGGTGTACAAAGATGTACGCAGAAACAGACAAGAGACACGAAACGTTGAGGGAGAACCTTCCTCCTATGTCACGCATAGGAGGAAAGAGGAAAGGGGATAGTCACTACTCATGGCACGTTGGTCTACAGATGTTCAAGGAAAAGAAGAGCAGCATCGGCTCAAACGTCAGGCACTTTTGAGAACGGCAGCACGCACGTTTAATGAAATAGGCTTTCATCAGACAACACTTGACGATTTGGCTCAGAAGCTTGGGGTCTCGAAACCAGCCCTCTACTTATATATAAAAAGTAAGGACGATATTCTGTTTGAGTGTAGTAGAGTAGGGCTAGAGCAGGCTCAAGAAGCTCTAGCGATGGCACAGGCACAGGGAACAACAGGACTGGAAAAAGTGCGTCATTTTTTTAAAAGCTATGCGAGCATTATTGTTCAGGATTTTGGCACATGCCTGATTCTCGCGGGAGACGAGCCACTAACACAAGAGAATCGGCACGTGCTTCGTACTGCCCGTGCGAGTATTGATCTAGCCGTGCGCCGGATCATCGAGGAGGGCATCACAGACGGATCAATTGCACCCTGCAACCCGAAAATGGTTACCTTCACGCTGTTTGGGTCCTTTAACTGGTTGGCCCATTGGTATCAAGAAGAAGGTGAACTTCAACCTGAAGCCATTGCGGACCAGTTCCTTTCGCTCTTTGAGTCTGGTCTGGTCCCTCGGACCGACGAATAAGCAACTCATGCTTCATGGAAAACGTACTCAACGGGGATATTCTTACACTCGTTTTTCTAGGACGTTTGGGGTGTTATAAAAAATGTGACTTGACAGGGGGCTACCATCCTTCAAGGAATGCGCTGTTTGACTTTGAGAGGGAAGCCATCTCACGGGTTCAGTCCAGATTTCGCGGAGTTTATTCTACGCTAGTAAGAGAATTCACATTAATTCCACGCTTATAGTAGATGGCACAGCAATTGTATGAGAATGGAGGCAGAAGTGTATGGGAGTCGAACCCACCGAGGACCGCGCTGAGCGACCCCCCAGCCGTTTTGAAGACGGTGAGACCCACCGGAGTCCCTACACCTCCATGTGGAACGTATTGTGCCATTGATACCCCTGCTTGTCAAGTAAGACCTTGGATACGCTTCAGATTAACCTCGGTCAGGTCTCTGACTACCAACGTCGCTATCTGTAATCCTGGTAACACACGCCCATAGGCAACGGCAATACTATACATGCCGCCAGCACGCGCGGCAGCAACACCAGCAACCGCATCCTCAATCACAAGACACTGTTTCGGCTCAATAGCTAGCTCTTTTGCCGCCTTAAGAAATATATCTGGTGCGGGCTTGCCGTGCGGTACAGTCTCACCAGAAACAAATGCATTAATATAGCGTTTCAGTCCCAGTACCTCTGTTACAAGTTCAATATTTGCGATAGGAGCCGATGAGCCTATCGCTTGTGGATAACCAGCTTTATGCAACGCACTCATCAATTCTTGTGCGCCCGGTAAAAACGATACTGTTTGACGCATATAATTCCGGTAATACGCTTCTTTACGGTCCGCGAGTTCTTGTAACTCTTCTCTCGATACCGTACCCCATACCGTTGGTACGATAGCATCGTTACGCCAACCGAAGGTTGCGGCGAACTGCTCGTCGCTAAACTCCTTGCCAGTCTCGTGTGCCAAACGTTGCCATGCTTTCTTATGATCCTCTTCACTGTCGATAACAACACCATCGAGGTCCCAAATAACGGCCTGTACCGCTCCACTTTTTTGTACCATAACGTCTATATACTCCTTGTTGCTTTTCTTTCCCTCAGCATATCACTTTTTGTCGTCCATCCCCTAAAATCTCGACAGCTATAGTATGATAGGGTATATGCGTCACACACATGGATGTATTGGTGCACATTATTTTGTACAAATTTGGAGGAACTCGTTACTCGTATGAGGAATCGTAAATTTTTTAATGAAGAGATAGAAGCCCTCTCTAAAAGCAAACTACAGGCTCTACAGTTGCAGCGATTGCAAGCGATTGTAGAGCGAGCATACAATCAAAATCAGTTTTATCGTAACTTATATGACCAAGCGGGGGTAAAGCCCTCCGATATTCAAACGCTGGCGGATATTTGTAAGTTGCCCTTTCTGGAAAAAAAGACAGTGCGGGACGCCTATCCTTATGGTATGGCTTTCGTGTCTCCTGGTGGTTCAGGTGGTGCCTTAGAAATTCATGCAACGAGTGGTACAACGGGTAAAAGTGTTCCTGTTTTTGCGACTAAAAAGGACATTGATTACTGGGCAGACCTTAATGCACGCGAATTATGGATGACAGGTATGCGTCCGGGTGATGTGTTAATGAATTGTTATGGCTATGGTATGGCTACGGGTGGCTTTGGCTTCCACTATGGAGCAATGGCAATGGATGTTATGGCGATTCCAATGGGGTCAGATGCGCGCCAATATGACCGTATGCTCGATTTTATTCTCGACTTTGGTGTCACTGCTGTATGTATGACTCCATCTGTCGGCCTCTATGTTGGGGGTAAAGCACGTGAGCGAGGGGTCAACTTCAAGAATACAAAACTCAAAATAGGACTTTTTGGTGCCGAGCCGTGGCCTTGGGAGACGCGTGTAAAACTGGAAGAACTTTTCAACTTTACGGCATATGATGAGTTTGGCATGACAGAATTTCTTGGACCCGGTATGACCTGCGAATGTGAGGTACGCGATGGCATGCATGCATGGGCCGATGCGTTTCTGGTTGAGTGCATCAACCCCGAAACGGGCGAACCTGTTGAGGAAAGGCAAGACGGTGAACTGGTCTGGACGTGGCTCTCTGCCGATGGTACCGCGATGATTCGCTATCGTAGCCGCGATCTCTCACGTACATGGTGGGAGGAACGCTGTGCCTGTGGACGATCACATCCCAAAATTGGTGCAATCAAGGGCCGTAGCGATGATGCTGTTTCTATTCGTGGACTCATCGTCTTTCCAAGTCAGGTTGAGGCCGCTCTTGTAAGATTTCCTGAGACTGGTGCGAACTTCCGTATCATCGTCGATAAACGTAACAATCTGGATACCTTCGATCTCAAGGTCGAAGTCAAGGACTCGGCATTATTGAGCAATTCAGACTATGCGTATACACTAGGGCGTGAGATGGCGGAAGCAGTAAAAACTATTACAGGTAACTCACCAAAAGTAGAGCTTGTACCTGCTGATAGCTTACCTCGTGCCAGCGGTGGTGAGTCAAAAACCGCCAGTGCACGTGTTGAAGATAGACGGAAGAAATAAAAGCCAGGGCACCCGCAAGGGGATACCCCTCCCATACATGAACTCGCGTCCCATGTGCCCTTGTTATATGGGAGGGGCATCCCCTTGCGGGTGCCCTGGCTTTTATGACCATCTTTTACTTGTAGCTTTGAAGATGCTGATAGATGTACTGACCCATTGGTTGTGACGGAGCACCATTATAAGCTTTAATCAGTAGTGGATAGCCACATGCATCTCCTTGCACCGTCCATGCCCATGCAACCCAACCTATCTGATGAGCATCGAAGTATGGGAGAAGCTTACTCATGTAGCTTGTACCACAATCATACTCTCCACTTTCTGCAGAGATCACTGGATACGTTGTGCTCACATTTCCAAAGGCTGCATCCCATAACTGTGGTTGTTTATCTCCATAGGGATAGGGATGTGTATCATAGACGATATTCGATCCTTTTAGCGTATAATGGGCAATCTGGCTGAGATCAAATCCCCAGGCCATACCACCAACAATTGCTAGATTCTTAGCACCAGTACCGCGTACTGCGTTAACAAGAGCTTGTATACCAACACTGTGGTACGTTACTGTTTGAGCATTCGATGAATCGTTCGTCATAGTACATGGCGCATTCCAACATGACCACTGTGCTGGGTGTGGTTCGTTAAATAGCTCGAACAGCACATTCGGATAGCCTTTGTACACAGTCGCTACCTGTTGCCAGAACGTAACACTATCTGCGTCCGGCATGGCCCACGCACTGCCAGCACCAAGTGATTGACCACCTGCGTCCGACCATTGGAGGTCAATCATAACGTTGAGATGCAAAGCTGTCAATGCCTTGATAGTTTGATTAACTAATTGATGGTATTGCGCGGCAGAACATTTTGCAGATGGTTGTCCTTTGAGCCAGAAGCCTTCTGATAGGGGTAAACGAACAGTATTTGCACCCCAATAGGTTGCTGCTTTGGTCGAGGCGCCTGAACCTATGTAGGCAAGTTCTTTTTGCGTAAAATGTCCATCGCCCCAGCAACTATACTCTAAACCGTCACGTCCAACACCATGAAAATAATAACGTCTGCCATCTGCACCCAAAACAGCATTGCCCTTCACCGTATATGGACCCATAGCCTTTGTCTGTCGTGGTATGGATGTCGTTTTTGGTGACGGTGAGGCTGATCTCGCCCACATTGAATACGCCGGACTCGCCCAGATGACACTCAGCGCAACACAAAGCACTACAAGAGTACTGAGACCAAAGATTTTTAAAGAACGCATCAAATAACAATCCTTCTCATACATATTTTTTTGTGGAGGCGTGATATTTGCGAAGCCCTCAAAATAATAAGGGAGAGCTTATCATAAAATACTACTTACTTAGACGTATAAATTAAGGTGTAGTATCTCTGGCATTAAATTTAGATGAATGTCCTATAGCATCTCAAAAAATATCGTGACAACATGCCTCGCTTAGTGTATAATAGCGGACTTAGAGATGGTAGCGATTTTTCTATCCCATTGCAAGAACATACAGATGCTAAGAGAGGCTTGCGCATGACCACCACAACAGCGATTGCACGTGGAAAATATCATATTTGGACGGTAGGCTGTCAGATGAATCAAGCTGATTCACAACGTGTACAGACTATGCTCGATGACCTTGGCTGGGAAGAGGCAAGCATGGAGCAGGCGAATCTCGTGGTTCTCAATACATGTAGTGTGCGACAGGCACCGGAAGAAAAAGCGCACAATCTGCTTGCAAAGCTTCGACGTGCAAAAGAAGAGCGAAGTGACCTTCTTGTAACATTGATGGGATGCATGATTGGCAATCAGAAAACTATTGATGAACTTAGCAAACGCTATCCGCATGTTGACCTCTTCATGAAGGTCGAGCAAGCCGACATTCTACCTCGTTTCCTTGAGGAACGTTGGACTCCCATCTCTGGCGCAGGTTGTTTGGATATCGAATACGTCCCTGACAATGATCTTCCTATCTCGACGGATCCAGCAATGCCAACTTACGCTACCTCTTTCGAGAGAGGGGGTAGACGGAGTGTGTTGCCAATGGCAATCACACCGAAACCAGGAGAACGTATCGCGCACTATCCAACGAAAATAGAGCCTGTTCAAGCTAGCGTGACAGCGTGGCTTCCTATTGTACTAGGCTGTAACAAGGTCTGTACATACTGTATTGTGCCCTATCGTCGAGGTCGTGAGCGTAGCCGTCCGATTGATGAACTCATCACTGAGACTCGTTCCCTTGTCAGAAAGGGTGCAAAAGAAGTGACGTTGCTTGGACAAACTGTCGAGTCGTATGGCCTAGACTTGCCCAACAAGCCAAATCTTGCCGACCTGATGACCGATCTGAGCGAGATTGAGGGTCTGGAGCGTATTCGCTTTATGACCTCGTACCCACGCTATATGACCGATAGCATAATTGAGCGTATGGCGCATTTGCCAAAGGTATGTGAGCATCTTAATATTCCGGTACAAGCTGGCGACGACGCTATGTTAAAGCGTATGAAGCGTGGCTACTCCTTGGCTGAATACTGTGAGCGTGTAGATCGTGTACGTGAGTTATGGCCTAGCATCTCGCTCTCGACGGATGTTATTGTCGGTTTTTGTGGCGAAACCGAAGAGGAATTTCAGCATACGTTGGATTTGATAGAAAAGGTACGTTTCGATATTGTGCATGTTGCTGCCTATTCTGTACGTCCTGGCACAGTAGCTGCCCGTTGGGAAGACGATGTGCCATTGGCAGAGAAAAAACGGCGTTTGCATGCTGTAGAGGACCTGCAAACAAAGATAGCACTTGAGATTAACCAGTCCTATCTCAATAGAGTTGAGGAGGTGCTTGTTGAAGAGGAACACTCTGCGCATGGACTGCAACGCTGGCGTGGTCGCAATCGCACGAATAAACTCGTTTTCTTTCCACAACCTGAACACATAGAAACAACTATGACTCGAAATATTCAGCCAGGGGAGCTTGTAAGCGTTCGCATTGAGCGCGTTACGCCCTGGTCATTACAGGGTTGCATGGTTGCGGTATAATAGGCAAACTATACATACAAGGCTCGTATGCCGAATTTCCGATAAAATGGAGGGCGTTGAATGACGCAGTCTGCTGAAGAAAAGACACGAACAAAAAAACAATGGACCGATCTGGCTGTAAAACAGGCACAGGAAGGTCTATGGGAAGAGGCCGTCACTACCAACAAAAATATCTTGAGTCTGTTCCCTCAGGAGCAAGAAGCCTTGAACCGGCTGGGTAAGGCACATAGCGAACTAGGACAGTATTCAGAGGCGCGCCAGGCGTACTCGCAGACGCTGAAATATAATCCGAAGAACGTCATTGCCAAGAAAAACCTGGATCGTCTTTCACTGATTCAGGAAACACCGACACCGACACATGTGGTAGCGGAACGCATCGATCCTCGACTCTTTATTGAGGAAACAGGTAAAACAGGCGTCACCGATTTGTTGAACCTCGCTGCACCCGCTATCCTTGCGACGGTGGGCGTTGGAGACCGTGTACAATTACAGCGTATCGGTCATACTCTGCTCGTGCGTAATACCGCAGGTGAAGACATTGGACAGGTCGAGCCAAGACTTGCAAATCGCTTGATTACCTTTATGGAAGGCGGCAATCGGTATGCCGCAGCTATTCTTGCGAAGGACAATGAGCAGGTTCGACTTATCATGCGCGAAGAGTATCAACATCCAAGCATGTTTGGCAAAGTGAGTTTCCCATCACAAGGGAGTGGCGATACTATTCGTGCATACATCAAAGATAGTATGCTACGTTATGACCGTGGCGAAGATGACGACGAGTTAGGCAACGATGACGAGTACTTTGATGGCGGCGATGAGGGTGACGATCTGACCGAAGTTGATTTCGAGAATACAAACGAACCCGAAGAATAGGGTACAACAAACGTAGTGGGGCACTCTCATGAATGCTCTGAAAATAGGAAAGGCAATAGAGATGAACAAGACAAAACGTGTAGCATGGCATAAGCACCTTAAAGGCAAAAAGAAGTTTGAAGAAAAGCAGAAGGCACTCAAGGCGAACGCAACAACTTCTGTATCTCCCTCAGCATCAGTACGGACCAGATAAAACGGCATGTCGCGTGTAAGCGAAGAGAGCTATGAGCAGTTCACCACCTATATCATCTGCTTCTGTACGCAGTGTTCTAACGCTGCTCGCTTCACGCGATGCCGCGTTAGTTGCAGGTGCAGAAGGGTTAGAACGTCGAATCACGTGGTCGTGCAGTATGCGAGCACGTCTTCCCGCGTTTGATAGCATACAAGGGGGTGAACTTGCCCTACTCACACTCGCTAAACTACGGCGATTGAATGAGACGTTACCACACTTACTTGCAAGTTTGCATAAAGAAGGTGTGGCAGCTGTCGCTGTCGCTGCACAGTCACTTGAAACGCTTGATACAGAGGCGATCATGCTCGCCAATCATCTGCATCTTCCGCTTCTCTTGCTCCCTCCATTAGCACCTATTGAAGAGATTGAACGCGAAGTTATTGCCTTTGTCGTAAGTTTTCGTGATGAGATTGAGCGCAAAGCGACGGAGATGTCTCAACAACTTATGCAGTTAAGCATTCAAGGTGTGGGTATCGCAGGTGTTTGCGAGTATCTAGCGATCAGTCGTGGCAAATGGGTGGTTATGCAAGATGCCGAGCAACATATACGTTTTCAATCCGCGCCACCTGCTACGAAAACGTTGCTTCTCTCTGATCCTTTGACCGACGAATTTCTACGTAGTCATGGCCTGGCACGCGTGGTTGAGCCTATTCTGATCCGACATGAAATTGTTGGCTATCTTTCACTTATTGGTGATGAAAGTGCCTTTGATTACTCAGAACGCCTTGTTCTCAACCACATTACGCCTATTTTTTCCATAGAGTTCGCCAGAGAGCGTGAACGTAGCGAGGTAGAGAGCCGCTATCATGTAGAAGCCTTCATGAATGTGCTACAAGGGCAATATCAGCAGCCAGAAGAGATACTCGCACGTGTACGCCACCTCGGTTATGATCTTACAATTCCACAAATCGTTGTACTCTTTGAAGCCTCATCAAACGAAGAAGACGCAATGCTTGCACTATGGGCGCGTCGTGTTCGGGAGGAGATGGTGCGTCTGTGGCCTACATGCTGGGTTATGAGTGATGCACAGCGTATTACTGTCCTTGTACCAGTTATCACATTTGCTGAGGAAGAGCAACAAGGTGAGACTGAGGAAGAGCAAACGCTTGTCTCACGTATAGAACGCTTCTCTACACGCTTGCAGCAAAACCGAGGCAATACTGCCCTTCCTCTATTCTCGTGCGGTATTGGGCGTATGACAACACATGTACAGGGTATTCCACAGTCATTTCGTGAGGCACAACGTGCGGTAGAAATTGGGCGTCGCCTCTTTGGTGAAGGAAAAATTCATTCCTTTGCGCGTCTTGGTATCTATCGTTTGCTCTTTTACCTTGATGGTCAAAGTGAACTTACTACGTTCTATCAAGAGATGCTTGGTCCTCTGCTTGACTATGATGCACGTCATGATGGAACGTACATCAAGACGCTAGAGTGCTATTTTCAATATAATGGCAACCTTAGTCAAACGGCACGCACCATGCATTTTCATCGTAACTCTCTCATCTATCGTTTAGAGCGCATCGAGGAAATTCTGGGACGTTCTCTTGAAGACGCTGAGTTACGCCTCTCGTTGCAGATCGCATTGAAAATACATCACCTGCACCGTATAGACTGAGCATTTGTTCATTACTTTTATTTTTCATTCTTTATTCACGATGTCACAAAGGTATCCGTGAATGTCTCGCCTGTTCTATACACTACTGCCTTCCCCTGGCGATAGAGCGTTACCGCTCCTTGTCCATAAACATGCCACGTACTCTTTTTATCTCCTTCTCCATCGTCTATCATCCCTGTGTGTTCGTCAATACCAACGAGAACTACTTGGGGAAGCAGTTGTGTTAAACGTGATACCCACCCTTTCCCAAAGGTATTATGATGAGGTAGAACGCAGGTATTTGGCACTAATGCCAATCCATTAACAACTTTTCCTGTACTTGGATCAAAATAATACTCGCATAAGACCATTGCGCCAGCACTACTACCAGCTATCACTGCCCCACTCTCGTATGCAGCAAGCATAGCCTTCCAGCTATCACTGCCCGCGAGGGTTTGACCAAGATATCCTGTGAAGCCACCCAAGAGATAGATGAGTTGAGACTGACGAATAGCAGTTACAATACTCGCATTATTTGCTGACGCTTTATCTACAAGGGGCAGTGCTTCAACATGAGCAGCACCGAGACGTGCGAACCAATTCACACCATTTCTTCCTGCACGTTGATGGTTGTTATCCGGTGCGGCAGCCGTTGGGATAATACTGATACGAGCCGATGGGCCACCTGCCAGTTTTAGAGCTTGTTGGTCTGGTTCCACCATTTTTCCACCAAACTCGGCCCCGCCCTCAAGTACGATATATCCAGCCATATTTTATTCTTCTTTCTAGACTTGCTAAAAATGCTACAACATCTATAAGAGCGATGGTTCAATTGCAGGTGCCAAGCGCGGCTCATGGTTGGCAAGAGCGCGCAAGAGACCGTAACACCCTGCCAACATCATATCGCCGTGCGGAACCGCTTCATAGGGATGAAGTTGTGAACCGCGTAAGAGTTCTCGTCGAGGCCCAGTTACTGACAGAAAAGGCAACGTATGAGTGTGTGATGAAGATTTTTGCACAATAAGTGCTCCGTGACCACTATCTGCAAATACCTCTTCATTTGAGAGCGTTCCTTGTGCCAGTTTGACAAGTAGTTCTTCCAACCTTGTCTTGCTGATTTCTCCTGTATGATGTTCAAAAATACCTGCAATACGTCCTTGCACAAGGTGAAATGCAAGGGTGTGAAAATTTCCAATATTGCATAAGAGGCTCTCCTGCTGCTTGCGTACAAGCGGGTCTTCTAGTGAACCAAGGACGGCTGCTGACCCCGTATCCATTAGAAACAATGGTGTATGAGTATCCGAGTGCGTAAGCTCCAGATAGTGTTTCACACTCTTTGCTAGAGCTTGTAGTCGTGTTAGCTCAACCGGAATATCCTCTATGGAATAGGCAAAGGCACTTGGAGTAGGATTTGCGTGCACCGTTTTTGCAAGAAAATCAAAACGAAAACGCCGATCACTGATATCAGGTGGGGCGGCCCCATGATCAAATGCTGCAAGTGCGAGTGCATCAACACGCGGACTGATATCAAAGGCGTTGAATGCGGTTGTGATCGCTTGCGCGTCAAAGTCCTGTAGTTCAATATGGACAACATCAGGATGCGTGATACGCTGTATTGCCTCATCGTCATCAATAATCTCGAAGCCCATTCGCTCAACCATTGTGAGATCGTCATCGAACGTGCGTCCCGCTTCAGGCGTAACAGCAACAGCATAACCGGCAAGCGCATGATCGCGCGTTGCCCAGTGTGAAGGACCACCACCCATTGTTACACCCGTAAGGACAATAGGTTGTCCCTGCTTCGTCGCTTGCTTTACGCGGTTAGCAACAATAACCGTTGGTGAGGGCATAACCATCTTGAAACAGTTCTCTATCGTTTTTCCGCTCTCGAAAAGTAAGATATCCTGTGTTCCTGTACCAATATCAACGGCGAGAATACGAATGGGTTCCGACATAGACGTACCTTTCAAGAATAGATATATGATTTGCTAGCAGTATACCACCGAGAAGTTTGGCACTAAATAGAAGCAAATGATAAAAATTTGCAATTACGTATTTTTGCTGGTATACTCTCTAAAGAAAACACACGTGTTTTCTGCCAAATTAATCCTATATACACGTCATCCCCGTAGCGCAAAATAATGCAGCCTGTTTCTTCGTTAGTAGAATAATTCCCACCCGTTTTCAATTCGTGCTGCTTAGTATGTTCAGGAGGTTCCATGAGTAGTAGAGCTAATAGCTTTGGTATTTCAGCCATTACTCGCGTCTTCAATGATAGCCCAAGCGAGTTACGTAACAAAATCATAGGTATCTATGTGTTTCTCATCGCTTTTAACATTCTTGCATGGGTCTTTGCATTTGCAGGTTTTGGTGTGCGATATCCCGAACTCCTGGGAACAGCACTTTTAGCCTATACTTTTGGGCTCCGTCATTCTGTTGATGCAGATCATATTTCCGCGATTGATAACGTGACACGCAAGTTGATGCAGGAAAACAAACGACCTATTGGCGTCGGATTTTTCTTCTCGCTTGGTCATTCCACGGTTGTGGTAGCTTTATCTGTAGCTATCGCTCTTGCCGCAACCTTTATTCAGGGCAGTATTCCTGCTTTGAAAAACGCAGGTGGGTTGATTGGTTTATCGGTATCCGCAACTTTTCTGTTTGTGATCGCCCTCATCAATGGTCTTGTGTTGTGGGAGATTTTCCAGGCATTCCAGAAAGTAAGGCGTGGTGAAGAGTATAGCGAACAAACGCTCGATGAGTTTTTGAACCAGCGTGGGATCATGGGTCGATTTTTTCGTCCATTGTTGCGCATGGTAGATGCGAGTTGGAAGATGTATCCAGTGGGCGTGCTGTTTGGACTGGGTTTTGACACGGCAACTGAGGTAGGATTGTTAGGCATTGCTGCTACTGCTGTTGGCAAAGGTATGCCCATCCTCTATATCTTGATCTTTCCCATGCTCTTTACGGCTGGTATGTGCCTGCTTGACACTACCGATGGTATCCTTATGCTTGGTGCCTATGGGTGGGCTTTCGTCAAACCTGTACGCAAACTCTACTACAATTTGAATATTACGCTTGTTTCCGTGCTTGTTGCGGTGGTCGTGGGTGGAATTGAAGTTCTTAGCATCATCGCAACCGTGTTTCATCTCACAGGTGGTTTATGGGACTCGTTGGTCAACCTGGATTTTGGAATTCTAGGAGGCATCATTATTGGCCTCTTTATTCTTAGTTGGGTTATATCGACTGTGATTTATAAGGTGAAGCGATACGACGACCTTGAAGTGAAAACAACACAACCACTTTTCATACCCTCAAAAGCAGTAAGCGGAATTGCAAGTACTCCAACTCCACTTGCGTCAGAGGAAGTATCAAGAAGCAAAGGTAGTTTTTAGAAACAGTCATGTTGACGCTAATGTTACGATATCTGTAGAGAGACTACTGTTGGGAAGCGAGAAAAGGACATGCATGATGCATCACTATGTTGATTCGAGTAACGATTTACTACACAAACGCGGTTATCGCTTAACACCACAGCGTTACCTTGTCTTGAGTGTGATTCAGGAGGCAAAAGGTCACGTTACTCTTGAGCAAATCGCGGAGCGGGTGCAAATATACAATCCACGGGTGAGTCTCTCAACAATCTATCGTACACTAGAATTGCTCACTGAGCTGGGCCTGATACACGAAAATCACTTGCCTGGTGAACCTCCTCACTATGAAATGTCACAAGGGAAGAGTCATCATCACCTTGTCTGTAAGAAGTGCAAAACGATGATACACCTTGATGATGCCCTCTTGGGCGACCTGCACGAACGTTTGCAGGAGCAATACCACTATCACACCCTTTCTCTTGGCTTATTGGCAACAGGTTATTGTGATGCATGCTGGCAACAGATACAGCAAGAGGCGGAGCATCTGCTTCAAGAAGTGGACGAGCAATAGCCTATTGTTCTGTTGTATACTGAAATGTTACATATGTGTTCTTGTAGGGACCAATTTACGGTGTCCTCGTTAGCAAATTACCCATTATGAGGACGCAATAATGCAGATAAACGAAATATTTATTAATCTGCATAACCTGTCCTGCGCATTTTCATATTACTCATTTCCGTTTGCTCATGACTCTTAAAGAAGAGTAATACTAGTTTGCAAATATTTCCGGTGGAGGTATGGCCTATGAGGATTTATAATACCCTGACACGCGAGATAGAAGAGATTGTTCCTATGGAGCATGGACGAATCAAAATGTATTCCTGTGGCCCTACCGTCTATCGCTATATACATATTGGCAATCTGCGTACCTTTACGATGGCGGACTGGATACGAAGAGCCTTTGAGTATCGGGGGATTGAGGTCCTACATGTGAAAAATATCACTGATGTAGGGCATATGCGGCGGGAAGTGGTAGATGAGGGCGAAGATAAGGTTGAGGCACAGGCACGTAAAGAAGGCAAGTCATCGCTTCAAATCGCCCAATTTTATACAGAAGCGTTTCATGAAGACGAAGCGTTATTAAATATCCTACCTGCACATATCTTTCCACGCGCTACGCAACACGTACCTGAAATGATCGAGATTATTTCAATATTAGAGGCAAAGGGTATTGCCTATGAAGTCAATGGCAATGTGTACTTTGATATCAAACGCTTCCCTGAGTATGGTAAGTTGTCTGGCAACCTACTTGAACATATGATGGCAGGTGTTCACGAGGGTGTTGATGCTGACCGACATAACGTGGAAGATTTTCCATTATGGAAGGTAGCCGAATCTGGACGCGAGATGGCGTGGGAGAGTCCCTGGGGTCGTGGCTTCCCCGGTTGGCATATTGAATGTAGTGCGATGTCCACAAAGTATCTAGGTACGCATTTCGATCTGCATACAGGTGGTGTTGACAACATTTTCCCACATCATGAAGACGAAATCGCGCAAAGCGAAGGCTTTTCGGGTGAACAGTTTGTCAACTATTGGTTGCACGCCCAGCACCTTCTCGCTGATGGTCAGAAAATGGCAAAGTCTACTGGTAATGCTTATACTCGTGCGGAAGTCGCTTCGCGTGGCTTTGAACCAATGGCTCTGCGCTACTTCTATACAACTGCACTCTATCGTAGTCGTCTCAATTTTACCTTCCGCGCTCTACAAGCTGCACAAACATCACTGGAACGGCTGAGAAATCTAGCCTATCATCTGCTCACACAAGCAGACGAGAACGCTGTCTTTTCTGATAAGCCACTACAGGACGAGGGACGCCAGTGGCGCGATGCATTTCTTGCCGAGGTGGAGAACGATTTGAATATGCCACGGGCTATGGCTGTTGTCTGGGCTATGTTGCGTTCACAAGAAACACCCGTCACAAAGTTACGCGTCCTTTTTGACATGGACCGCATTCTTGGCTTTGGTCTCAAAGCGTATCTTCAGAGTGACTTACCTCGACGTTTGAGCGAACCAACTACCTATCTTGCTGCTGTGCCCTCGCCTGTTGCTACTCAAGTGCGGACACGCCAGGCATTGCGTCTTCAGCACGACTACCAGCAGGCCGATACTATACGCCAACAACTGAACCACACGGGATATGTTGTGAGAGATACTCAGCGTGGTTCGCTCGTCTTACCGCGTCGTCTGGACGAAGAGTTTCCTGTCCTTGCTCACTCTTCCGATGCTCAAGACAACACGTATCTGTCCGACCTCTTCGAGTTTTCGGTGAATCTGTTGGCACATAATAGTAAGGACGATGTAGCACGTTGTATAGAAAGTATTCGTCGTCATGCTGGAAGCCATACCATAGAAATAGTTGTGATTGACAATGGTTCAACTGATGAAACACTTCCATATCTTCAGCAACTTGCTCGTCAGGGGGATTTGACCAGTGAGGAGGGGCAAACCATTGGTCTACACGTTCTTTTTGCAGATCATAATATGGGCTTTGCTGCGGGTCGTAATGCAACTATGCGTGTGAGTAGAGGGCATTATGTGATACTTATGGATACCTCTATCGAGGTCAAAGGGGATATTTGGACACCCTTAGCTACAGCACTCACTAATGCACGTGTGGGTATTGCAGGTCCTTATGGTTTGGTTACAGAGGACTTGCGTGAATTCCATGAATCTTCGGAACAGGATGCCGATGCGATTGAGGGCTATCTTATAGCCTTCCGGCGAGAACTCTTGCATGAAGTAGGTTGGATCGACGAAAAATTCCGTTTCTACCGTTTGATGGACATTTTCTATAGCTTCTTTTTTAAGGCGGCGGGCTATCGTGCAGTGACAACTCCAGAGGTGGAAATGCTCATCGAGAAGCATCCGCACCGTGAATGGTATAGTCTTAGCGAGGAGGAACGCCGCACGAAAAGCAAAAAGAACTATGACATCTTCCGTGATCGCTGGCATCATGGCGAGAGTTTGCTTGTAGCTAATTATAATCCAGAACAGTTCTGGCATGGTCATAGCCATCCCTTCCATCTTGAAGGGACGCACACGCACACACCAGAAGAACTTCCAACCACGGGTACAATGCATAGTCATACACATCAGCATTTACCCGATCACTCTCACGAACATCCTCATACTCATGAGCTATAATAGCCAAATAGAAAAAGGAGTCATATCCCACATGCTTGCGAGAGAAGATGTCTCGATAGTTACAGACCCGGAGATGTTTGCTCATCTCATTCCACAGCACGTTGTTCTGCTCGATGGAAGTGCAGGACCGCTCACTCCTCGACAAGAGAAAGCCCTCTGTACATTTGTCGAAAATGGTGGTGGATTAGTATGCAGTGGAAATGCAGTGGAGATGTACCACGAATGCGATATGCTAGGTACTGTACTAGGCTCGGTCCGTGGAATGTATACTCCACTCTGCGAGATCATTGTGCGTGTGGCAACCCTCGACTCTTATCTTACACGTCGCGTTGACTCCACCTTCACCATGCTTGCGTCGCTCTACCTGCTAGAAAGAACTCCTCCTGACGCTGAAGTTCTATGGCGTACTACATGGCAGTATGCATCATACGCTGTCGCATATACCCGTTCCTATGGTCAAGGTAAAGTCTTCTGTACAACACTGGGAAATACACCAGAGACGCAAGCACATCCCATGTTTCAACAAATGATGGCACGTGCTATTCGCTATGCTGCTGGTGCTAATACAACAGAAAAGGCCGCCCGCGTGGCAATGATTGGCTATGGTGCCATCGGTTTAGAACATGGAACCGCTATTAGTAATACTCCGGGGCTAGAGTACGCGCTGGTATGTGACCGTAACGAGGATCGTTTGCTTGCGGCACGAACCGCCTTTCCTGGCATCCGTACTTGCACAAACTTGACGGAAGTGGCAGAGGACCCAAATATTGACGTAGTGATTATTTCTACTCCACCTAATACGCACGCTGCAATAACTATGCAGATGCTTCATGCAGGTAAGCACGTTGTCAGCGAAAAGCCCTTTTGTTTGACCACTGCTGAAGCTGACGCTATGATTGCGCTAGCTAATGACTTTCAACGGACACTTACCGTCTACCAATGTAGACGTTGGGACCCCGACTACCTTGCGATTCAACAAATTGTCAAAAGTGGAAGTATTGGTCCGATTTTCCACATGGAAACATTTATTGGCGGTTATGCACATCCCTGCGATTACTGGCATTCTCATGAGCCAATCTCTGGTGGCGTCTTTTATGACTGGGGGTCACACTACCTGGATTGGATATTGCAACTTATCCCTGACCGTCTAGCCTATGTGCGCGGTGTGAAACACAAGCGTGTTTGGCACGATGTAACTAATGCCGATCAAGCGAACATCTCCTTATGCTTCGCTAGTGGTCAGGAAGCCGAATTTATGCACTCTGATATTGCCGCGGCCATGAAGCCAAAGTGGTATATTCTAGGAGAAAAAGGAGCCATCGTAGGGAACTGGCGCCAGGAGACAATTCAGACACGCCGTTGGTCTGGCGATCTTATTGAAGAGCAACTTGCACCATCGGAAGCATTACCCGATCTTGTAGTTTCCACTCGTGATAGTAGTGGCATAATTCAGCAGCAGCATCTTGTGCTGCCTCCTGCCCCGCTCTACGCCTTCCATCGAAATCTGGCGAATCACCTGCATTCAGGTGAAGCACTAGCTGTTCCACCTGAAGAGTCGAGACGCAACATCATGGTGATGGAAGCCGCAAAACATTCCGCAGAACAGGGAGGCATCAGTATTGCCCTCGATTGCTAGCTCAACTTCCAATTTTGTTCTATAGCTCACAGAAGGAAAAAACAGCACATGGTATCTGATAGCCAACATCCTAGCCCAGGAGCAGTTGCCTTGGTAGGCTCAGGAGAAT
This sequence comes from uncultured Ktedonobacteraceae bacterium, assembly GCA_964250915.1. Lineage (GTDB taxonomy): Bacteria > Chloroflexota > Ktedonobacteria > Ktedonobacterales > Ktedonobacteraceae > JBBQVS01. The sequence goes on along the minus strand of CAXUIS010000002.1, from coordinate 30,049 downwards.
ACCTTGACGTTATGAACGAGACTGACACATATCTTTTGAACACCGTCGGCGGAGCAAGTGCAGCGAAAGTAGCTCTGCTTCCAACGGCGAGTGGTTTAGAGCCAAATGGCCCCACCTCGTGGAATAATCTTGGTATGAACCACTTCAAGAAGCTAGGCGTGAAAGATATACGCGCGACACGCATTATTGATCGTAACAGTGCCTTTGATGCAGAGCAACTTGCCTTACTACAGGGAGCCGATTTCTACTATTTTTCTGGTGGCAATCCTCAGCATACAATAGAGACACTGCGCGACTCACCTGCATGGGATATCATCAAAAGCGCGTACAATCGTGGAGCAGTTCTCGCGGGATGTAGTGCTGGTGCTATGATGCTGAGCGCACGCACAATCTCAATACGGCAGGTCATGATGGGAGAGCCAGTGGTCTTTGTCGAGGCAATGGGTATTGTGCCCAACGTCATTGTCTTCCCTCATTTTGATCGTATGGCAGGTTTCTTAGATCAAGAACGTTTCGCGTCTCTGATGCACTCTGTCTCCGAGCTATACACAGTGGTAGGCATCGACGAGGATACGGCCTTGGTACGTATCGAGTCAAACGAAACCTCTAGTACAATGGCACACTGGCGTGTCATGGGTAGGCAGACCGTCAAGGTATTTGGTAGAGATGGAAAGCCACGTGTACTCCGTAGTGGTGACGAGTTAACCTTCTAGTCAAGCTGTATTTCCTTGACAAAAGATTAAGAATAAGGTATTATATGAGTATGCACTCAGATATACATAGGAAACAGGAAGAACAGATACTTGGCTTGACGCCAATTGATCCTGATACAGTCGCAGAACTACAAGCCTCGGCTCCGTCAGATGCATTAATCGGTGTCGTCTCTGGTACGTTTCAGGCACTCAGTGATCCAACACGAGTAAAAATACTTTATGCGCTGGTGAAACGCTCATGCTGTGTTCGAGACCTCGCTATTCTAGTTGGCGTCTCGGAGTCGGCCGTGTCGCACCAAATGCGCTTCTTAAAAGATCGACGGCTGGTAAAACAGCGGCGTGAAGGCACTACTATCTACTATTCGCTGGATGACAGCCACCTCGCTGTCCTCTTCCGAGAAGCGGAAAACCATGCCGACCACGTATACTACAATCTGCCTGATCATCACAACGCTTAGAACCAAATGCGGCTTATTTTAAGAAGAGCCGCATATATACACCCTTGTTATATGAGTAAGTGAGCAGATAAGCATTTAACGTTTTCTACAAAAACATTTTAAAAGAACAGAAAGGCAAGGCGAACACTATGCACACATCTTTACTCCTCCTCTTGGGCGCGGCGGCTATCGTTGCGATTTTACATTCCATTCTTCCCGACCATTGGGTTCCACTTGCCATTGTTGCACGTACACAGCGTTGGAGTTTGCCACGAGTCACTCGTGTTAGTGCATTGGCTTCCGTGGGGCATGTTGTCGCCTCTCTTATTTTAGGAGGTATTGTCGCCATTATCGGATTGCAGTTTCAACGTCAATTAGATACACAACAAGGTCACATCATTGGTGGGATTCTTGTCCTGACTGGACTTGGTTTCTTGCTTTGGGGGTTTATTGGTGGTGGACATGGGCATAGTCACTCAGGGGAAGGTCATACGCACAACCACGACACTCTAACTGCTCGCAGTCATAATGAAGAGCATATGCACGATCATGAACAGAGAGAAGAGCATTCTCATGAGCATGAAGAGCATGATCATGACCATTCTTCCCAGCATCTCCATGCAACAGCAAAACCTGCTAATCAGCAAACACTTGCTGGAAAACTTGCTGCTATTGCTGTACCATTTGGAGTCGCTGCATCTCCTGATCTAACCATTCTACCTGTCGCACTGGCTGCGAGTGCGATTGGAGGAGGGGCGGTGGTCGGTGTGCTAGCCGTCTTTGCAGCACTCACGATTGCCACCTTTATTGGTCTAACCGTACTTGCAACGCTTGCTGGCTATCAAGTTAAGGGTGCGTGGCTTGAAAACAACGCAAACACCATTACCTCGCTTGTGCTCATCGCCATCGGTGTTGTCGCATTTGTGGGTTTTTAAAGGCATATGTATGCTCCTATCTATAAAAAACGAGCGAGAGTACCCGTCCCGTTCTAGGAAACGGGATGGAAGCGTTCTCTTTCTATAGGATATCTTTTTGTGAAAATGCTTGATATTCTACATGATATGTGGTATCCTGTAGACGTGAACACGAAACAGCAAAAAGCCTACAAATATCGGTTTTATCCAACCGAGGAACAACAGCATATCCTCGCCCGTACTTTCGGGTGTTGTCGCTTTGTCTACAATTGGGCATTGCGAGAACGGACAGACGCGTACTACAAACGTGGTGAGCGTCTCTCTTACGAAGGACTTGCCCAACGTTTGACTTTGCTCAAACAGCAAGAAGCGTATGAATGGCTTGCTGATGTTGCCAGTGTTCCCCTCCAACAATCCCTACGACACCTAGATAGGGCAATGCTCAACTTTTTTGAAGGACATGCACAGTATCCCACATTCAAGAAAAAGAGCCATCAACAACATGCTACGTATGTGGGAACGGCCTTTACCCTCAAAGGCACGTCTTTAACCCCTGCTCGTCTGTCTACTCCTTTAGACATTGTCTGGAGCCGCCCCTTGCCCGAAGGATGCAAGCCTTCATCCATCACGATTACCAAAGATGAAGCAGACCGTTACTTTGTCTCCATCCTTGTTGAGGAAGAGATCAAGCCTTTGCCTGTTGTCAACAAGATGGTCGGGCTTGATGTAGGACTCAAGAGCATGGTGATCACCAGTGATGGACACACCTACGGCAATCCGAAGTTCTTTGCTCACGACGAAAAGAAGCTGGCAAAACTGCAACGTCGTCATGCGAAAAAGAACAAAGGGTCAAAGAATAAAGACAAAGCCCGTTTGAAAGTTGCACGGTGCCACAAGAAGATTGCTGATAGAAGACGGGACTATCAGCACAAACTTTCGACAACCATCATACGCGAAAACCAAGTCGTCTGTGTCGAGAGTCTCCAAGTCAAGAATATGGTCAAGAACCACAACCTTGCTAAGGCCATACAAGACGTGGGATGGAGTGAGTTTGTCCGTCAGTTGGAGTATAAAGCCACCTGGTACGGACGTACCCTTGTCAAGATAGACAAGTGGTATCCCTCTTCCAAACGCTGCAATGAGTGTGGGCATATTCTCGACTCCTTACTGCTTGATATCCGTTCATGGACCTGTCCCGAATGTGGCGTCTTCCATGATCGAGATATCAATGCAGCAAAAAACGTGCTGGCGGCAGGACTTGCCGTTTCAGCCTGTGGAGAGGCTGTAAGACCTGGGAGAGCGAAAGCCCGACTAGGCACGTCTCAACGAAGCAGGAAAGCCTTGTCGTGAGGCGAGGAAGCTCATATCGTTCTACGGTATTGAGTGGATGTCACACCTACTAGACCTGTTCTGCTATAATGAAAAATGAGGGAGATATCAGACCACACATTCTATTCTCAAGGAGAGCGTTTAAGATATGCAGAAGGATATTCAACAGGAGCATCAGGCTCAGCAAACAAGGCCAGCAGAGCCAACACGTAGCGAGGATAGCACCGTTCTACAAAGCAATCTTTTCGGTGCTCCAACAGTGATAGCAGAACCTCCTGACCCATTAGAAACTCCATTTCCACCGTTGGTACGCACAAATCCTCTCACTGATCAATCGAGTCTTGCTGCATGTGCCATTCCCTACCAGCAAGAATTGATGTTGCGCGGAAAGTCGAACTATACTGTGACATGTTTCCTGTCAGACCTCAAGATGTTCAGTGACTATACAGGGTACGACACTCCAGTTGGGCGTCTCTCAAAAGAGCAACTCACTGATTGGCTCATGAAACTCAAGTTTGGGACAAAGGGACAGGTACCTGCCCCAAAGACAATGGCGCGCCGTGTCACGTTCCTGAAAAACTTCTTTTCCTGGCTACATCGCGAATCGGTGATAAAAGAGGATCCAGCCGCGAGTTTGACGCTTGAGCGTCCACTACCACCATTGCCAGAATTATTGTTTGCCGACGAGATACAACGTTTGCTGACCGTTTCTGAAGAAGACCCGCGTTGCCACTGCCTTGTCTATCTCGTGTTACATGCCGGTCTGAAAAAGGAAGAGGTTATGGGGCTAAAAGTGCATCAGGTCGATCTCTCGGACGAACGTGTCCCTCTGGTAACGGTGCATTTTGCTGCCTCGACAAATAAACAGCACCGGGAGCGTCGTCTTGCTCTGCCATCCGAGTTCACACAGATTTTTCGCGCGTACCAACAGAAATATCATCTCACCGATGAGGTGTTTGCCTGTACAGACCGCAATTTGAACTATATATTAGCAAAAGCTGTGAAGGCAGCGAATATCAAGAAGCGCGTCACATTGCAGTTGCTCCGCGACACCTTTGCTGTGCAGCAACTGAAAGCAGGAGTGACGCCAGAAACATTGCGTGAAAAAATGGGTCTCTCCGATGAAGCATGGTTAGAGTCCAGAGAAAAATATCGTCGTCTTGCATTTCCAAAGTAACATACTACGGATATGATTGACGATGGACACGATATATCCATCGTCAATCATATCCGTAGTATGTTACTGAGGTCTTTGCATGGGTGGTTGCATTGGTATATGAGGAGGTGGTGTTGTTTGCACTACAATAAGTCTTGCTGCTCGACGTTTTAGTGCTCGATTACACAAAATTGCGTTGAGAATAATTGCGCCAATCGCAAGTGGCCCAAGACAAATTAATCCTATACCAAATGTAAACAATGTGCCTAAAAACATCATAGGCCAATAAATGAAGATACTACAAAGCAAAAGAATCACGCCAGTTGTCGTCTCTCCACCTAGTATCCACCCTATACCAAAGATGCCAAAGAGTGATAACAAAATCTCTGCTACAAGTGGACCATCACTTCCCGTATTTTGTACTACAGTGACATTTACTTGTGGATGGGGAGGAGCATAAGAAACTGGTGCATATCCTGGCGTTTGCTGGGGAAATGGTATGTATCCGCCCTGTTGCAGTGGAGGTGGAACAGCACTATATCCAGCTTGATACAAAGGTGGTCCACCAAAACTACTAAGATCGTCCTGTGGAGGTCGCGGTTGCACCTGATAGGTGGAGGGTAGTGTGTACTGCACTTCGTGTTCAGCAGGCATTCCACAGAAGGGGCAGTGTGTAGCTGTAGAAGCTATCTCTTTTCCACAACGATCACAGAACATAGTTGTTGTATCCCTTTATTCTAGCATGTTTCCTACAGGAAACAGTCTATTGTGTTATACTATTCGCGCTTGTATCAGAGAGTTATGTTGTATTGATGCTCCAACTGCCAGCACTCCCACTAATTTCCAGCGTTCCCACCTGTGCTGTTTGTACAACTTGCGTATGAAGTACATCATTAGTTTTTAATGATAACGGCGGTGGCAATGCGATAACGGAGGTCGCACCACTTTTGCGCAATTTCGCACTCAGTATAGCGGGTGTGATGACCAGAAGGGAAGGTTGCGCTTGCTGCAACACTTCTGTCAACTCAACGGGAAACTGTTTATCAACTTCTCCTATTACTTGTACGATTGACGTATGCAGATAGTTGAGAGGAAGTGTTGCTAGCAAACCGGCTAATGCATACTTGCTTTGTGCGGTCGATCCTAGTAACAGTAGACTAAAATCGGGTCCAACGAGTCGTACTACAAGCCCATTATCACGTATTTCGCTTGTGCCTTTGTGTAGCGAAGCCATGGGCCACAGTATTTGCAGCGTCACTTGTGTTCCAACTGTAAGAATTATACCTTGTGTGACAGGGATATAACGCAATCCTCTATCTCGAATAGTTCTTCGCCACAAGGCATAGGCAGCACTTGGATGAAGCATTCCCGCATCAATCACTTCACCAATCTGGAAGCGGGTCACGATATCTTGTAGACCTGCAAGATGTTCAGAACGTGGCGAGGTAAGTATTACCGCATCCAGCGTGCGCTGCCATGACGGAAGGCGGCTATCTAGCTCTTGCGAGAGTGATGTAGCATCCAGACCACCATCAATTAAAATTGTTTTCGCATCAGGTGTATGTACGAGAATAGCCTCGCCTTGCGGTTGTTGCCCGACAGGACCAACATCGAGAAACGTGACTGTGAATCGACCATCAGGCCGTGTCGCAAGAGCTGTTGTACCAGTTGCTAACACAATAAGCAGTGCTATGCTTACTTGTACGACGAGTCGAGTACGCTGTGACCATGAGAAAAGTGGTTGATGTCCATGCGTCATTTCAGAGATAGGGAAAATTCGTCTCTGCCATACTCCATATACTGTGAGTGCAAGAAATGCGTAGTATATCCATGCAAGACTGCTATCAAGTGTACCAACGCTTATATATGATCCTGGCAAATTGAAACACCATGTGACTACCGCGTGTATATATATAAGAAAAGGCCATGCGATGTAGCCTAGCAGTGTTGCAAGCGGTAAAAAAAACAATCCTGCGATGCATATGAACAGCCCTAATGTAAGTACTAGACCTAATAGGGGAACGGTAAGGATATTTGTCACTGGCGCGATAAATGATACTTCATGGAAGTTTATGGCAAAGAGCGGTAACGTTACTGTTATTGCAGCTAACGTTGCAGCTAGTATTTCCGTAAGGTGTGTGCCAAGAGGAAGACGATTTAAAAAACGGATATAGAACTGAAAAAAAGGGGTGAAAAGAACGATACCAAGTGTACCAATAAACGATAGTAAGAAACCTATATCCCACAGGACAAACGGATCAAACACGCTCATAAGTAGAGCCGAGAGTGCAAGTGCTGTATAGACATTGTAGATGCGTCCAATACGTGGTGCTATAACGAGTAACGCTCCCATAATGCCTGCACGAAGTGCAGCAGGTCCAGCACCACTAAGCAATGTATACACAACTACGCTCACTAGTACAAAGAATGTTACTAGGCCACGCCTCCAATTCCCGCGTCGTTGAGCAGGTAAAAGTTTTTGAGAAGACTTTGGTGATTCATATAGCCTTTTTAGGCTGTTGACAACAAGACCCGCCATAATCGTCACCTTGAAACCTGAAGGTGCAATAAGATGGGCGCATCCCGTCGCATTAAATGCTGCAATAAGAGGTTTCAGTGCAGGAGTACGCAGACTGAGAAGAATAGCTATCAACAAGGCAGCTTCGGGTTGTGGTAGTGATTGGTCGATGATTGTTGCTAACGTTACACGTAGGTGGTAGAAAAAAGCGATAATCGGATTGCTCTCGTTTTGGTAGATTGTGATACGAGGAAATGCCATACTTGCAAAGATGCTAGGCGAGCCAGGGAGTTGTGGTTTCTGAAGCTTTCCCTGTAGCTCAACGACATCACCGTAGTTTGCTCCATATGGGTCTTCGATAAGCGTTCCTAACGTTTGTACTGAAACCTGTCCATCGGCGTCTTGCCAGCTAGCCGTTTTGGGATTAAGAACTTGTGTGACTGAGATAATAAGGACACGGCTACGCCCCTGTATTTTGGGTTCATCAGAGACAGTACCTTGAATAGTGACATTCTCATCATTATATGTGCTGATAGCTTTGGTATCAGTTAGAGGTGAAGAGAGTGTGTAGCGATAGGCCCCGAAGAAAAGGCATGCGATGAGGAGCATAATGAGGCGACCTTGAGGGTTATACCAGAGCGGAAAGAGGAAAAGTAGTGCTGTTCCTGCACCTACAAGTAGTGCGAGTGCTGGTAAAGGAGCAAGGGCATCAAGAAGTATGCCCGCTAGCCATGCACCAGCTAGTAGCACAAGCGTTAGCCCGTGCAGATCAATGGAGACTGTTTTTTGTTGTTGCACAATGACGCTCTACAAAGAACACTATACAAAACAATAAAAAATTAGACATGCACCGTCTGCGTAACATACGCCGTAATGTGAACCGCAGCATAAACACCTGTACCAACGCCAATTACAACGCCTAGAAATCTTCCAAAGTGTTGACCAAGGCGTCCCCCTTTGACAATATTCTCATCAAGCGAGTTTGCGACCATCCAGCCTAATAGTGTGCCAACTGGTCTTCCGGCTAATGTACCAATGCCAGCACCCAGGAGAATACAAATCAGCCACACAACCCCACTCAGCAATAAAACAAAACCATTTGTTAATGTCATAGAGCATTCCCATTTCGCTATAAGAGAAAATACAATATATATTATACCGTACATTGCGCCTTTATTTTGTTGTATATGGTGCGACTTACAACCTGTGCTAATGAATCTACGCTAGAGAAGTCGCCGTGTTGTGTTCTATAGTTTACAATGGTTTGTGCAGATTTTTTGCTAATATGCAGGTTCTGGCTAAGTTCATCGACACTTGCTGTATTCACATTGACAAGTTGACCGCTTGAGGTGCTACTACTTACTACTCCTGGTGTGCTACTGCTTGTAGTACCAGCGACTCCCCCCGTATAGGTTGGTGGCGTTTCGCCCACCTGTGTTATGTACACTTCCTGTCCATCGCTTAGTTTCGCCGCGAGATTGATTGCTACAAGGTTAGCACTAGGCAGTGTGCCACCCGCTGCTTGTATAAGATCATATACTCGTGCCCCTGATGATAATGTGTAAATTCCAGGATGCTTGACTGCTCCCACGACGTATACTCGTATCCCATCAGTTGTTGAGACGACAGTGCTAGAGGTTGAGAAATTTTGTTGCGTAACACTTGCGCTCGAACCTGTCGTTGTTGTTGTCGTCGTCGTAGTTGGTGTAGCTGAATGCCAGACACCATAAATTGCCCCAGCTAACCCTATCACAAGAGATACAGTGATAATGCGAGCAATAAGTTTTTTCTTTGATAGAGGTGAGGGTGGCATAGGTGCCGCAAGAGGTACAGGCTGCTGCAAGTTTGGCATATTATTAGAAGGAAGTACAGAGCTCAGTGGTGGAGAAAAGGGAACAGGCTGCGGAAGTGTTTGCTGTTGCGCAATATATTGACGACGTAGGCCGATTTGGTGATTATCATTTTCAGACTGTTGCTGTTGTATCATAAATCCATACTCGCTTATTCGATATATTATATACAATCAAAAATATAACAAAAGAATTGATAGTTGTCAATGGGGAAATAAGGAAACTTTTGTTGGTGCTCAGGCGTGCTATTAGATGAAATATTGTCACTACGATACCACACAGTGGAGTATAATCATATGAAATACGAAGAGTTTATCGCTCAGGTTCGCCGTCGTGCTCGTCTTGGTACCAGTGAAGAGGCAGAGAAGGCGACGAAGGCCACACTTGAAACATTAGCGGGACGTTTGCAAGGCAATGAGGCTACACAACTTGCGGCACAACTGCCACAGGAGATCGCGTTGTATCTTCAACCAGCCTATGCTGGTATTGGTGATAGCTATGGCCTTGACGAGTTTTTCTACCGTATCAGCGAACGTGAGGGTGTTGAGCTAACAGAATCTACATTTCATGCTCGTGTCGTCTGTGCCTTGTTAAGTGAAGCTGTCTCTGTTGGGGAGATAGATGATGTACGTGCGCAACTGCCGCCCGACTTTGCCAAACTATTCGATGTACAAAACGAAGGCGAAATTCCCGAATTGGGGGACGAGGTTTCAGAGTAAGCTGGTTTTATGGTCAATAAAAAGCTATGGCAGAACTGCCATAGCTTTTTATTGACGAAATATAATGTTGGCGACGGGATTTGAACCCACGCCCTTCCGCTTCGGAGGCGGACGCTCTATCCACTGAGCTACGCCAACTTCAACGTAATCATACTACAAAAGTCAAGTAGAAGACAAGAGTACTCCTACTACTTCCACACCCATTGGTTAGGGCATGTATAGTCAAGTACAGCGATGCTACCTGTTCCAAATGAGCTGACAATGAATTGTGGGATGCCAGAATGTTGAGTATGGTTCTCTTTGTCTGGTAGTAGGACAGAAATCCCATCAAGTTCATGTACATGGCTAATCGACTCATGGAAGGTTGCGACCTGATTGACCACAACATCGACGACGAAATTGACGGTTCCAGTCGATGCATCATAATCCATCAAGCGTGGAGTAATGGAATCGTTAGAGTGCCGAAATGGATCGACAAAACTATATTCAGTTTTGTAAGGATTACTTGCATCTGCATGTGCAAATGCAAATGCCTCTGTACACAAGTCATATTTGTATGCGCTATTAGGTGTACGTAAAAGTCCAGAATGCGGCGATGTTGGAAACAGAACATGCTGTATAGGCTTCCAAAACACAAAACTGCCTGCTAGCACAATAGCAAGTACTATAATAGAGAGAAGCCAGCGTTTCATATTCTATCCTCCTCACAAAGTTAACAAGAAACGGGACAGGCATATGCTCGATGCCTATCTATAGGTCCGTGTTACAATAACAACGTAAGGAGAGCGTGAGACATATTATCCACGTCTGGAAACGACGGATGGCTTCTCTTCCTCCTCTTCAATCTCTTCCAATTCTGAACTCGATTGTTGTACCTGTATAACCGTGATGAGGAGCATGGCAAGAATGATGACATGTAGTCCTGTACACCACGCGCAAATTGTATGTAAGCGCACAAGTTCTACAAAAACAAGATAGAGTACTGTCACAATGCCAGATATTGCCCAAACGAGTTCCGCAATTAGCAAACCTCGTCTTTCTGGCAAAATACGCCATGTAGTAAATGCCAACGCACCCATAACAATGCACCAAAGAAGTCCAGGGACACTAATGGGTATCGTTGTTCCAGGCACAACAGAATAAGGGCTAGCAAGGACACGTGCGCAATCAACAACGCCACTTGCCGAGCAGACAAGCGGAGCATTATCATAGTGAACGGAGGTTAAGTAAACGGAGATACTCACCCCCACGAGTGCCAGAACCAGCAGCGTCAGTTGTCCCCACGAGCGTCGTATATCTATCATGAGTATTCTCTCTTTTTCAAAATTCTGTACGAGTATGACAGATTGTCGTAGGGATCACGTTTACGGCGTCCACAGGCGATTTATCGCCTATAATTGCAACAAGAAAAGATGAAACGTGTATCTCGCGCAATGAATTGCGCGTCGGACGCCGTAAACGTGGTCCCTACAATGGTCATTTGACCATTATAAAATCTATCAGATAGTTCTCTGCGAATAGCATAGCTTCAACGTAGTCTCATGTCAATAAGAAACTCTAAAGAAAGTATAAAGTCAGTGGCTATCTACATGATACAATATGCTCTATGCAAGCAAAAAACTACTCTTCGAGAAAAACTACGGCTGTTGAGACAGGAAACATGTTCCTCTATGGTTAT
>CAXUIS010000002.1:15787-18635 GCA_964250915.1 uncultured Ktedonobacteraceae bacterium | reverse complement strand
CTCTTCGAGAAAAACTACGGCTGTTGAGACAGGAAACATGTTCCTCTATGGTTATCAACTGCATTATAGAATTATGGGCACAGGAAGTCCGCTTGTCCTCGTTCACGGCTTCGGTGTTTCTGGGCATGTCTGGCAACGCGTTCTGCCTTATCTTGCACAAGAGCATCAAGTCTTTATTGTTGACCTCCCTGGCTATGGACGGAGCACGTATAGGGAGACGAACGCACCGTGGCGATTACGCGAAATGGCTCCCTTGCTTGTTGCATGGCTGCAACGTATGCATCTTTCATCTGTTCATCTCGTAGGTCATTCAATGGGCGGCGCGATTGCTATTCACATTGCCGCTCATGCGCCTGAATTGGTGAAAAGTTTGACGCTCGTTGATGCTGCTGGTATGCCATTTCGCTCAAGCTTCTCCGCGCTTGCGGCTCGTTCGGCTCGCTCGTTCGTACAGCTTAGGAATGGTGGTTATCCTCTGCCACTGGTGCGTGATGTCCTACGACCAAGAGTACGCCTTTTTTGGCAAGGTGCGACTCAGATGGTCGATTGTGATTTTCGCGCTGAAATCGCGTCACTTACCATGCCTATACTTATTATCTGGGGTGAACAAGATATTCTCGTCCCAATCTCGCTCGGCTACGAACTTCGTGACGCTTTACCACATGCAGTATTCGTCCCTATTTCTAACAGTGGACATCGCCCAATGCTGGCACAACCTGCGTTGATGAGTGGTGTCGTGCTAGCATTTCTAGCTGAGCAAAAGTAGTAAGAAAGGTGTTTCGCGTTTCCACGCTTTACACAGGTGTAAGCAAATTATACTCAACCACGACTTCCACCGCGAGTGTCTTATACCCTACGCTCTCAAAGAGAACGACCATCTTATCGCTTTCATAGCGTAGCACGAGGCCATTCCCCCACATGTTATGCATAACTTCCGTGTTGATCGGAAATGGCATGTTCTCTTCATCTTCGGCAATAGTAATGCCCGCGTCACAGTTGCCGCAAAAGCCACAGGGATCGTCGATCTTTTCACCGAAGTAGTTCAGTAGATATTCGCGGCGACAATCCTGCACCTCGGCATAGCCAACCATCATATCGAGACGCGACTTGTCATACTGACGGTGCGCTTCATGTTCGTTTATAACCTGTATCACAGCCTCATCTAACGCAACATGTTCGTTGCCCGCAACAATTTCACCTGATGCGAGCGTTTTGACGACCCCTGCTTCTTCAAGGCGACTAAGAGCTTCAGCGAGTTTTGACCGCGAGAGATGTGTTTTATCGCTCAATTCACGCAGCACAATTGGTTCCTCGCTTTCCTGTACAGTTTGTGCTACTTGCTCCACCTGATCGACATCTATATGTCCACTTCCAGCGAAGAAGCGATGAATGCGCATATCCTCTGGCCGATAAAACAGAATTGCTTTTGCATCGTTGCCATCACGTCCAGCCCGCCCAATTTCTTGATAATAGGAATCGACGGACTCACTAATATCATAGTGGAAGACAAAGCGTACATTTGGCTTATCGATTCCCATGCCAAAAGCAGTGGTGGCGACAATCACCTCAATCTCATCGCTCATGAATTGTTCCTGCACTTGTTCTCGCTCGGCTGGTCGCATACCAGCATGATAAAAGGCAGCCTTTACCTGCTGTCCGCGTAATGCCTCTGCGATCTTCTCTGCATGCTTGCGTGTTGCTGCATACACAATGCCTGGTTTCTCTGTAGCGACAACGCGTTCAATCAGTGCTTTCTTTTTATCGTGCTCTTCGCGGAAGGTCTCGACGCCGAGCCAGATATTGGGACGATCAAAGCCTTGTACTATGACATGTGGCTCGTGCATGCCGAGTCGCTCAAGAATTTCTTTACGCACAGTTGGAGCCGCCGTTGCGGTAAGTGCCAAAATGGGAGGCCGCCCGATGGCCTCGACAATGGCACCAAGTCGTAAGTATTCAGGACGGAAATCATGGCCCCATTCGCTGATGCAATGTGCCTCATCAACAACAAAGAGGGCCGGATGAGCAGCTTTAATCTGTTGTAATACCTCTTCGTTGCTGAATTGTTCGGGTGCGAGAAAAAGATAATTGAGTTTGCCCTGTTCGAGGTCCTGTAGCACCTCTTCACGCTTTGCCTCACGCATCGTAGAGTTTACCAAGGCGGCTGTGCCCACATCGTTTTCCTCTATCGACTCAACTTGATCGCGTTGTAACGCAATAAGGGGTGAAACAACCACCGTTGGGCCGTGCAATACTTGTTCTGCCATCTGGTAAATCATAGATTTGCCCAAACCCGTTGGTAACACGGCTAGCGTGTCGTGTCCCTCAAGGACGGACTTGATCGCGGCCTCTTGTCCAGGTCGAAAGTCCGCAAAGCCAAACTTCTCACGCATGATGCGACGCACTTGCCGCTTATCTGTCTTCATCTATCCCTCTATTCCAGGCATTTGAGCTACACGGCATACATGGGAGGGTCCATCCATCGTATGTGAGGCGCGTGAGTAGCTCTTACCATGCTCTAGTTTTTTGTAATAGTAATACGCATAGTAGTAGTAGCAGTGTTACATTGCAGGTACTCATCGTATATGATAGAGAGGGAAGTTTTTGAATGTATAGCCTTGTTGTCCTAGATAGAGTTATAAATAATAGAGGGAGCAAGCATGCATTATAAAGAAGTCGAGGATGTCGTAATAGCTGAGCCGCAAGCACCGATAGTTGAGCCAAAGCGGTCTAGTATAAGTCAGAAAATGGTATGGATATTGTCGGTGGCGTGTGCAATGACTGCCGCCAACCTGTATTATAATCAGCCATTACTTGCGGACATGGCACATACCTTTTCCGTTTCAGAAAG
>CAXUIS010000002.1:7119-15687 GCA_964250915.1 uncultured Ktedonobacteraceae bacterium | reverse complement strand
ATCTTGCTTGCGCGTACAGTGAGCGGTTTCGTTGGAGCGCATCTTGGTTGGCGTGCGATGTATTGGATTGCTGCCGCTATGATGGTCGCACTTGCAATCACGCTACGTGTGCTTTTACCAAAAGAAGAACCGCGTACCAGTACAAGCTATCCACGTCTACTGCGTTCACTTTGGGGATTGCTTCGTACCGAGCCTGTCATCCGCGAAACAAGTATCTTTGGCGCACTTGTTTTTTCGGCATTTAGTGTTTTCTGGGTAACGCTCGTCTTCTTTCTCGGTACACCACCCTATCATTATGGCAGTGAAGTCGCTGGCCTCTTCGGACTGGTTGGAGTCGTTGGTGCGTTAGCGGCTTCCAATGTTGGTAAAATCGCAGATCGTGTTGATGCACGCATCATCACGGGCATCATGATTGGAGTAGCTTTAGCTGCGTTTCTCATCTTCTGGTTGTTTGGGCAGATGCTCTGGGGACTTATCATTGGTGTTATTCTACTTGACCTCGGTACACAGGGAACTCAGGTCTCCAATCAGACACGTGTGTACAGCCTGAAGGAAGAGGTTAGAAGTAGACTTAATACCATTTACATGGTTTCGTACTTCATTGGTGGTTCGTTAGGTTCGTTGCTTGGTACCTATGCATGGAGTATCTGGCGTTGGAACGGCGTTTGTGCAGTTGGAACATTCTTGTTAGTTGCAGCACTTATAGTGTATACATTAAGAGGTAGACACGCGAGAAGCGCATGATGAGGAATGAGTATGATAGATGGACCTGATGAACCAGGAGTATTATGGATACCCTCGAATAACTACTTCCCGCATCGTTCTGGACATACTCCACACTGGATTATCATACATGGCACCGCAGGTTTTACCAGTGCGGAGGACGTTGGTTACTACTTTCAGCAAGCAGAGGTTGCAACACATTACACAGTAGACCGCGAGGCCGTAATAGTTCAGCACGTAAGCGAGTCTCATGGTGCTTGGGGCAACGGAGGCGTAACCGAAGGACACGACACATGGTGGTCAAAAGCACTTAACCCGAATCTTGTAACCATCTCTATTGAACACGTCAAGCCAAGTAGGGATAATTCTGACGAACTTACTCAAGTGCAAAAAGAAGCTAGTTTTCAGCTGATTCGACATATCTGCGAACGTTATGCTATTCCACGTCACTGGGCTGATGCACAAGGTGGTATCACAGGTCACTATTCGATGGACCCCGTGTATCGCAGTTTTTGCCCCGGCCCCTATCCGTGGGAAGAACTTTTCATATATCTTAATAACAGATAAAACAATGATGAGTGCTAAATCTAGCACTCATCATTGTTTTATCTGTTATCTATGTTCTAAACCGTAGTTCGGAGCTTCTTTGGTCACGATAACATCATGTGGATGGCTTTCACGCAAACCGGCACCTGTGATACGAGTGAAGCGTGTCTTCTCCTGCATCTCTTTGATTGTTGCAGACCCTGTGTAACCCATCGCTTGTCGTAGACCGCCAACGAGTTGGTAAACTAGAGGTCCAAGCAATCCCTTATAAGGGACACGCGCCTCAATACCCTCGGCAATCAACATGGACTCATCACGTGTCTCACTTTGGAAGTAGCGACCCTTGCTATGGCTGCGCTGCTTCATTGCTCCAATCGACCCCATACCACGATAGTCTTTGAAGCGTTCGCCGTGCGAGATAAGCAGTTCACCAGGACTCTCATCCACGCCAGCAAGCAAGCTTCCCAACATCACCGTGTCTGCACCAGCCGCGATTGCCTTTGCGATATCGCCAGAGTACTGAATGCCGCCATCGGCAATAATCGGAATATCGTATTGATGCGCAACCTGAGCGCACTCGTAGATCGCCGTAATTTGTGGCATACCGATACCCGCAATGACACGCGTTGTGCAGATTGCACCCGCACCGATGCCAACCTTTATGGCGTCCACGCCTGCTTGAATAAGTGCTTCGGTTGCTTCTGCAGTAACGACATTGCCCGCGATAAGTTGTGCACGCTTGCCGAAGCGGTCTTTGACTCGTGCCACCGTTTCAAGTACCATCCGTGAGTGTGCATGTGAGGTATCAACGACCAGCACATCCACGCCCTCTTCGATGAGTGCCTCACAGCGCTTATCGGTATCTGACCCTACACCAATTGCGGCACCAACACGAAGTCGTCCGAAATCGTCTTTTGCTGCCTGCGGATAGAGCAGCTTTTTCTGAATATCTTTCATCGTGATGAGACCTTTGAGCATACCGTGCTCATCCACCACAGGCAGTTTCTCAATTTTATAGCGGTGCAGACTGTCGCGCGCCTGCTCCAACGTTGTGCCCACTGGTACCGTTATCAGACGGTCACGTGTCATCAATTCAGAGATGGGACGATTCAGGTTTGTCTCGAAACGAATGTCGCGGTTCGTGAGAATACCAACAAGTTTGCCATCTTCTGTCAGGGGAATGCCTGAAATGTGAAAGCGTTCCATCGCGGTGAGTGCTTCACGCAGCGAAGCAGTTGGCTCCATAGTAATTGGGTCGGTAATCATGCCCGACTCTGAACGCTTTACTTTATCAACTTCGTCGGCTTGTTGTTCGATTGGTAGATTATAGTGAACGATGCCAATACCGCCCTCACGCGCCAGGGCGATTGCTAATCGTCCTTCCGTCACGGTATCCATCGCGGCACTCACAATAGGGACATTGAGCGCGATAGAGCGTGTCAGGCACGTTTGGGTAGAGACATCACGAGGCAGTACGGAAGAGGCAGCAGGAACAATAAGAACATCGTCGAACGTCAGACCTTCCGCGACAAACTTGTCGCTAAACGAGTCCGATTTCTGTACCAGAGACATGATGAGGGCTTCCTCCTTATAAAAATGCCCAGCACACAAGGATACGCGTGCTGGGCCTCCCCGATTGGGATGGCAAAACATACTGTTTTCATAATTCAAAAAGTATTTTCTTTAGTGTAGCACGTTGTTTCATATAACGTCAAATTATGCTCACCTTTATCAATGCTTTAATAGAAGGGTTAAGACAGAAGGTGTTGAATGTTAACTTGCTTCCGAGGAAGTATAGTGAGTGCTTTCTTCCTTAACCTTTTCAGCCAGAAACATTTTTACCAATGATTGATAAGGAACATCCCTTTTATTAGCTATCGTCTTGAGTTCCGCAATCAGAGACTCAGGTAAGCGTATAGAAACAGTTCTGGTAGATGGTTTGAGACGAGAAAGGGTAGGATTTCTTTCGGCTTTACTCCAATCGATATATTCAGTTGAGTCATGTGTTGCCCAAAAGTCTCGCTCTTCATGTTCGCTGTTCAAATCTGGTATAGGTTTATGCTCGTTGTCCATAGATCATCCTTTCTTTTTTGTTTTGATCTCTTGCTGAAATGATACGTATTTTGGTGTTTCTTATAGTAAATACGATAAACAACGTTCTGCTTATATCACTTTGTCCAAGCGCATAACATCGTTGCTCCTGAGATGAGTGTTTTATGTCTTCGCTTATTATCAAAGGTTTATTAAAAAATACTTGTTCACATTCTGGATAATCAACCTTGTGCTTATCCCAATTCTTCTCTTTGTTTCCTTCGTCCCAATCGAACCCAACAAGATGATCCAGGTTAAGCACTCTAGCCTCTATATCAATTTAGTGTATATGATGGTACAATACAAATTCTCTTACTGTCAAGACGATAATCGAAATAAAAACAAGGTCTAAGATAGAAAACTCCTAGACCTTGTTTTTATTTCGATTAGCGATATTAAAGCGTTCGCCGTGCACGGCTTCCCATAATCAGATTGTAGACGAGTAGAATAATCGCGATGACTAATAGTATGTGAATCAAACCACCGGCAATCTTGAAGGCGAAACCAATTATCCAGAAGATAAAAAGTAGAACAATAATGCCCCAGATAATCCTAAACATCGTCCTTAACTCCTTTTTAATTTGTTGGATGGCAACAAATCATGCTAATTTCGCTGTACTGATAATCTTGTATAACCTCTGTTATAAACACGTTTCAAACAAAGAAATAGATGTAGGTTACACATTCCCATTTTCGGGGTTGTCATCAACGTCTAACTGCTGTACTGTATATACAGCAACTATTCCATAACACTCTTGTAAGGAGCATACAATATGTCTGCTGACGCGCAGACAACGACGACTCGCCAGACCGTACCCGACAGATATACACGCGGCAATGAGGCTATCGTCGTTGACTCTTTCAGTAAAAGTTACGGCCCGACACGGGTTGTTGATAATGTACAATTTACCGTTCAACGTGGCGAGGTCTTTGCTCTGCTTGGTCCTAATGGTGCAGGCAAAACCACAACAGTCGAGACGCTTGAAGGCTATCGCACTCCTGATTCGGGGACTATCCGCGTGTTGGGACGTGACCCTATTCGCGAGGCACAAGCTCTTAAACCACATATTGGCGTAATGTTACAGCAAGATGGCCTCTATCCCGCACTCACTGCTCGTGAGGTGTTACGCCTTTTCGCGGGCTACTATGAGCATCCACAGAACGTTGATGCATTGTTAGAGCGCGTAGGACTTGCGACAGCCACAAAAACGCGTTGCCGCCGACTATCGGGTGGTCAGAAGCGTCGGCTCGCGCTTGCCGTTGCCCTTGTTGGCAATCCGTCGCTTGTCTTTCTGGATGAGCCAACGGCAGGTATGGACCCACAGGCGCGACTTGCCACCTGGGAAATCATCCGTGATCTCAAGCGCAACGGTTCTACCGTGCTACTGACAACACATTTGATGGACGAGGCCGAACGGCTTGCGGACCGCGTGGCGATCATCGACCACGGACGCTTAATCGCGCTTGATACTCCTGGCAATTTGACTGGCACACAGAATGCGAACGTTGTACGCTTCGTTGCTCCTGCCGGCCTGGATACTGTGGCATTAGCAAAACTTTCATCGGCAACGAGTGTCGAAGAGGTTCGTCCAGGTAGCTATGTTATCGAGACTCCCAATGTTCCGACGCTGCTTATCGAATTGACCACATGGTTGCGCGATTCCAATATCGCCCTCTCAGAATTAAGAGTAGGACATGGTTCGCTTGAAGACTTGTTCCTGCGTCTTACCGGATCAGAAGTAAGAGAATAATAGGATTATGGCAACACAAACGAACACGACAACAATAGATTATGAAACAGGGAGTAGCAAAGCGGCTCCATTGAGTCGTCAGATACTGACACAGGTACAATACGAATTGCTTCTCACACTACGGCGCGGTGAGAATATTCTGGTAACGCTGATTGTACCCGTGATGCTGCTCATCTTCTTTACCTCGCTCAACATTGGCCCTTCTGTTAATGGGAGTGCGATCAACTTTTTGCTTCCTGGCATACTGGCAATAGCAATTATGGCGGCTGGTATGGTCAATCTCGGTATTGCTACTGCTTACGAACGCTACTACGGAGTGCTGAAACGTCTCGGCAGTTCGCCTCTGCCTCGTAGCGGCTTAATTATCGCAAAGGTTATCTCAATCCTCATCCTTGAAGTCATTCAGGTGCTTCTACTTGTCGGTGTCGCGGTTCTCCTGTACCGATGGCAACCAGCAGGCTCTCCACTACTCACATTGCTAGCAATCGCACTTGGTACAATCACGTTTGCCGCATTTGGGTTAGCGATGGCAGGAGCGTTACGTGCAGAGTTAACACTGGCAGGAGCAAATGCCCTGTTTCTCGTCTTCGTCTTTCTCGGTGGTGGTGTGCTTCCGCTCACTCGCTTGCCCGGACCACTCGCCGCCCTTGCTGAATTGCTTCCCGCGACAGCACTAACACAAGCTCTACAAGCAACAATGACACGAGGTGGCAGTTTTCCGAGTTCTCCTTTGATCGTACTCGCTATCTGGGCTGTGATTATGCTCGTAATTGCTATTCGTACCTTCAAATGGGAGTAGCACGACAAATTTAATAATAATCGTCGGTAGGGGCAGCAATTCATTGCGCCCAAAGATGGGGGCGGTGGGGCAACCTTTCCCAACACACATTTCGTGTCGCCGCGAACCTCTCCCAACCCATCTTTGGGCGCAATGAATTGCTGCCCCTACCGACATTTTTGTATAAAGAGAAATTAATGGAAATATCACCAAGCACAAGAGGGAGCGTTATCGCGGTATGTTGTAATCCTGAGCCAGGATTGCCCAAGCCGGTCGTCAAACATATTTATCTTTTAGAAGATCTAGGTGTCGAGGGTGATTATCATGCGGGAAAATTTGTGCGCCATCGTTATCTCGCGAAAAAGCATCCTACACGACGCAATATGCGACAAGTCCTGATCGTTGATGCTACTGCATATCACGAGTTAGAGCAGAAGGGCATTTCTATTGGTCCTGGCTCGATGGGTGAAAATATCACCGTCGATGGAATTGCAATCATGGAACTTGCAGAGGGTATACGTCTCACAGTTGGCGAGGCCGTTGTTGAGATCACAGAGGTTCGCAAACCTTGTGTGCAACTAAACGGCATCAACCCAAAGCTACTGAAAGCCGTTACTGCGCTGGAAGATGGTAAGAAGGTTTATAAAGCAGGAATTATGACGCGTGTTCTACAAGCGGGATGGGTGAAAGCAGGAGACCGTATTGCCGTGATGGTACCTGATGTGATACAACAAGCCATGCTGTTTTAGCGAATAATGCTTGTATCCACTTGAAAGGATAGAACTCTATGCTTCCCTGGTCTGTACCATTACAAGGTCGTTTTGACGAAATTGTATTTCATAGTGAGGTGCTCAAGGGTAATGCACTCGGCGATCCTTCTGACCGTCCGCTATGGGTCTATCTCCCTCCTCACTATGACGAGGACACAGCGCGTCGTTATCCAACAATATACATGATCCAAGGTCTAACTGGTCAACTCGACATGTGGCGTAACCGCTCACCGTTCAGAAAAAACTTTCCAGAACTCGTCGATGAACTTTTCTCTGACGAAAAAACACCGCCATGCATTGTGATATGGGTCGATTGCTGGACCTCTTTAGGTGGAAGTCAATTTCTGGACTCACCTGCTACGGGAAGATACCATACGTATCTCAATGATGAAATTGTGCCGTGGGTCGATGCTCATTACCGCACACTTCCAGAGCGAGACCATCGTGGCATTGCTGGTAAGTCGAGTGGTGGCTATGGTGCGATGGTTACGCCCATGTTACGCCCCGACTTATGGGGTGGACTCGCAACACATGCAGGTGATGCCTTATTTGAGACCTGCTATCTTCCCGATTTCCGACAATCAGTACGTGTTTTACGCGATTCTTATCAAGGCTCATTTGAGCGTTTCTGGCAAGACTTTCATACACGTCCAGCCTTCTCTAAGGACAGCGATGCTACTTTGCTCAACGATTGGTGTATGGCGGCTTGTTATTCTGCCGATCCTGATGGAACGATTCGTCTGCCCTATGATACCAAAACAGGGAAATTGCAGTTAGATGTGTGGGAACGCTGGTTGACACATGATCCTGTCCGTATGGTACCACTGCATACTGACTCATTACGTACAATGAAGGCCATTTACATAGACGCGGGAAAACGAGACCAGTACTTTCTGGATTTAGGGGCAGAGGCGTTTCGTCAAGCATTAGACCACATAGGTGTACGCGATATCTTTTTTGAATTATTCGATGCCACGCACAATGCAATTGAGTACCGCTATCCGCTTAGCTTGAAGTACCTCGCCGAGCGGCTTGCGCCCTAACCCTAATGTTTTCTATATTCCTTGGGCTAAAAGGAGAATATGTATGCCAAACAATCTTGAGCAATTTGCAGATACAGACTACTGTTATCTCACGACAACTGGTCGTGTTTCTGGTAAGGCACATACTATCGAAATTTGGTTCGCGCTTCATGGAAATACTCTGTATTTGCTCTCTGGTGGTCGTGAAAAGTCTGACTGGATTAAAAATTCGTCACACACGCCTGATGTACAGGCAAAAATTCATGATACGCAGTTTGCTGGCAAGGCGCGACTTGTAACTACTCCTGAAGAGGACGCTCTTGCGCGCCAACTCGTTTTAGAAAAATACGCTCCGCGTAGTAGTGATGATTTGACAGAATGGTCACGTACCTCACTACCGCTTGCGATAGACTTGGTACACTAACATAGAAACGTCTTGTAGTATGTTCGTACCATCACCATACTTCGTGTGCATCAACATCTACATAATAGGTGAAGAGTTGTTCGTCAAGTGTAACACTGCTACGGACAGTACCTAAAACATGATATTTATAGAAGTACACATTCATAAGAAGGTCAATACCTACGAGAAGGACCATAACAATTATGAGGAGAAGTGCAAACATCAAAGTACCAATTCGTCTTTCTCTGACCTGTAAAGGTGTCCAGTCATTGTCTCTTTTAGTAGAAGAGTTTTTCCCCTTCCACTAAAAGAGACGTAGGAAGATGAGTTTCATCAAATTTATGGGAAACCTCGAATGGTCGAGAGGGTGTGCTAAAGCAGACCCGTACAGGAATATCATTCCTCATTGACCATTCGAGGTTCTTGTACGGGTGTGCTAAAGCAGACCCGTACAGGAATATCATTCCTCATTGACCATTCGAGG
>CAXUIS010000002.1:0-7019 GCA_964250915.1 uncultured Ktedonobacteraceae bacterium | reverse complement strand
GGGTGTGCTAAAGCAGACCCGTACAGGAATATCATTCCTCATTGACCATTCGAGGTTCTTGTACGGGTCTGCTTTAGCACACCCTCTAAGGACGCGATAAATCAGTCCCTACAAAGCGTTTTATAAAGATAGGCAAGAGTATTGTTGTGCATGAAGTCAGTCTATTAGCCTAGATGTACCATGTGGTTGCTTTCTGTCTCATCTATGGCTTAGAATGATAGGCGTTGTACTTGTAGACTCACCGAATACCGAGCGAGGACTGGACACAAGCACCGTTCTGGTAGTGGAGGAAATAATGGTCGATCTAAAGCAGACGCTGAGTCGCTTCCTGACGATTTCCGGCGTACGGCAGGCAATCCTGGTAGGGCGTGATGGTTTGATGATAGAGGGAATGACCCGCGATGGAAAGGAAAACATGGAGGCTATGGGAGCCATCATGACATCGGGTCTAGGAACAGCTGAATCACTGGGCCAGGAACTTGCACGTGGTAGCGTTGTCGGTGTGTTAGTTGAGTATGAACATGGTCTGGTAAGTGTTGATCCTCTTGGTGATTTCGCCCTGATGGTAACTCTTCTCGATAATGCTTCCAATCTTAGTCGCGTACGCCACATGGTAAAAGCGAGTCGAAACGAAATTCTTGAGGCTCTTGATATAGCTTAATAATAGAGAATGTGTTGCGAATAAGCAAATGCATGATAGAATATGTATAGCTCAGGCATTATATGGAGATACACGGAGGACGACTTGTTCATGGAACAACTGACGAACCTTGTCGTTTCAGATAAAGAACTTACCATGATCTCAACTGTACTTGCAAAGTTGATGAATGATACGAATGCAACTTCGGCCCTCCTCATTGATAAAAGTGGGCAAGTGGTGACGACGCAAGGCGCAAGCACGAGACGCAACGCAACTATGTTGGGTGCACTGCTCGCGGGAGTTTTCTCGTCCTCACGCGAAGTGGCGAAATTGCTCGACGAGAAAGATTTCCGCAATATTTTTCAGCAGGGTGTACAAGAAAATATTTATACTTCAATGATCGAAGAACAGTGGTTGCTAGTTATTATCTTTGATAGATTGACACATATAGGCTTGGTAAAGGTACTGTCTAAAAAGGCATCGGATGAACTGGTGCGCATCTTAGATCGTGTACGCTCCGACACATCACGCAAAAAAGCACCTGTCATCGACATTAAATTTCGCTCCTCTGTTGAGGATACTATCGACCTGCTCTTCCGCGACTAAAGGGACCTATCATCTATGGCACTCATCAATATTGCCAGTCATGAAATACATTGTAAAATCGTGTATTATGGTATCGGGTATTGTGGCAAGACGACAAATCTACAATATGTTTTCAAGAGCATCAATCCATCGGCACGTGGCGAGATGCTCTCGATTGCGACTGAGACAGAACGTACACTCTTCTTTGACTTTTTGCCACTCGACCTCGGCACGGTTCATGGATTTCGCACGCGTTTTCACCTGTACACCGTTCCTGGTCAAATCCTGTACGAGCGAACCCGTTTAGCTGTACTCAATGGGGCTGATGGAATCGTCTTCGTCGTCGATTCGCAGGCAGAAAAATTTGAAGAGAATGTGCAGAGCATCACTGAACTTGAGATGAATATGCGTCGTATCGGCAAAGATATGAATACCTTTCCCTATGTTATGCAATGGAACAAGCGTGACATGCCCTCGGCGCTCCCCACTCAGGTCCTTGACCGTTACCTTAACCGTCGCCATGTCCCCAGCTTTGAAGCCATTGCCTCTGATGGTCGAGGCGTTTTTGCGACTCTGCGTACCATTAGCAAAAGTGTCATGGCTCAGTTATAGCTATGCGTATCTTTGGCCTTGATTTTACCAGTGCTCCAAGTCCTCGCAAACCCATCACCTGTGCTATCGGCGAACTACGGAATTCAACACTACTTATACAGGACATAATAGCTCTGCCAACGTTCACCGCGTTCGAGACATTTTTACAGCGAGAGGGTCCCTGGATAGCCGCGTTCGATTTTCCTTTTGGACAACCGCGTAAGTTGCTTGCGAACCTGCATTGGCCCCAAACATGGGAAGGGTATGTGCACCATTGCGCAGCACTAGGAAAAACATCGTTTGAGGAGACACTTACACAGTATCAAGCGAGCAGACCAGCAGGTGATAAGCAGCATACACGTATGACGGATAAGCTTGCAGGAGCGCGTAGCCCTATGATGCTGCACCGTGTACCGGTCGGCAAGATGTTCTTTCAGGGCGCACCTCGCTTACTGGACTCAGGTGTAAGTATTCTTCCCTGTCGTCCAACTGGGGCAAGCACAATTGCGCTTGAGGGCTATCCTGCCCTTGTCGCACAACGTTGGGCAAGTAAGGTCGGGTATAAAAGCGATGAACACAAGAAGCAATCGACCGAGCAACAGGTCACAAGACAACGCATCGTCGATGGTATCTGTTCCAACGAGCTACACGCGATATACAGTATTAATCTTAACTTGAGCGAAACGCTAGCAAGCAGGCTTGTACAGGAGGCAATGGGCGATGAACTGGACGCTGTACTCTGTGCTATTCAAGCGGCTTGGGCTTATACAGAATGCGAGCACAATTATGGTATTCCACCGAATTGTGATGCCGTTGAAGGGTGGATTGTTGATCCTGTGATGCTAGAACGCTCACATATGTAAAGACTATCCCCGCAACGTTGCAATCAATCGCTTCGGCTTGAGTAAAAGATTGATCGCGTCAAGCGGACTCGACACGATGATATCAGCTGCTTGTAGTGCACGAGCTGCTATACCTTCGGAGGTCATCACCGCGATTCCAACGACAGCGAGACGCAGCATGCCAATGTCGTTGGTGCCATTGCCTGTTGCAACAACATGCTCTGGTCCAAGATGCTGCACATAGCGCGTCTTCTCTTCACCTTTACCAACGAGATGAAGTGGAAAGCCGAGATCAGCTTCAAGGTAGACAGCACTGCTATATGTGTTCGCCGTAAGAAGATGAATCGAAAGATGCTCTGAAAGATCTCTCAGAGCATCAATCACCTCTGGCATCGCCATACCGTCAACAGCTAGCGTGCCATTAATATCGAAGACAGCATGATGTAGCTCAATAATGTCTCGTTGTGGAATATCAAGGCGCAGCATATGTTGCCTCGCTTTTGTTTAACTAATGGCGTACAGGCGCGTACGCCTAGAATCCTCTGTAGTTTCTCTCGTCGCGCCCATTCCTGCTAACGTGAAAGACGCGGAAAGGCGTATTGAGCGTGGATAACGCTCGTTGTGTGCTATATATTCTAGCTGAGGAATCGTGTTTGGATCGTTGAGTAGCGTCAAGAGAGATACAACGGATTGACGCTCTTGCGCGTTCTCTCTGTGAAGCGCACGAACAAGATGTGTAACAAAACGGGTACCGTAGATTCTTCTACAGTCTTCTAACTGTTGATGCAAGTCACTGGTCGTGATGCCTGCGATAGTGGTATTCTGAATTAGCTCGTTGATCGTTTGGCGAAATTGCCTATGAGACTCAAGCTCTACAATGTTCCAGCCTTCGTGAATTGTGGCGTCCTGCTGGAATGGCCTGGCGTCCCTTCTTTCCATCAAGATATGTCTTTCTGGAGGCGTAATGTGGCTCCGCACAGTGCTATAAAAGCACACTTTTTTGCTTGTATCAGGTAGCTCCTAAACTCGCAAACATCTCTTGTCGCGTTGTAAGCAACTGCAACAGCGACTGTAATCCACGTTGTGCACCGATACGCTGCTCTTGTGTAAGCGTTGTATCAGCCGCAAACTCATCTTCATCTAAAACGAGGGCTTTCCCTAGTGGGTCCACCCAGACATCCAAAAGCAAGTCAATCTGCTCTATTACATGCTCGTGTATATGTGCTGGTTCAGCAACGTTGCAGTACCAGCCTTTGCGCGTTCCGTCGGAATGTGTGATGTCGAAAATATTGTACCAGCGATCCGTATAATAGTATTCAGTGAACTGATCCCCTGGTTCAAAAACAGTGTACCCTAGATCGCGCGCTGGCAAAGTCCAAGCTGCTTGAATGACCACTCCATGCATAAGGTGCTTAATGACCTCGCCAGAGTATCGTATCTTTGCATCCCCCACAGGGTTCTGCTTTACGACTGTAATCATTCCTTATGCCCTACATGAAAACGTTTTGCAACCTGTTGGGAGTAACGAAAAGTGTATACCAAACACACAACAGTGTACAATATTTCTACCTAATATGCAATGGTAGACGAGAGGATTTTTGAGTGAGGGGAATCTGTGTACTACTTACTTGATACAGCTCAACCCCCATCCTTTTCAGGAGGAAATGGTAGCGGTGGTGAAATTCCTATCACGCAAGCAGGCACGCCTAGATTTACTGAGCAAGACATCAGAGATCACTTTCAACAGCATCCAGTTCTAACTACAGAGCAGATGCCAGCACTCATCACAAATGTATTCTTTCTTACCAGTAAAGACGCGAGTGAGTATATGCATCAAACATCGTTGGGATTGCCTGATCGTGCCATTGTTTGTCTCGTGGAACTACAAGGACACTTTATTTTGCATGGAGTTTCTCGCCTTATGGGAGCACAGGTTTCTCATGCACAGCACATCACCTGTGTCTTCGATGCTCAAAACCGGTAGACGTATAATGTTTCATGCTCGTTAGCCAAACTTCCAAAGAATTTCTCGCTCGTAGCTAATAAAGAGGAATTATAACACTCATCAAGAGTGTTATAATTTGTACTAGCATAGATACACATGTTATATAGAGTTATACATTCCCTTTTGGAGCAAACATGAACAAATTAACGGCTGAAGAAGAACGCGTCATTGTACATAAAGGCACGGAAAGACCATTTAGCGGCGAATATGACCACTTTTTCAAGGATGGCACATATGTGTGTCGTCGCTGTAACAACCCGCTTTTCACAGCGAAAGCAAAGTTCGACTCTGGTTGTGGCTGGCCTAGCTTTGACGAAAATTTCCCTAACGCGGTCAAACGTCTGCCCGACCCAGATGGCTACCGAACAGAAATCGAATGTGCTAATTGTGGTGCTCATCTAGGCCATGTCTTCTTAGGAGAACGTTTAACCGACAAGAACACACGCCATTGCGTCAATTCATTGTCTATCCGTTTCATTGCCAAAGACAAAGAATTGCCACCAGTTCTGCACGACACCAAATAAGAGAAATACATACAGCACAAGAGCGCAGGAGGTTACAGCCTCCTGCGCTCTTGTGCTGTATGTATGACTTAGACTACTCCTTCACAAACGTGCGCCCAATCGCAGCAGCGATTTTCTCGACCTGAGGCATCAGTTCTCGGAATTGCTCGATAGTGAGCGATTGCGCTCCATCCTTGAGTGCCTCGTCGGGGTTAGGGTGAACCTCAATCAGTAGAGCATCGGTTCCGACGGCGACGGACGCGAGCGACATTGGACCAACAAGGTCACGACGACCTGTACCCTGACTGGGATCGGAGATGATCGGCAGGTGCGATAGTTGCTTGATGAGCGGAATGGCACTGATATCCATTGTGTTGCGCGTGATTTTCTCGAACGTACGGATACCACGTTCGCACAGAATGACATTACGGTTGCCTTGTGAAAGAATATATTCTGCTGCAAGCAACCACTCTTCAAACGTTGCCGACATACCTCGTTTGAGAACGACAGGTGTGTTCGTGCGTCCAACTTCGTCGAGCAGCATGTAGTTCTGCATATTACGTGTACCAATCTGTAGAATGTCAGCATATTCACATACCATTGGTACATCAGTAGGAGTCATAACTTCGGTGATGATTGCCATACCAAATTCAGCACGTGCTTTCGCCAACAGCTTTAAGCCAGCTTCGCCCATGCCACGGAAGCCATAGGGTGAGGTTGAAGGCTTGAAGGCACCACCTCGCAGAATAACGGCTCCCTCTTTGCGTACAGCCTCGGCGGTTGTCATAAGCTGCTCTTCGCTCTCAACTGTGCAGGGGCCTGCCATCATGACCACTTCTTTGCCACCGACATGCACAACACCCTCTTGAACACATGCAACCGGAATATCTACGATAGTATCTTGAGGATGAAACTCGCGGCTAGCAAGCTTATATGGTTTGGAAACACGTAACACACTCTCCACCCCTGGCAACCCTTCCAATGACTCACCTAACGCGGGATTGATACCACCAATACTTCCGGGCGCACCAGAAGGTCCAACCGCACCTAGCACACCGATAATGGTGCGCTCAACACCGCTTGAAGGATGACCCGATAAGCCATGCTTCGACAAAAACGACATTACATGGTTGATCTGTTCATCACTACTTGACGACTTCATCACGACAATCATGAAAAAAGCTCCTTTATGTAAACTGAATATAACAAAACTGGCGTTCAAACTGCCAGCACTTCGGCACATCGTAACGCCATTGTCATGATTGCCTGATACTCTCTAATACTATGCGTTTCTTATAAAGACGGTTGGCTAACTGTTTTTGCTACTGAAACTTGGACGCAAGTTTACCGCATTCCGAATATAGACGTGCTGTATATCAGATGCACTACGTTCTGTATTCACATGTAAAAGGATGCGGATACACTTGCCCAAACTTCCTGGGACAGGAATTTCGCGTGTACACATCAACGCCGTCTCCGTCCAGCCTAAGGCGCGTGCTGCAAGTGCGGGAAATTCCGCGTTCAAATCCTCCGTCATAGTGAAGATTGCGCTGGCGATATCTTCTGTTTGTAGTTCATTGCGCTCTATTAGTAATTGTAACAGTTCTGTTGTTGCCGCAAGAATCTCCTCGCGGTCATTGCGCTCAACAGTTGTTGCACCTCGGATGCCTCGACAATACATACTGACACATACCCCTTTCTGCTCGGATGCCTACCCCTACACTCCCTGCAGAAGTAGCTACACACAGGTAGGCTTATTGTACGAGATATCGGCAAGCATGCACTATAGCTAATTGTGTGTAAGTGTACACTGTATCTCGTAGTGAGGGTATGTGTGTTGTATCCTATTTTTG
>CAXUIS010000001.1:61021-105427 GCA_964250915.1 uncultured Ktedonobacteraceae bacterium | reverse complement strand
TTGTTCACCTCCTCTCGGTTCTCTGTTCTTTTTATTAGAATTGGAAAGCCCTGGTAAACGACCGTTATTGACATCACCAAACTAACAGAGTAGTATTAGCTAGAGAATAGACGCGGGCATTCGGGATTTTCATTCTCCCTGGTCAATAAGCTGGGCGAGATCAGGAGAAAAGTAATTCATATCCTGGCCCGCGCCAGAGCCTCTGAAAGAAACTCAACATTCGCATCTTTCAGAGAAATGTCTATGATATCTCATGCGTCTTGTAACGCGCATCACTGTGACACCATTGTTTGGCGACGAATAAACCTGCCAATGTTCTCAAGTGATTGCTGTCCTTCAGGCAAGCAGAAAGCAAATTGCTGGAAGACGTGCCACATGTCATCCCAGACGGTCAGTTCGACTGGAACATGCGCGGCTTTGGCGTGTTCCGCAATGTGAAGAGCGTCATCCAAAAGAACTTCGTCATGACCGACCTCAATCAGCAGGGGTGGAAAGCCATGCAGGTCTGCGTTGATGGGTGAAAGGAGTGGATTGTGTGCATCTTCCGTGCCAACATAGAAGCTCGCCAGAAAGTTAATCATCTTTCCAGAAAAGACAGGGTCAGCAGCATCACGTGTCGCCCGGCTCTCAACCGTGCCGACCATGTCGGTCCACGGGGAAAGGAGCATGACCCCTGCTGGCATGGGAATGCTCTTGTCCCGTGCTTGTTGCAGCAAGGCCAGGATCAAACTACCCCCTGCAGAGTCACCAGCAAGCATAATATGCTCTGGTTTGGTCCCACGAGCAAGCAACCAACGATAGGAGGTCAATGCATCGTCAAGCGCGGCAGGAAAGACGTGTTCGGGCGCGAGGCGATAGTCAAGCAGCAGACCACGCACACCAGCCGCAGCACTTAGGCGTGCGACCAGATCACGATGCGATGTGAGCGAACCAAGCATGTAGACACCACCATGGAAGTACAGCACTACGCGTTCTGCGTCAGTGTCAGGCGGGCATATCCATGATGCCGGGATGCCATCCACGTCTACAGACTCGAAGTGCGTCCCTTCTGGCAGTGGGATGGGATGCCCGACATAGTTTTCAACCAATACTTCATAGGAGGCACGCTGCTCCGCCAATGGTACTGGTGCGCTTGAAGCAGCCTTAAGGGCCAACAAGTAGGAGCGAATCTGCACGCTTTCTGAGCTAGGCATAAAAAACCTCTTCTTTCAATAAGAGACAGCTAGATTTTCGTCTTCAATGAGTGGAGGAAACCCTCTCAGCAGAGCATACTACAAGCATGGTGACAACCCTATGTCACCTTTAGGAATAGTGATGAGCAATCACGTCCGCTTCCTGCTGGACACGCAAGCGTAACTCTTCTGGCTCAAGCACCGTCGCATCAGTACCAAGGCTCAACAACACACCTACTAACCACTCGTACTCCTCTGGGCGCAAATACATACTGAGCCGCCCTCCCCTGTCTCCGATCCGTTGAAGGAGAGACGTGAGATGAGGTTCGCATTCCAGTTTCAGGACACCACGAGCAGTCAGGTGGATATGGACCTTCGGAAATGAGGGATGAAAATGAACAATGGTTGAAGTGGGATGCTCCAGTTGCGGAAGTGACAGGGCAGCACTCACTTCCAGAAAACGATCAATACGATACACACGCATAGCTTTCCGCTCGACGGAATACGCCTCACAGTACCAGAAACCCGCATCAGTATAGATGCGCATCGGAAGAAGCGTTTGCTGCGAAACTCCCTTCTCAGAACGGTACGTCACTGTCATCCACTGTTTGACAAGAACGCTTTCCAGAAGATGATCGAGAAATGGCGTCGGATAGGGTCGAGAGGGAACAGTAAGAGAAAGTGCTTGTGTGAGTTGATCAAGTGCCTTGCTCTCTCGTCGGGGCAACAGGGTCTCAACTTTGTCCAGGAGCGACTCGCGCTCATGTTTGAAAGGGGTCTCACTGAGTTGTGAGAGTCCTTGAAGTGCCAGACGCAACAAGAGAGCTTCATGCAACGTCAAGGCGAGCGGGGGCAAGGAATAATCCGGCGGTAAGCGATAACCCCCAGAGGGTCCTAGATCGGCAGCAATGGGGAGACCCATTTCACAAAGAGCCTGAATATCACGCAGAATGGTGCGCCTGGAGACTTCAAAACGATGGGATATCTCTCCAGCGGTGCGTTTCCCTCCTTGTAAAAACAAAAGAATAGCGGTCAGACGGTCAATACGATTCATCCTGGGTTCCTCTCCATCAGCACTCTCTGAAGGCCCGGTGCTACGTAAGGCGTCATGAAGGGCAGAGTAATCATAGTACAAAAAGACAAATACAAGGAGAAGAAGCAAGAGAAGTTGATGCTCCTGCTCTTTCTCGCTCTATTCCTCATCATAGCCTTAAAGCAGTCATCCTTATACCTAGGAAAGGATGACTGCTTTTTTCTAGGACTACAGGGTTTCTGAAATGTCGTGTTGCAAGCAACGAAGGTTTTCTGTACTCTTCATGGATATTCTAAAGAGGGCAGCATAAAAGGTCTCTACTACTCTCTTGAACAAATGCATTAAAGTACGAAAAATCGCAAAATGAGATGAGTTTCTGTACTGAAATATTATTACTAGAAAACGAGGAAGAGCAGGTGCAATGAACACGAGGCTCAGGTCTATGAAGATGAGAGCGCATCACGCTTGTCTCTTTCATTCTCAAATGACCGGTTGAAGAATTTATTGTTCCTGATCCTGCACCACCAAGACGTGCAATGTCCGAGGTCCATGTACACCCTCTACACGACTCAGTTCAATGTCACTCGTTGCCGAAGGCCCCGAAACCAGCGTGAGAGGACGTGTCACCCGTCCCACAAGTTTCCCGATGGCTTCGGGAACCAGTCCGACGACTTGTTCCACATGAACGATGCAGAGATGCACGTCAGGCACAAGAGAAAGCACACGTCTGCCCTGAAGTGTACCTCCATCCAAAATAATGGTTCCTGTTTGAGCAACTCCCAGAGCACAGCCCGTTAGCACACCCGAACTTGTATCCAAGTCCCTTAAAGTGAGATGCGGCTCATCCCGTAGCACCATTACCCCTATCGGAATCCACTCATCTGGTACATCAACCGGGACCACAAGCCGCTCAATAACATGTTGCTGACATACCTTTACAAGAGCAAGCGGCAAGTCAGCTTCCGTTGAGAGCGTCACCGTCGCTTTATAGTCGCGCAATCGATCTATAAATTCCTCGACAAGAACTGCATGCTCCTTAGGGTCACGTTTGCGAAAATCTTGTGGAATGTCAGGTGCTTCAAGAGCACCGGCAAGGGCGCAGCGTATGCGTGTGAGCATCTCTTCTTTCGCTGATGTGCTCATTGTTGCCCCTCTTTCTGTTGCTCGCGCCACCAATCACGAAAACTCTGCTTGGGAACGGGCGGCAAATCACGTGCGGTAGTCCAGCCGCCTAACATTCCTGGCAACGAGTCAATCACTCCCTCATGCACAAACAATCCCTGTCCACGCCGTGCAAGTCGTTGCGTCTGCTCATAGCGCTTGGGACTGGCAAAGATATGTGCCAACTCTCGCATTGCTAGTGCTTCGGAAGTGAGTGGAGATGCCTGACGCGTCACCTGTCCTCGCAAATGCAGCAGCACCTCAGGGATATTGATCTTCACAGGGCACACCTCGTAACACGCACCACACAGCGTCGAGGCGTAGGGCAGCGTCTTCGCGTTTTTCACATCGAGCAACTGGGGTGTGAGAATAGCCCCAATGGGTCCCGGATAGACCGAGCCATAGGCGTGCCCACCCGTTCGCGAGTAGACGGGACAGATATTGAGGCAGGCACTACACCGAATACACTGCAATGTCTGACGACCCACATCGTCGGCAAGCACTTTCGTGCGTCCATTGTCGAGGAGCACCAGATGGAATGCTTGTGGACCATCTCCTGGTGTTACTCCCGTCCACAGGCTCGTGTAGGGATTCATGCGTTCACCCGTCGAACTGCGTGGTAAGAGTTGCAGGAACACGGCAAGGTCTTGGAAGGTAGGAAGAACTTTCTCAATCCCCATAACCGTGATAAGCGTTTGGGGCAACGTCAGACACATCCGTCCATTTCCCTCGCTCTCTACGACACACAGTGTCCCTGTCTCGGCAATAGCAAAGTTTGCTCCACTTATGGCTACCTGTGCCGAAAGAAACTGTTCACGCAAATAGTTGCGTGCGACTGCCGCCAATTGCTGCGGCTCGTCTGTCAACTCCTGTCCCTGGGCAATCGTGTGACGAAAGAGGTCACGGATTTCGCTGCGGTTTTTGTGAATGGCGGGCACCAGGATATACGAGGATGTTTCCCCTGCCAGTTGAATAATCAACTCGGCAAGGTCGGTTTCAATCGCACGAATCCCTTCTCGTGCAAGTGCGTTGTTGAGACCGATTTCATCCGTTGTCAGCGACTTGACCTTCACCACACGCTCCGCGCCTATGCCTCGTACGATTTCGGCAATGATGCGATTGGCTTCTGCCGCATCACTCGCCCAGTGCACCTGCCCTCCGGCCTGGTGCACGGCGTCTTCCAATTGCACCAGGTACTCGTCAAGGTGACGCAACGTACGTGCTTTGATGGCAGCACCAGCAGCACGTAATGCCTCCCAATCAGGAAGTTCCTCCACCACGGAGGCGCGTTTCCCTCGAATGGTCCTTGTTGCCTTCCCCAGATTACGGCGCAATTGACTGTTGGCAAGTGCTGACTTTGCAGTGTGAGGAAACATGGGCAGGGATTTGACGGCCATCACAACGACTCACTTTCTGTCTGTGCCAGGATTTCGGCGATATGCACGGTAGAGACACCAGCACGCTGACGGTGCAACCCTCCGCCAATGTGCAAGAGGCAGGAGGTATCGGCAGAGCAAACGACTTCGGCTCCCGTATTCAGGACGCTGCGCGTCTTGTCGCTAAGCATGGCAAGCGAGGTATCAACGTTCTTTACCGCGAATGTCCCCCCAAAGCCACAACACTCGCGTGCATCGGGGAGTTCCACCAGATCGATGCCTTTGACCGCTCGTAAGAGTTGCATAGGCGCATCTCCAAGGTGTAAGACGCGTAGGCTGTGGCAGGTCGGATGATAGGTCACGCGGTGCGGATAGTAGGCACCAACCTCAGTCAGTCCCAACTGTTTGACCAGAAATTCGGTGAATTCAAAGACGTGAGGGAGAAGACGCTCGACGGCATGGATCAATCCTTCGTCGCCAGAGAGTGCCGCCGCTTTGGGATAGAGTTCACGTACCATCCCCACACAGGAGGCAGAGGGAGCGACAATGGCCTGCGCATCGCCAAAGACTTCAATGAAGTGGCGCACCAGTGGGATCGTTTCGCGCTGATAGCCCGTGTTGAAATGCATTTGCCTACAGCAGGTTTGCGCTTCTGGAAAGTCCACACTATGGCCAAGACGCTGCAAGACTCGTATCGTTGCAATTCCCGCCTCGGGAAAAAGGGTATCATTGAAGCATGTGATAAAGAGTGCTACTCGCATCAATCACTCCTTTCGAGTTGCGTCTGCCACCATCATCGCACGAAAGCGATGGGCTACTTCGCTCCACCTCGCCTGCTCTGCAGCATGCGGGACAAAGACCTGGGTGGGCATATTCTGTGCGACCATACGAACTTCTGTCAAGGTATGCAACTCTCCCAATCCCACTAACTGCATTAAGGCGTTACCCAGTGCGGTCGCTTCGTAGGGACCAGCGATCACTGGTATACCAAGTGCATCTGCCAACCATTGATTGAGGCGTGTGTTGCGTGCCCCACCACCTAGGACATACACTTCGTTGATCGTCGTTCCTGTCAGAGCACGTATCTGGTGAAACACCTCGCAGTAGCGCAAGACGAGGCTTTCCATGATACATCGTGCAAACGCTGCTGGTGCTGAGAGTGGAGCCTGTCCATGTTCTCGAAGATAGGTATTGATTGCTCTGGGCATGTCATCAGGTGCGAGGAAACGCTTCTCATCGGGATCAATGAGGGCTGCAAACGCTGGGACAGCATCAACATCCGCCAACAGCGTTTCATAGTCAGTGACATGCCTAGCTTGCGCCCAAATTCTCTGGCATTCTTGCAGAAGCCACATCCCCATCACATTCTTGAGAAAGCGCGTTGTGCCGAAGATACCTCCCTCATTCGTAAAGTTTGCCTGCAATGCCTCGGCGGTCATGAGAGGTTGCTGTAGTTCGACGCCAACGAGTGACCACGTTCCCGAACTGATATACCCCCAATTTCCCGATGCGGAGACAGGAGTCGCCGCAATCGCCGACCCTGTATCATGCGTTGCAGGTGCAATTACTTGTGCTGCTCCCAGATCGCTGTGCCATTCGGGAACGACCTTTCCAAGCACAGTACCAGCCTCGACGACAGGAGAAAAGAGCGTGCTGGGAAGCGCAAATTGATCGAGCAGATCTCTTGCCCACGCTCCTGCCAAAGGGTCCCAGCATTGTGTCGTGGTCGCATTGGTGCGCTCCGAAGTCAGCGACCCACATAACCAGCTATGCAGCACATCAGGGATCATCAGGAAACGAGACGTAGCGGCAAACGCATCTGGTTGCATCTGCTGGTGCGCATAGAGCTGGAAGAGCGTATTGAAAGGCTGAAACTGGACGCCCGTGCGCCCGTACAACACATCGCGCGGTATCTGTGCGAAGACCTGCTCCATCACGCCGTCTGTGCGGGAGTCTCGGTATTGGAATGGTATCCCCTGCAGGAAGCCGCGTTCGTCTACAAGCCCATAATCAACGCCCCACGTATCAACGCCGATACTATCAAGCGTTCCCGCATGCGTTCGCGCTTTGCGTAGCCCAATAAGCGTTTCGTTCCACAGGCTTAGAATATTCCAGAAGCGATGTCCACGCATCATTACCGGGTCGTTGGGAAAGCGATGCACCTCTTCGAGCGTCACTTGCTGCCCGTCGAAGCGAGCGAGCAGAACGCGTCCACTGCTCGCTCCCAGATCGACGGTTGCCATCGTGCGTGTCTTCGTTGCCGAGTCGCTGAGCTTGCTAGATGTGAAACATCGTCGCGACTCGGAATACAGATTGTTCATTGCGTTTTCCTTACCGTGGATAGGCCGCTGCAACTCCACCATCAACATTGAGGATATTGCCAGTGCTCTTGGTGGAACGCGTTGGAGAGGCAAAGAACGCGACTGCCTCGGCGATATCCTCCGGTAGAATATTCACGCCAAGTGTTGTGCGTTTACGATAGACTTCTTCCAATTGCTCAGGAGCTACACCATACGTGGCTGCTCGCTCTTGCCGCCAGTTACCACTCCAGATACGCGAGCCAGAGAGCACCGCATCGGGATTGACCGTGTTGACGCGAATGCCCGATGCACCACCTTCTTCCGCTAGACAACGAGCAAGATGTGCTTCGGCTGCCTTCGAGGTCGAGTAGGCGGCAGCATTCTTACCTGCGACCAACGCGTTTTTGCTCGCCACGAAGACGAGATTTCCGCCGCGTCCCTGCTCCTGCAAGAGCTTGAATCCTTCGCGTGCCACCAGGAAGTAACCCGTGACCAACACATTCCAGTTCTTGTTCCACTCTGCGAGACTCGTCTCAGTAAGCGAGGCACTGGAAGCGAGTCCAGCGTTATTGACGAACACGTCAATGCCACCAAAAGCGAGTTTTGCTCGCTCAAAGGCCGCATGCACACTCTCTTCGCTCGTTACATCCATCTTCACAGCAACCGCTCGTCCCGCACCATAGTGCGTGTTAAGGGATGTTACCAACTCCTGTGCACCTGCCAGATCGATATCCGTCGCTACGATATGCGCACCATCCTGCGCAACACGACGGCAAATCGCAGAGCCAATGCCACCTGCCGCGCCTGTCACAAGCACGACCTGGCGAGAAAATTCCCGTTCTGGTGGTGCCTGTTTGAGCTTGTACTGCTCCAACGGCCAGTATTCAACGGCATAGCTCTCGGCATCACTCAGCGAGATGAAACCACCACATGCCTCGGCCCCACGCATGACTGCGAGAGCACGATGGTACAGTTGTGCGGAGACATCAGCCATCGTCACGTCTTTTCCTGTCGTGAACATGCCTACGCCTGGAAGCAGAATCACGCGTGGATGCGGGTCAGCAGCGGCATCCGCTTCGCGATAGACCGGAGTAGCCGCATCAGGGTCAAGATTTTGTTCTGCATTGTCTTGTTGATAGCGATGATATTTCTCTACGTATGTTGAGACACCTGTACGCAGTGCCTCTGCGAGTAGGCTCACATCCTGGTTGGGGGTCCAATCCACCAGCAGGGGCCACGGCTTCGTATGCACTAAGTGGTCGGGGCAGGCTGCACCAATTCCAGTCAAACGCGGTGCATCTTGGCTCCCAGCAAACGTAAGCACATCCTCGCTGTCTTCAAAGCGCAGTATCTGGCGTTTCTCCGCCGAAACCAGCCCACGCAGCACTGGCCCTACCTGTGCTGCAATGCTATGACGCTCCTCAGAGACAAGCGGCTCAAAACGCAGGCCACCAAAGAGCGACCGATCAGCGCGAACGATGTGCGCCTCCACACATTCGCGTGCTCGACTAATTGTGGCAAGCGTGGTGGCATAGCACGACTCGTCGGTATCGCCCCATGTGATGAGGCCATGCTTTGCCAGAATAACCAGCTTCGCATCTGGTTTGTCACGCAATGCTAGAGCAACCTCGCGAGCTAAGCCGAATCCAGGACGGCGATAAGGAATCCAAATCAAGGCATCGCCAAAGCATTCTCGTGCCAGTGCTTCGCCATTCCTGGAACAGGCGAAGTAGTTGGTCGCGTCGGCGTGTGTGTGATCGACATGGGGAAACGGCAAAAATCCATGCAACAAGGTCTCGATGGAAGGGCGAGGACGCCCAGGCTCATAGAAGCAGTGCGCGAGGTAGGCCACCATCTCGGTGTCACTCATGCGTTCGCGTTCGAGCAGGGGCTGGATGTCGTCCATGTACAGTCCAGTAAAGGAGACTTGCGTTACCGTCGCGAGATCGGAGCCGGACCCTTTAACCCAGAGAACGCGCGCCCGACGACCGCGAAAATCAAGTTCTTCGGACTTGGCAGAGGTGTTGCCACCACCCCAATTACAAATGGTGCGGTCAGCTCCTAACATACGTGATCGTGCTACTAGTTGAGCCAGCGTCGTTGATACAGAGCTATCGGTCATAAAATGGATTTCTCCTTTGTATTCCGATTGCCAACGCTCTTTCAGAGCTACGCTTCGTTCTCCGTATTCCGCAGACCAACGGGACATTCGTCCCTAGCTTCGCTCAGGTCTGTGAAGCGTCAGGCAATCGGGAATGTAGCCTTGTCAGATGAAAGCACCTCTCTCGAACAAAAGAGGGTAATGGATCAATTTACGCGCCAGGATAACCACTCACCGAGGCGACTGTACTACGCTCACGAGCTACACGTTCTGCATAGCCACTCGAACGAAATGCGGCAATAGGATCAGCATCGCGTCCTTGGCGCACACGAATATGGGCTAAGAGAGGTCGTACATCGGTCTCATACGCTGTTTGTAACATCCTATAGGCACCGAGCACATCGCCTGCTTCTTGTGCTTCTCGCAGTGCTACACGGTCCACGAGCAGCGATTTTGCATAAGCGATCTGGACATTAAGCACACTTTGGATCATAGCCTCAATCTTTGCTTCGATATTGTGCGACTGATCAATCATATACGCGATACGGCTGGCGTTGACGTTACCCTCAGCTTGGGCACCAACAATTTCATTGAAAATGCAAAACAGTTCAAAGGGATTGAGTGAGCCAACAATCAGATCATCATCGGCATACTTGCGGTCGTTGAAGTGAAAACCTCCGAGCCGTCCCTCATCAAGCAATTGCACGACAATCTGCGCGATGTTAGTTCCCTGAGGATGGTGTCCTGTATCGACGAGAACATCCGCCTGCGCCCCCAACTTTTGCACCATCAACAATGATGTTCCCCAGTCGGGCAGATCGGTGGAGTAGAAACTTGGCTCAAAAAACTTGTACTCGATCAAGAGACGCATGGCAGCAGGTAATGCTGCATAGATAGTTTGTAATGAATCGAGCAGACGGTGCCGACGATGGCGTAAATCATCTTGTCCAGGGTAGTTCGTGCCATCAGCCAACCAGAGACTGATTATGTTTGAACCAACGGCTTGAGCGATGGAAATGCATTCTACCACATGCTCAATCGCATGCTGTCGTATCGCTTTGTCGAAGTGGCACAGGCTACCGAAGCGATACATGTCTTCCTGAAAGAGATTGGGATTGACGGCGCCAATACGCAAACAGAGCGAACGTGCGTAGTCGTTGACCGCGTGCCAATCATCTTCCCGATCCCAGGGAATGTGAATGGCAACGCTTGGACAGACACCTGTGACCTTCTGCACCTCGGCGGCATCAGCAAGTTTCTCGCGTAAGTTGCGAGCAGCCCCAGGCCAAGGAAATACCTTAAAGCGTGTCCCAGAATTTCCATATCCCCACGAGGGCGTTTCGATGGTGAATTGTTCGATACGTGCCACAATCTCGTCGTTCGCTATCACCTGTTCTTCTGTTTCCTTGTCCATACGCATTCCACCTTCTTTCTTCGCTCCTATGCGCTACTTTTATGAAAGAGCATTACAGGAAGTTACAGTGCCTGCTCACAGACATTGTGAACAAAAGCTTTTAAGACAATGGTTTCGTTTGATTTTGTATTATTTCAATATGTTACATTAAGAAATTGTGAGTGTCAAGTATTCCTCCGCCGACACTCACTAGCTTATGAAGTGATACGGTAGTCGAAACACTCAAAGAATGCAGGCGTGCTAGCTGCTGCATCACCACTACTGGCGTAGAGCGCGAAAAACACTCCTCTAAAGAGTCCAGCCACCTCTTGTCCAAGATAGCGTGTCTCGCCAGTCGCAAGAACCTGCTGATTGCCATTTTTTTCTAAGATGCTAAACGTATATTGGTCTAGCTCAGCTTGAACCATGAGTGTTATCGGTCCAGGCTCAATAGACACTCGTGCCACGTCTGCGACGAGGCTACCAATCCGTCGGCGCACGCTGACTTGACGTTGATCATCGCGGCGTGTCAAAAACAGATCATAATGGTGTGATGGGTTCATCCAAACCGTGAGACCTGCCTCCTCCCCATCAACTGCTGGCTCGAAATGGAGTTGTGTCGCAACCTCGCAAGCAAAATGCTCTTGTCTGCGCCCAACAAAGGCGACGGGCGTACCGTCGTCTAGTTGGGCTTCGTTTCCCAGCAAGCGTAGTGCTCCTGGACGGTCCGTTAGTGACCACATATTCGTTGTCGGTGTGCCTAGAAAGTTCCATACGACGCCTAGTTGCGAGCCATCGAAATCATCGCGCTCAGGCTCTGAGTCCCAACTTACAGGTTCAAATGCTGGACTTTCCATCGTGACTCTGAGCCTACCCTGCTGTCCTACCCGAGGCCAACTTGCGTTATCCCATTGAACCGGCGCCAGGAATGTCTCACGTCCTAAGTGAGTCGTCGGCGGAATGCCTTGCGGACGCACACCCAGACATACCAGCCACCAACTGCCATCATGAGCCTTGATCAGATCGGCGTGTCCAAGCGCGTAAAATGGGCTGTGGAAGCTCCGATGTGTCAGAATGGGATTATGTGGGCAGCTCTCCCAAGGTCCCCAGAGTGTATCGCTTCGCGCAATTGTCACCATATGACCATCATGCCCTGTACCACCTTCAGCTACTAACAGATAGTAGCGACCGTTGATTTTGTAGAGATGAGGACCTTCTGGCGACCTTCCTCCGGTTCCTGTCCAGATACGTCGGGGTTCAGTCAAAAGTTTACCAGACGCTATATCGATCTCGCTTTGCTGAATGCCCCAGAATGGTGCTGCCAGATCAATCTCATCAGGGAATGGGAAGTGGAGAGGCTCGGTGCTGGTCAGATAGACATGCCCATCGTCGTCGAAGAAGAGCGAGGGATCGATGCCTCCCTGCTCAACCCACATTGGATCAGACCATTCGCCAAAGGGGTCTTGTGTGTGTACATAGAAGTTGCCCCTGCTCGACACATTTGTTGTAACCATATAAAAGGTGCCATTGTGGTAGCGAATGGTCGGGGCGAAGATGCCGCTGAAGGGATGCCAATGGGCAAACGGCATCTGGCTGGGACGCGTGAGAACGTGCCCAATCTGATGCCAATGTACAAGGTCGCGGCTGTGGAAGAGCGGCACCCCAGGGAAATACTCGAATGAACTGGTCACAAGGTAGTAGTCCAGACCCACGCGGCAGATGCTTGGGTCTGGATGGAAGCCAGGAATGATCGGATTGGTAAACATCATGGTTCCCTCCTTTATTGCACTCCCCGAATGGGCTGAATGGAAAGAGCACCAATAAAGGCAAACACGGCAGCAGCAATGAAGAGTGCCGTATAGTTGCCACCACCTCCAATGGCAAGGAAAATGGGAGCAATTGCTGGTGCGACGGTACCAGGAAGGGCACTAGCGATGTTGAAAACGCCAAGGTCTTTGCCAGCTTCCCGACCATTTTCAGGGAGCACGGCGGCAGCAAGGGCTAGATCGATGGCTAGATAGATGCCCTGTCCGATTCCCGTAACCGCTATGGCGGCCAGAAAAGAGGTGGTTGAGGAAGACAGTGCAACGAGCAGGAGTCCCAGAGCATAGACGATGGCTGCGATAATCACTAAGGGCTTACGTCGGCGAATTCTATCAGATACCCAACCACTCAGATTACTGGCAACAATAACTCCAATCGTCGATATGAGAGTCGAGAGGAAGATGAGGCCAGCCACTGTCTGTGGATTCGCATGGAGGTGATCGATCAGGTAGTACACCTGATAGGTCAGCAGCGTGGCCAATCCCATGAAGACGAGGAAACGCCCTAGCCAGGCCCAACCAAAGTTAGGATAACGACGTGGGTTTACCCAGAAACTTCGCAGGAACTCGCTAAAGGTGTAGGACGGAAGCTGCTGCTGAGGATCGAGCCTCCGGTCGCGCAGGATAGCTGCGAAGATCACGATAGCGACGAGGGCTACCAGTGCTGGGAGCATAAACATCCAGAAAACTGCGCCAGCCACAGCCTGTACCAGGAACGTTCCTACGATCAACCCAACTCCTTGTGTCATGCCCAGCACACCAGAGACCAGTCCACGTTGCTCCTCAGGAACCTGATCTGGTAGGACGGCAGTGGCTCCTGTAAGGACTGCACCGTATGCCGTTTGTACGATGCACCAGCCCACAAGAACACCGATGATAGACGGTGCCAGAGCAATAATGAGGAGGCCGATTGCTCCGAAGATCGCTCCCACGAGAAGGAAGGGACGACGCATCCCTAGT
This sequence comes from uncultured Ktedonobacteraceae bacterium, assembly GCA_964250915.1. Lineage (GTDB taxonomy): Bacteria > Chloroflexota > Ktedonobacteria > Ktedonobacterales > Ktedonobacteraceae > JBBQVS01. The sequence continues at coordinate 92,108 of CAXUIS010000001.1, read as the reverse complement.
CGTAAGGTGGTGCGGTCGCTTAATCGCCCAAAAAAAGGATTAGCAAGCAGCGAGAAGATTGCTCCAACTGCTGTGACAAGGGCAAGATCACCCGCCTTGCCTGCGGCGTCAAGTTGTTGGATTCGCAACGCTAGAGTGACGATAACCGGAACAAGCAGGGCCATGTAAGTACCTGCATAGGCAGCTGCATATGCACTGATGAAGCCGACACCGACCCGTTTCGTGGGCAAGGAAGTCTCCTGGCTCACCATGCCTGGACTCGCATCTGTGACTGGCAGGACATCCATCGGAATTTCATTCACTAACTCATCTTTGATCGGTTCTTGCATTGAAGTCACTCCTTTGTATTCCGACTGACAACGAACGATGTTCTACCTCCGGTCAGTCAGTCGGATAGGTAGCCTTTGTTACATGTGTTTCATGTGCCAGCACGCCTTATGGTCGAAAGGCCCGTGGTGGCGACAAAACAGAAGAGATGAGAGATGGATGAATGTCCTTCCCTCGTTTGTTCTCGCATCCTCGAACATTCCTGTGAAGGGTGTAGTGTTCGAGGATGCGAACTAGTGTTCGGCTGCGTTCCTTAACTGTTCGTGGAAAGGCGAGACGTAAAGGTGTAGGTGCCAGAACCCACCTCAATGTGTGTTCCATCTGGCTCCTGTGTGATCCCGAGGACGCCTTCGCGGATCTCGAGTGCTTGCCCAGCTTCTGTCATCTGTTTACCCAAGCGTTCGGGAATGCAGACTATCGCGGTCGTATTGACAGGGACAGTGACTGTGAGAGTGAATTGCCCCTGCTCATTCTGCCAACTGGATGCAATCTCCCCATATACCGACATAAAGGTCGCCGAAGCAGCTGTGATTCCACCTCCTGGCTGCGGCTGGAAACGGATGCGCTTATATCCAGGTAATCCAAACTCGATGCCTGCAACGACCTGGTAGAGCCAACTTCCAACCGCCCCATATGCACAGTGGTTCAGTGATCCATGCACATTGCCTTCCTCATCAAGCGCATCCCAGAACTCCCAGATGGTCGTGGCTCCATGTTTGACCGCATAGAGCCAGGAGGGAGGCGTCTCCTGTTTGAGTAGGGCATAGGCAACATCCAGGTATCCCTGTTGACTTAGCATGTGCAGGAGAAAGGGTGTCGCAAGAAAGCCCGTCCCCAGATGAGTTCCTGCCTGCTGGATTAGTTCAACTAGGTACTGGGTGGCAAGCGGTCGCAAGTGCTCGGGAAGCAGGTCAAACGCGAGGGCACGCACATAGGAGGCTTGCTTATTCGGGCGAATACGACCATCAGACCCAATAAACGTCGTGACGTAGGCCGCCCGAATCTGCCGGTACAACGCACTATACTCCTCGGCCTCCTCTTGTTTCCCCAGCACCTGTGCAGTCTGAGCCAGTAAGTGCGTCGAATGAGCAAAATACGCAGTCGCAATGTGAGGTGCCGCGAGGTGCTGCTGAATTTCAGGCGTCAGTTTGTTGGAAAATAAGAGGCCCGGGGTAATGTCACCCGGTTCCAGCCACTCACCCCAATGGTAACTACTATCCCACAGGTAGTTATGGGCATGATGTCGCTCATATTCGACCCATGCTTTCATACTCGCATACTGCTCAGCCAGGATGCGCTCATCGCCAAAGACCTGATAGAGCGTCCAAGGCACGATCACGGCAGCATCACCCCAGCCAGCAGACCCCTCAAGCAAGTGAACCAGTCCACCCATCGCTGGTTCGCCTCCCGGACTAGGCACAATATTTGGGACTCGTCCGTCGGGTTGCTGTTCACTCGCCAGGTCCTTGAGCCACTTGGTATAGAATAGGTCTGTCCCCATCAGGAACGAGCCTGTGCGAGCATAGATCGAACTGTCACCCGTCCACCCTAGACGCTCACGAGTTGGACAATCCGTTGGAGTATCCACAAAATTGCTCTTCTGGCTCCATAAAATATTGTGTTGCAACTGGTTAATGAGAGGGTCAGAGCAGGTAAAGGTTCCCGTTTCTGACAGATCAGACCGAAGAGCAATGCCAATGAAGTTGTCCGAGGCTGGCGTACCCGGAAAGCCATCGACCTTCACGTATCGAAAGCCATGCATGGTGAAATGGGGGGTGTAGACTTCTTCTCCGTCTCCCCGTAGTGTATAAGAATCCTGCTGTTGAGGCGGTGGAAGAGGCCCAAGCGCAAGGTTCTGCATCGTGAAATTGCCTTCTTTGTCGAGCGTCTCCCCATGTTGCAATCGAATAGTTGTACCCTTTGGGCCAGAAACCTTCAGTTGCACAACTCCCGTGAAATTTTGTCCCATATCGACCACTGTTTCCCCGGCAGGGGTCGTGAAAATAGAGCGAGGCATGAACCGCTCTTTGGGCAGTACAGATGGACTAATTGTCGCAACCAAGTTTTCTACAGCAAAGTTGGCAGAGCGCACATTTTGCCAGGAACTGGCGTCAAATCCTGGTTCATTCCAACCTGGCATCTCTAGACGGGCATCGTACGTCTCCCCATCCTGCAAATCCGACTTGAGGATCGGTCCTGTTGTGGCACGCCACTGCTCATCAGAGGTGATTAATTGTTCGCGCCCATCGGCATAACGGACATGGAGTTGTAACAAGAGACCCAACGTCTGACCGTAGACATTGCGGCGAGGACCCACATCGATTGATCCCCGATACCAGCCATCACCCAGGATTACGCCAAGTGCGTTCTCCCCATTGTGCAACAGGTTTCCTACATCATAGGTTTGGTATTGCAGTCGGTGATGATAGCTGGTATAGCCTGGGGTCAAGTAGGCATCACCGACACGCTGACCATTGAGCCATGCTTCATAGAGACCATGCGCTGTCACATAGAGCCGTGCTGAACGTGTCTGTTCGTCGAGCGTAAACGTGGTACGCAGATAGGGGCAAGGGTTGAAGGCTTGTGCATCTTCGTTCCAACTAGGTTCTATCCAGCTTGCCTGCCAATCGGTTGCATGAAGTAACCCCATCTCCCACCAAGCGGACTCGCTCCAAGCCGATGGTTGATCCTGACCATCCCATACGCGGACCTGCCAGGTGCTGCGTTGTCGAGAGCGAAGCATCGGTCCAGCATAAGGGACATGGAGAGATTGTTCCGAAAGCACTTTCCCTGTATCCCAAAAGACCTCGCCTTGCTCATCGGTAACTCGGATATGATAGGCGGACTGCACGACTCCTCGCTGCTGAGAACTCAACTTCCAACTCAAACGAGGTTGGAGGATATCGATCCCAAGTGGGTCGCATTCATATTCGCAACGCAAGTCTTGCACATGGACGGACGGCTCTGCTACAGTCTTCATAGTCATCCCCACTTAGAATTCGCCTGCACGTGCGACATTTCCCAGCCAGTGAGCACTGGGCTTGACCGTTCGTTGCTGCGTGCGCCGATCCACCGCGATAAGGCCGAAGGTCGGACGATAGCCAAATATCCACTCGAAATTGTCCATGGCTGACCAATAGGTGTAGCCTCGCACGTCGATCCCGTCACCTAAGCAGGCCGCAACACTACGCAAGGCTCGCTCAATGTAGGCAATGCGCCGTGTGTCATCTTGTGTCGCAAGCCCATTCTCTGTCACGATAATGGGTAGACCTGTTACTTTGCTCGCATAGCGGATCGTCCCTTCAAGTGCCTCCGGCCAGAACTCCTCGCCCATCTGGTTCAACTCCACACCCTCTTCTGGGGTCAGTGGACCCTGTGGGCCGAAACGTAGGCGCGAGTACGTCTGCACGCCAATGAAATCGTCGCCCTTTGTGGCTTGCAGGTAGACATCCTGTAGCTCTCCGCGCATACGCACCGCCATCTCCTCGCCTCCTGGACCTGCCTGAATATCATGCATTGCCAATGTCAACCCAACCAAGCAGTTGCTCGCTCCTGCTTTAATAGCCTCGACCGCGCGGCGGTGAGTCGCCAGAATCGTCTCACGCCCCCGTATAGGGTCTGCATATAGAAACGGCGTGAAGCGCGAAGTATTGCTACCTACAGCGCGTGCCGCCGCCTCAAACCAGGGTTCTGTGCGTGCGGAGCGTCCTGTAATGCCTAGAGTTGTTAGAAGTGATCCAATATTGACCTCGTTGAGTGTGCAAACAAACGGAATTAGATCGCCCAGATGTGCCATCGCTCGTTCGCAGTAGCGAGCAAATTTCTCCGGCGTCTCTGCTGACTCCCAGCCGCCAGAAGCGGCCAACCAGCGGGGCGAGGTGAAGTGGTGGAACGTGACCATCGGAGTGATGTTGTGCTCATGACAGGCTGCCAACATGCGCCGATAGTGGTCAAGCTGCGCCAAGGAGAACTCTCCCTCTTCCGGCTCAATGCGTGACCACTCTAGGGAGAAGCGATAGAGGTTGAGTCCCAACTGTGCAAGCAGAGCGATATCTTCGCGGTAGCGGTGATAGTGGTCACAGGCGTCGCCTGACTGCTCGACGTAGGGAGTTCCGGGCACGTGTTCCAGCACCCAGTTGTCGTTGTAGACGTTGCTGCCTTCCACCTGATGCGCGGCGGTGGCGGTCCCCCAGAGAAACGTGGAAGGAAAGGTAAACTGCATATTCATCGTTCATTCCTCATCATCTGCTATAGTAAGACTGACATTCAATAGAGTAATGCTAGCAATCACACATAAAGAGAAGTCTTCCCAATTACTGGGCACGAATGCCCTGAAGCAGGAGGTCACAGGCTTCCGCAAAGATGTGTTCAGGCGAATGTCCGTATTCTATGATCACGCTTCCGCGATGGGCTTCCAGACGAACGGTCATAGCAACTGCCATATTCGCAATAGCCGAAGCCGTCAGTGTCGGATTGAGGTTTGACCGTAAAGACCCGTCCTCTATCCCCTTGCGAGCAACTTCCGCGAGAGGTTCAAGAGTACTACCAATAGTTCGTTTAGTCACTATAAGCAACCGATCAATCTCAGGATCACTGGCATACATGCTGTCAAATTGGGCGAGAAAACGGAAATGCTCAGGAGTCTGAGTCAATGTAGCAAGAAAGTGAGACAAAAACGCAGCAATCCGTTCAAAGCCAGTCCCATCAAGCTCTAAGGCTTGCCATATCTCCTCTTGTGCGCTCTCAAATATCTCTTCGAGGATGGCCCAGGCGATATCTGTCCCATTGGCGAAGTATTGATAAATCGTTGCACGAGTGACCCTAGCTTCGGTAGCAATGTCTCCCAACGTCGTTCCTCCTACCCCTTTCTGAAGGAAGAGCTTTTGGGCCGCTTCCAGAATAGTAGTTCGTTGCCGATCCCTATGTTGTTGATAGATTTTCTTTGATGCCCCTTGGTTCTCCGTGAGCTACCTCATTTCCAAGTAGTTCATTCTAAAAATTTGACGATACGCATAAATTCATACAAATTGTATAATATTCTAAGGATTTTGTCAAGAGCGGAGAAGACTTTTTCTTTCGATTAAGACCTACTTGACAGTGCAAGGATGTGCATGTTATAAGAAAACAAAACAAAGTGAAATTTCATTGTATATTTATGTATATGCGAAATAGTTATGAACGAGTAAGTAGCAATGCGTGAGGGGTATAGATACAGGATGAACAACGGTCGCAATAAAATGAAATCAGCCGAAACATTTTCAGAAGAGCCAATCCTCTTCACTCCTGAGCGCCGCCAGCAGATTGTTCGTATGTTAGAAGCAGAGCAACGCGTGACAGTGCCAGAGCTGAGTCAGCATTTTGCAGTCTCGGAAGTGACTATTCGCAAGGACTTGACGTGGTTGGAAGCACAAGGACAGGTCGTACGTACTCATGGCGGCGCAATTCTGACATCGGCAGACTCCACGACAAACGAGATAGTATTTGACAAGCGAGAGCGTTTACAATCCGAGCAGAAGGAGCGTATTGGGGAAGCCGCTGCGAAGTATGTTCAGGATGGTGAGACGATTGCTTTAGACGCAAGCACGACAGCCCTTGCTATGGCTCCATTTCTTAGCGTAAAGCATGAATTGACGGTTGTGACTAATGGGGTACGCACAGGGATGGAATTGATCCAAGCTCCCAATATCTCTGTATTGATGCTCGGTGGTATGCTTCGTCAGGAATCCTTCTCGCTGGTTGGCACATGGGGGAGAGCTGTTTTACAGCAGGTCCACATTAGTAAAGCCTTTGTTGGCGCGCGTGGGTTGACTCTACATGAGGGACTCACCGACGTGAATGGTGAAGAGGTAGAACTGAAGCGTGCAATCGTCGATGCCGCGAAGGAAGTGATTGCCGTAGTTGATAGGAGTAAATGGGATCAGGTGACGCTCGCGACCTTCTGTCCTCTCGAACGGCTCACGCGCATCATTACGGATATGCAAGCACCTGCTCATTTAGTTAAACAGGTGCGTAAGCTCGGTATTGAAGTCTTGTTAGTGTAAAGATAGCTGCGACTTCCGTTTCTTTTTCAAAGAACTTCACCACAAAGGCACTCTCGAAAGAATGCCTCGATGGTATCGAAAGTCGCTTGTGTACCATCTATCACTTGCTCAACACCACCATGACAGATACTCCGCACTGTTGCTGGTCGCAGTGGACCTTTGTCAAAATCGTTGCGATTGAGGAACCCATGACCAAGACCTTTGATCAGATACAGCGTGACGTTATTGCCAGCCGCCGCGAGAGCCTCATAGAGCAGCACGCTCTGATGAGCAGGGACGGCGGTATCACTCAAACCATGGAGAATGAGAAACGGCGGAACGCCCGCTTTCACGTACGTGAGAGGATTGACCAAGCGCACTAGGTCTGGACGTGTCGTGATGGGCGCACCCAGCAACAATGACTCTAACGAATCAGCATCACTACTCCTCTTACCAGCAGGAAGCTGAATAGATTCTGGATCATCAGAAGGTCTGCCCAAAGGATCACGATGGGCGTCTTGCTGTAAGAAATTGGTTGGGCCGTAACCATCGACGACAGCCTGCACCTCGCTGGATTGCTCGGCATACTCGATATTTTCGCCTTCAAGAATGCCCGGACCTGTTGTGGCGGCCAATGCCGCTAAGTGACCGCCAGAGGATGAACCCCACAGACCGATATGCTCTTCATCCAGCCCGTAACTGTCAGCAATCGTTCGCACCCAGCGGATGGCTGTTTTCACATCGTGAATCTGAGCAGGAAAGGTTGCTTCCTCACTCAGTCGGTAGTCAATGCTCACCATGGCAAACCCACGCTCAGCGAAATAGCGTGAGAGGTTTGGACCGAGCTTCCGATCACCGAACCGCCAGCCTCCACCGTGCAACCACACAATTACTGGCAACGGTCGCCCGACCCCTTGAGGCAAGTAGAGGTCAAGTCGTTGCGAGCTACCATTGGGGGTGGCATAAACAAGATCGGGCATAACCTTGACTGGGAATATGTCCTCTTTTGTGCCTCGAGCCAACGCGCTTTCATCAAAATGCTGTTGCATGCTTATGTCCTTTACGGCATTTCTGCAGATGCGCTATTATGTGTATGATTTCCACCTGCAGGACCAGGTGCGCCTGAACCATCAGGAGGAGGACCAACAATATGTAAATCGAGCTTACCCGCTTGCACAGCCTGCATGAGTTGGTCGAAGTGGAATGGGCTAGGAACGCTAGGAAAAATGTGCTGCTCATAAGAATCACCGATGGTGCGGAAGAACGGCTCGAAGAGGCCAGGAGTGAGGAAGCCCAGAAATTTGGTGTAGGGTGAGTCCAGGCGATAGGAATGGACCGTATTGGGCGGGATGTGCAGAAAATCGCCTGGTTGGAAGGACATTTCCTGCCCATCTGCCCACACTGTCATCTGTCCAGCGATACTGAAAAACACTTCGGTATGATGCTCATGAAAATGCTGGATGATGGCATTGCCCTTCGGTCCTTCGGTCATAACCGCGATAAACTGACCGTTCGTATTGTCCTGGGTGGTTAGTAATGTGTAAAGTTGGTCGGCAGCCAACAGGCGTATTCCCTCGCCTGCCTCTAGCACATACGGTCGGACGTCAGTTGGTACCTCGCCGCCTTCAACGAGAGAGGAAGGTTCCGATATTTCTGCCGCTGAGACGAGTGCGAAATCAGCCTCGACCTGAGAAAAGCGTGCTTGATAATCAGCACCGCTCGCTTTCTCTGGATGCTCACGCAGTTCTGTTGGTTCCCCAATAATCGAATAGAGGTGTGCAACTTCGCCTTGCGTCGTGAATGACAGCAAATGAGTGCGATGGCTGTGCATTTCATAGCCATGAGCTGTTCCCGCCGGAATAGAGGCGTAGTCACCTTCCGTGAGCAAATACTTGCGCCCATCGAGCGTGAGTTCCAGTTTGCCGTCGAGCACAAATAGAGTTTCATACACACGTTCGTGGCGATGAAGAGGAAAGGAGTCGCCTTTCCCGCCTGAGAGTATTACAAGTTCAAACAGATCGCCAGTACTTTTTGCTGAAGCAATGACCGTTGCAAGTTGTGTACCAAAGACGTAGCGTTCGCCTGCACCAGCATTGAGGAAATATGCGCTCTGCTCTGCTGGTAGCTGATTGTCCAGTGATTTCGTCATTATGTTCCTCCTTGAGCATATAGTACAACAGCTTGAGCATATAGTACAGAGGAACTGCACCATGTTCTTCCAAAGCCTAGCCATGTTCATTCATAGTGAGATGTCTCTTTTCCTCTGATCACTCAGTTTCAACCTTGGACAATGCGCTTTCAAGAGCAAAGGGCAACTGGTCAACTGAGGGCAAAAGCGAGAGCACCTGCTCCAGAGTCATGTGACTGTTCTGGAGCATGAGCATACGAATATCCATATGTCGAGCCAGTCCCGAGAGGTGTTGACGTATCGTCTTCACCACTGTGTTCCACGCTTCTGGATCGTCGATGAGACTATCGAGCCTAATATCGAGGAGGCGTGGAGAAGGATCAGATGTCTGGTACGGATAGACCCAGCGATGTGTGCCAGATCCGACTTCAAACGGTATCCCATCTCCACTAGGAAGAATAACACGAGCCGTCGTATTGGGCGGAACAACCACAGCAACTTCTATCTGTCTATCCTGGATGGTCCAAGCACATTCGGCGACACCATAAGGGGTTCGATGCCGAGCACGAGCAGAGGTGAGGCCACCACCAGGATGCGGCTGCACGTCAAGCTGACGATACCCCTGAGTTGAGGGTCCTAGTCCACCCACTATTCGGTGTAACCAATCAGCAATAGCTCCCAACGCGTAATGGTTAAATGATGTCATTTCGCCGGGGTTGACCGAGTCATCAGGGAGCAGACTGTCCCAACGTTCCCAAATCGTGGTAGCTCCCATTGTCACTGGATAGAGCCAAGATGGACACTCGCGCTGCATGAGTAGATGGAAAGCAGCGTTATACTCTCCGGCACTACACAACGCGTCACAGATCAACGGCGTTCCGATGAAGCCCGTGGAGATGTGGTAGGCATGACTCCGTACAAGTTCGACCAACCGTTGGCCTGCATGGTGACGCTGCTCAGCGGACTTCAGGAGTCCAAACTGTAACGCGAGTGCATAGGCAGTTTCGGCATCACTCAAGACCCGTCCTGCTGGAGTAACGTACTCGGCATCAAAGGCCGCACGTACCTGTGCAGCAAGATGCAGATATCGCTCCTGCTCCTCTGTTCGCCCAAGAATACGCGCTGCCTGTCCCAACAATTCTGCTGAGCGAGCAAAATACGCGGTGGCGACGACGTGCGGATCGGTACGCGCCTGTTGCGGGTGATCTGGTGGGGCATTGGGATCGAGCCAATCCCCGAACTGAAAGCCTTTCTCCCATAGGTATCCTTCCCCAGTAACGTCAGTGACACGATCAACCCACGCTTGCATACTCTCAAATTGTGTTGCCAAAATGCCTTTATCGCCATAATGCTGGTAGAGTACCCACGGCACAATGACCGCAGCATCTCCCCAGCCAGCCGCCGCGATGGGAGACATCGGCACAATGTTCGGAACCACAAAGGGAACAATACCTCCTGCAGCTTTCTGTTCTAGTGCCAAGTCCGCCAACCACGAGGTAAGGAAACCTGCGCTGTCATAGAGGAAGCACGCAGAGGGCGCGAACACTTGAATGTCTCCCGTCCACCCCAGCCGCTCATCGCGCTGTGGACAATCGGTGGGGATGCTGAGGAAGTTGCCACGCATACTCCACACCACATTTTCGTGGAGTCGGTTAATGAGTGGGTCGGAACACTCGAACCATCCTGTGCGCTCTAAGTCAGAGTGACAGACGATAGCTGAAATATCCTCAGTATGCAGTTCACCAGGCCAGCCCTCCACCTGCGCATACCTGAAGCCGTGAAAGGTGAAGCGCGGTTCCCACGTTTCTACTCTATTGCCTCGAAGGATATAAGAGTCCGTCGCTTTTGCCGTTCGCAGGGGTCGTGTACACAACTCACCATGTTCGAGAAGTTCAGCATGGCGTAGTGTCACCATCTGTCCTGCGTCTCCACGTACAGTAAGACGAAGCCGCCCAACGAGATTTTGCCCGAAATCAACAAGTGTCTTTCCTGAAGGCGAGGACGTAATGGCAACTGGAGAAAGCAGTTCGGTACGTCGTACTGGTGGACCCGATGGAGCATCAAGGGTTGCGAAGTCGTACTTGATCTCTCTTACACCTCTCCAGTCGGAATGGTCGTAGGCGGGTTCTGACCAGCCTAGGAGTTCAAGGCGAGCATCGTAGGTTTCTCCATCGTAGAGATCGCTAGCGAGAATGGGTCCACGGGTAGCACGCCACGTTTCGTCGGTTACGATGCGCTCGTACGTCCCATCGACATAGGTAATCTCAAGCTGAGCCAACAGTGCTAGTCGATTCCCATAAATGTTGCGTTGCCCTCCATTAAAACCAAGCCGTCCACGGTACCAGCCATCAGCGAGTATAGCACCCAAAGCGTTTTGGCCTTTGTGAAGGAGATGTGTCACATCAAAGGTGTGATAGAGCAGTCGGGAGTCATATTTGGTCCAGCCGGGGTTCAAAATGGCATCACTAATGACAACTCCATTCAGAGTTGCCTCATAGACGCCTAATGCTGTTATGTAGAGACGAGCCTGTGCAATCCTAGACCCGATGGTGAATTCATGACGCAAAAGCGGAGCCGCCTGTGCTCGGCTCGTGTCCTCTTCCCAGTCAGGAGTTACGAAGTGAGCCGACCAGTCGGAAGACGAGAGAAGCCCTGTCTCAACAGGAAAGAACGCACTCCACGCCGAGGGTTGCCCATCGCTGCCCCAGACGCGCACATGCACGTCCAAGTGCTCACGAGACAAGAGTGGGGCGAACGGCCAGGGAACGAACACTGACTGATCGGACTCAATTCGTTCCGTCCGTTCGCGCAGTCGTCCATCTCGTTCATAAGACTCTATCTGATACCCTGACTGATACCACGGCTCACTTGTAGGAGCGAGAGTCCAGGACAGCCGAGGGCGTTTTTTTCCTATTCCAAGTGCATCATGAAGGTGCTCGAAGCGAACAGAGGTGATAATACTATTCATTGTTCCATCAGTATACATCAATTCCTGTTGCATTGTATCTCTTTCTACACGCATGCTTCTGTTGCCACAATTATGCATCACTACACATCTGTCTTGCTTGAAGAGGTTCTCGACTCGCTACCTATTCAGTTGCAACACCCCTGCGAGGCGAATGTCACGAGAGGAGGCTCCTACATATAGCTGATACGTACCATCGGCAATCTCCCAATGTGCTGTGCGTGTGTTCCAGTAGGAGAACAGTCGTGACGTGGCATTGGGGTCCAGCATCACAGCGACCTTTTTGCTCTCACCAGCTTTCAACGGAACTTTTACCCACCCGACCAACCGTTTAGGAGGCTCTCCTGCGCTTGTCGGCAAAGCAAGATAGACCTGAGCAACCTCGTCACCAGCTCGTGAGCCAGTATTCGTGATTGAGAAATTCACTTGTATTGGCTTCGTACCATCACTGGTATCAGGCTCAACCTGAAGGTGTGAATACGCGAAGTTCGTGTAAGAAAGCCCATAGCCGAACGGGAAGAGCGGCTCGATACCAAACTGGTCATAGCCTCGATAGCCAACAGCAAGTCCTTCACTAAAGTGGGCTTTCAGTGTGGTTCGCGAGTACTGTTCAGGTGAGGAGACGGGCGTATCGGAGTCAGTACGTGGAAAGGTGAGTGGCAGTTTCCCAGATGGCGAGACATCGCCAAAGAGGACAGCAGCCAGAGCATTGCCCATTTCCTGTCCTCCATACCAGCTTTCTAGCACCGCTGGAACCTGATCGAGCCAAGGCATGAGGACAGGGCCACCGCTTGCCACTACCACGACGGTACGCGGATTGGCAGCCGTAACCTTCTGAACGAGCAGATTCTGCTCATTGGAAAGCGTAAGGCTTGGCACATCAGCATGCTCACTGCGATAGTCGCGCACAACGACAACCGCCACATCTGACTGTCCAGCCAGTGCTACGGCCTCCTGAATGGCTGCAAGAGCGACATCAGCAGGATGTTCCCACCCAAAGCGTATCTTTGCACCAGTCAGAGCAATCATAGTAAGCTCTCCAGTATCTGCAACGGAAGCACTTTGCTCTGGGCAGTCGGCTGCATATTCAATTCGCAAGGAATACGACTGACCAGCAACAAGCGAGAGTGCCACCGACTTGGTTTGCAGAGTGATGCCTAGATCGTCAATGAGCAGTTGACCATCCAGGAAAAAGCGGGCCGTCCCCAGGTGGGTCAGCGAGAACGTGTAGATTCCAGTCGCAGGCGAGGTAAGGCTGCCTGTCCAGCGCACAGATATAGCATTGTTGAGTTCTTGTGGTATCGCGGGCAATGAGGATGCATTTAGACCACCGAAGTTGAAGAAGCCAAGGTTGAGTGCCACTTGCCGATCAATGCGAACCAGCCTCGGCTCACCCTCAAATCGTGTATTTGTCCAGTACTGTGCCTGTAGTCCGTGGAGTTGCGGGTCGGAGCCGACTGGTGTCAGGACGGAAGACGGAACCAATGATGGTCCAGGTAGCAGATCAGCAGACGAGACAGGGTCTGTTCCCTCTGCGTATTCCACTTGCACGCCCTCGCCCACATGTCGTCGTATGCCCTCTCGTATGCTCACGAGATAGGTTGGTTGAACGAAGGAGCTTCCACCTCCTGTGATGTAGGAATCGGCATCAGCCCCTATGACGGCTATTGAGCGCAGATTGGAACTCGATAGGGGCAGCAGTGATCCAGTATTCTTTAGAAGAACAATGGACTGAATAGCAATCTCACGAGCCAATATGCCATGCTCCTCGGTAGGCAATGGGCGAATTTGAGATGGAATATCGAAGAGGCCGAAAGCGAACATGGTGCGCAGGATGCGGCTCATTTTCTCATCGATAGTAGCCAGACTCACCTGCCCCACTTGGACCGCCATGAGGAGAGCGTTGCCAAAGTACTTTGCTGGCGGTATATCCAATTCAACGTCTAATCCCGCATTCGTAGCATCAACGGTACTGTGAGTTGCTTGAAAGTCGCTTACAACCCAGCCTGAAAAGCCAAGTTGCTGTCTGAGAATCTCTGTTAAGGTATGCGGGTTTTCACAACAATAGGTACCATTGATTTTGTTATATGCACCCATGATTGCACCGACATGACCGTCTTTTACTGCAATTTCGAACGGTAGCGTATATATCTCCTGCAAGGTACGTTCGTCGAGTTGTGCATCGACTTCGAGCCGATGCTCCTCCTGCGCGTTCACATTGTAGTGTTTGGCGGTGGCGATAACAGCATGATGCTGCACACCTTGAATATAGCGAGCCGCCATTTGTCCTGCCAACACTGGGTCCTCTCCAAGCGACTCGAAGAGGCGACCGAAGAATGGAGTACGAACGATGTCCAGTCCGGGGCCAAACAAGACATTGTGTCCAGTGGACCATGCTTCCAGACCAATCAGGTTGCCGTACTGGTACACGGCTTCCAGGTTCCACGTTGCCGCCAAAGCTATAGGAGCAGGCAAAGATGTTGCCTTCCCTTCGTTACTATCTCGTCTGTTTCTATCAATGCGTATACCGGCTGGACCATCAGCAAAGGTCAAGGTAGGAACACCGAGCCGGGCGAGGGACGCTCCTGCATCGATCTTTTCGCTGAACATATCAATTTTCTCGTTTAACGTCATTTGAGAGAGTAAAAGAGTAGCTCGTTCATCTGGTGAGAGTGATGTGTTCATCCATGGCTGGTCCTGGGATGAAACCGAGAATATACCTGTGTTTTGCATCTCTTTCCTTTTCCTGTAATGCTCTCTAGCCCTTGACAGAACCCGCCGTGAGTCCTTTAATGACCTGCTGGTTGAGGATCAAGTAGATAATCAGCGTTGGAAAGACCGCAATGGCAGCTCCTGCGAACGTCGGACCCCAATCGACCTGACCATATTGACCAGAAAAGTTCAACAGACCCGTCTGAATGGTGCGCAAGTTATCGCTACTGATGAAGGTCAAGGAAAAGAGCAGGTCGTTCCACAGGAAAAAGAAATTTACCAGACCGACGGTGATGAGTCCATTCGCGACCATCGGGACGGCTACCTGGGAGAACACCTGATAGATACTGGCACCATCGAGGATCGCCGCTTCGATGATGGTGCGTGGAACATTTTTGAAGAAACCAGACATCAAAAACACCGACAGGGGCAGAGTAGCCGCCGTGTAGGTGATAATCAACGCCCAGCGGGTATTGATGAGTCCCGCCTGAAAGTAGATCGTGAACAGAGGCAACAGGATCATTTGCGCCGGGATCATGATGCCCGCCAGGAAGGCGAGTAACACGACGTTATTGAAATGCCACTTCATCACCTCTAGACCGAAACTAGCGGCGAGGCTGAGCACGAGGACCAGAAACAGCGATGGAAACACGACGAGGACGCTGTTGAGAAAGTAGGTCCCCATACCCGCCGTCCACGCCAGGGCGTAGTTCTGCCACGCGAACCCCGTGGGCAAGGACCAGAACACCCCGGTGTTGAACTCCGCTGTAGTCTTGAATGAAGACAACAGCAACCAAAGGAGCGGATAGAGGACCACAATCAGTAGGATCGAGATCAGAATCCATAGAGGGAGACGCGCAAGGAGTTTGCTCGCGGAATACTTCGTCTGTCCTTGCGGTGGTATGGAGACCGTCGTTTCCTGTGCTGGGCTGGTCAATGCTTGGCTCATAGCAAAACCTCTCTTCTTTAGCCAACGTCCTGACGTGCCGATCGGAAGATCAGCAGGGTGACGAATAAACACATAATGGCGAGGGCGGTGGCAATGGTGCTGCCGTAGCCATACTCACCGTTGACGAAGGCGGTGTTGAACATATACAAGGTCAGTGGCGTCGTCGTCTGACCAGGTCCGCCACCCGTCAGGGCCAAGACAGTGTCGAACACTTTGAGCGTGCCATTGATACTGAAGATGAACGACGAGAACAGAATAGGTGCGAGCAGCGGCAAGACGACGTTACGCACCAGCTGCCAGCCCGATGCGCCATCTAATTTTGCGCTCTCGAAGATTTCTCCAGGGATATCAACCAGCCCCGCAAAGAGCAGTACGCCGTAGAACCCCATGGAACGCCAAACATCCATGGTCGCGATGACCCAGAAGGCAGATCCTCCCTGACCAAGCCAGGGCTGGATCAAGGCGTCGAGATGGGCAACATGAAGCAGAGAGTTCACCAGGCCATACTGTGGGACGATCTCGAAAATCTTCTTGAATAACTCCGCGACGGCGACCGTGGGGAGGATCACCGGGAAGAAAACCAGCGTCCGAATCAACGCCGACGCCTTCCCGAGGGCGAACACGTACAACAGTGAGAGGAGCAAACCGATGCCCACCTGACCCATAGTCACCACGATTGCATACTTGACGGTGAACAGAAAGGCTTGCCAGAACGTGGGATCGCTGAAGATCGAGGCGAAGTTGTGCAAGCCGACGAACTGAAAGCCAGCAATCACATTGCCCTCGAACACGGTATAGCCCAGTGACCAGACAATCGGCACCAGCATAATGAGCGAGTAGATGAGCAGCGCAGGCCCGACAAAGGCCAGGATCGCTCGGCGATCACGCAGCACTACTTCCATGAAGTCACCTCCACAAGTTTATGCACACAATAGAATGGAGCGCAGGGAAGCCATGCCGATTGCAGTCCTGAGCACTGTACCAGTTGACTTCCGAAACGACAGAGTTTCACGTTTTCGTAGCCGTGCTTTCGCTGCTACGCCGCTCGGGAGTCAAACAACGCCGACTCCCGACCAAATGTGCGTGCCAGGACCAGTTAGAGTGCCTGCTGAACGCTCGACATGAAGTTCGCGGGAGACATAGCACCCGTGGCCAGCAAAGCGGCATTCTGTTGTGAGGTATTGGTCGCCTTCTGAGAGAATAGCGCCTCGAACCAAAGCACCGGCTGCGTCACCGTTGAGATCTTGTCTAGGACCAGTGAAGTCAGTGGGTCCAGGGTCGCGGGTTTGTTATGCACAACAAAGCCTGTGACTGCCCCCTCTTTCTGGAGTGCCAGGTCGCCGTAGTTCTTTGCCACATAGGCGAGCCAGCCCCCAATGGTGGAATTGTACTTCGCCTTGTTCATCGACGTCGTCTGACCGTCGTTCATGGCGATCTGGCTCGAGCTTCCCGTTCCACCAGTGACGTTGGGGAACGGGAAATAGCCAATGTTATTCTCGCCGATCTTATTCGAGGCGGGATTCGTGTAATCGACCAGGGCCCAACTTCCCATGTAAAACATAGCGGCCTTGCCTTGCAAGAACAAAGATTCGGCTGGGGTGTAATCGAGGGTGGCCACGCCTTTGCCGAAGTAGCCCTGCTTGCCTAGATTGGCGACCACCTGGGCCGCCTCGACATACTTCGAGTCGGTTAGCTTGGCCTGTCCGTTCTTCACATTGAGCAAGGCATCGGAGCCGATCATGCGGTACAGGTAGTTGCCGACCAGTCGGGTGATCGGCCAGCCCTGGGTCCCTGAGGCTGCAAGCGGCTGGATGCCCTTTTTCTGCAAACTGTCCGCAATCTGAACTAGCTGGTCCCAGGTATCTGGTGGCTGGATGCCGTTCTGTGAAAAGATCTGTTTATTGTACCAGAACCCCTCCATGTTCAGCTCGAATGGGAGGACGGAGAGCGGTGAACCGTAGATCATGTTGGCGATCGTGACCGCTGAGGGGACTAGTTGGTTGGCAACTCCGAGTTGTTGGAAGGTTGACCCGATATCCAGCAGTTCTCCGTCCTTTGAGAGATTAGCCATCAGGTCATTGGATGGGGTATTGTAGAGAATGGGAAGGGCACCTTGCCCAGCCAGCAGCTGAATCTGCTGAACCAACTGCGTGGGCTGCGAGACGTAGTTTACCTTGAACGTGGTGCCGGGATGATTTTTGACATACTGGTTGGTCAGGGTAGTGAGAATGAGCGGCCAGCCTGTGGTTGCCTGCTGCACGGATAAGAACTCAATGTCAGCACTGCCGTTGCTGTTGAGCGAAGAACTGCCGCCACCGGACGTGCCACCACATCCTGCAAGCAATGTTGCTAAACTGAGTGTTGTCGCTCCTGCGACTTTGACAAATTGACGCCGGTTCATGCTCTCTTCATAGGGAGGTGTTGGCTGAGACATGGGCTTCTTCGCTCCTTTCACATTGAGCGTCTAAAATAGAAGGTTTTCTTTTCCGTAGGGCGAAAGAAAAACGAATTAGATAGAGCAGAGAAGCACTGTATCTGCACAAGCAGAGAGCTACCTCTCCTGAAGACCGATGAAACTACGGCTCCTCCTTTCTTCCTCTTTTTCTCTGAAGCTGAGGCAAGCTCAAGACACGTTCCTTCATACTCTTAACTAAAACTTATTTCACTAACTTAAATAAGTAATGATAGTATAGTCAAAAGAAACGTGTATGTCAAGAGTATTTCCTCCGTTTTTGTGATAAATCTTGACAAAAATGTATTTCTCAAGTAGACTAATTTTACTTGATTAAAAATGTTGAGTAAGGCACACATTCATGCAACATATAAAATCTGCTGACCGCTTCCTAATCCGTAACATCAATCAGAGTATTCTCCTGAATTTGATTCGAGCAAACACGCCCATTTCACGTCCGCAACTCGCTACACTTTCTGGCTTGAGTCAGGTGACCATCATAAAAATTACCAATAACCTTATTGACCGCCATCTCATTGTGGAAAAAGAGTACGCAGAATCAACAGGTGGACGGAGAGCAGGATTATTGGAAATTCATCCAGAGGGTGGCTACGCCATTGGACTGATTCCTCAGCCATCCTCATTGACTGCAGTCATTCTGAATTTGAATAGTGATCTTGTTTACTCCCAACAATGGACGATCACGCTGCACGATAACTTCCCCAAAGCGATAGAACTCATAGGTCAGTGCGTGGAGGAACTCCTGCATGCGAGTGGGATTCCGCGAGAGAAGGTGATCGGGGTAGGGATTGGCATGGGCGGGTTAATGGATGCTGAGCGTGGCTATTGCATGAACTCGTGGGTTATGAACTGGCAAAATGTAGAGATAAGCCGTCCTCTACAAGAACTTCTGGATATTCCTGTTTTTCTTGATAATGATGTCAATTGCTTGACAATTTATGAGAAACTTTTTGGGCAAGGTCAGCCCTATCATCATTTCCTGGTGGTGGCTATTGGTCATCATGTCGGGCTTGGCATTGTGATCAATGGTGACTTGTATCGTGGGGCGTTTGGGGGAGCGGGTGAATTTGGTCATACAGCAGTAACGACTGAAGGACGACTCTGCGAATGTGGCAATCAAGGGTGCTTGGAGACGTATGTCTCTGATCCCGGTATTGTCAAAAATTACCTCGAATATGTTCAGGCAACCACGTATAGTCTCGCACAGGGAATCCATGAACCAACAGCTTTTGAATTGGTAGAACGTGCAAAAAATGGCGACAATGCTGCAATGGCTGCTTTTCAACGAGCAGGAATACTTCTCGGTGTGTCTCTTGCTAATCTTGTCAATATTTTCAATCCAGAATGCGTCATCCTTTCTGGTCCCAATGCGGATGCGAGTATTCTGGCAGGAGACCTGCTTCTGGAACCCATGCATCAGGCATTCAAGCAGCACCTGTTCTCACAAATCGGGAAGGATTTGCATGTGAAGGTTGAACGCCTCGGTTTTGAAAGTTGGGCGCGTGGTGCGGGAAGTCTTGTCCTACGTCACTTTTTTGCGTCGCCAGCCCAGATGTCTATAGAACGAACGTTGATGGAGAGCTAGCACTCAGACGCTTGTCAGATTTCTAAGAACAATAAGTATAACCACGGTTGAATCAAAAGCTGATAGATCAAAAACCAAGCTGCCGTACTTTATACCCCTTACACTAGTAATGGCGAAAAGGCCGATTCTCAATCCAAGTGGAGAGAGGCGTTGACTGCATCTATTGAAAGTGAGCAAGTATAGCACAGAACAGCGGGAAATAGCCAGTTCTCACTGTTCTCGCCTCTCCTTCACCTCTAGGCTACGCTCAAATTGTAGTGAATAGACTCTTGCAAAGCGGGAAAAAGAACAGTGGGAAATATTCCTACGCTCATCAGAAGGACAAGGATACAGTGGGTTACTACCATGAAAACCGAGCGGCGGATGTAATTGTCATGTGACAGGTTCAATCATTCATCCCACAAAGTGCGTCACGAGATGTGCCTCCTATATAAAGTGGCTTCGAGCTTTCGTTTCTCCCATTCGAGATTCTCACACTGAGCGGAACACCTCTCCCCGTGTCAGCACGCGTGTGAGGAAATTGAGTCGGCCTGTGAAACTCCCTCGGACTCTCCTGCTCGCGTGCTGCTCTCTCGTTGCACACAAATTATCGTGCTCATCTCGTCTGTGTACTGTGGTGGGGGAAGGTCCGCTTCGGGCTAGACAGTATCCGTGCCAAGTCTCTCTCGTGACACACCCGTGCAGAAACGTAGAACATCTTTGAACTCGTCTGCTACCAAGTACCTTTGAGCTTTTCTTGTTTATTTCTTCTTCGGATGGGCGTGCTGTCCAAGATGCCCGAGCTGCGCGAGCAGTGCAAGCTCCCGTTCTCCTCGCTCCACTAACTGTGCCTCCCACTCCTGCTTATAGGGACGCAGTGTCGCAACCAGAGTCCGGGCCACCAGCACATTGCGCGTCCACTTGTGGTTGGCAGGGACAATGTACCAGGGTGCTTCCTGCGTACTACACTGGGAGAGCACATCCTGATATGCCTCTTGATATGCGTCCCAGTACTTGCGCTCCGCCCAATCTGCTGTTGAGAGTTTCCAGGCGTCCAGGTGATTGTTCTGCTGAGCCAGCAAGCGGCGTTCCTGCTCATCGTTGCTCATATGCAAGAAGAACTTCAGTAGGATCGTGTCATTCTGAGTCAGTAAACGTTCAAAGTCGTTTATGGCAGCGTAGCGTCCACTCCAGACCTCTTGAGGGACCATGCTATGCACCCGTACCGCCAGCACATCCTCATAGTGCGAGCGATTGAAAATGCCGATGACCCCTTTGCCAGGCGTGACCCGATGCACGCGCCACAGAAAGTCATGGTCCAGTTCCCGAGGGGAAGGGACTTTAAACGAACGCACTTCGCACCCCTGCGGATTGACGCGGGAGAGAACCTGGTGAATCGTATCCGCCTTGCCGCTGGTATCCATCCCCTGCAACACGACGAGCAAGCTCTGATGGTGGGCTGCTGCTAGTAGCTCTTGTAACTCACTGAGTTCCTGGCCCAGGTGGTCCAGTTCTGCTTTCGCTGAGGTCGGATCACTCGACGCATCAACGTAGTTGGGATCATAGTCCTGCAGCGTGACGCTGCTCCCTGCCTCTACTTTCCATGCTCCTTGCATACTCCTTCTCCTTTCTCGCTGTCCTCTTCTTGTGCCGTTTGACCCTAATGGGCCTCGGTCGGCGTTCCTCTTCTTATCTGTGGAAGGTCCACGTTCACCCCAAAGGATGCGCCGCTTGCTGTCCTTGCCCGATCCGCGCCAACTCCTGCTCTCCTCGCGCCACGAGTTGTGCCTCCCACTCCTTCTTATACGGACGCAGTGTCGAGACAAGGGTTCGGGCCACCAGCACATCACGATACCACTTATGATTGGCTGGCACGATATACCAGGGAGCTTCCTCTGTACTGCACCGAGCGAGGGCCTCTCCATACGCCTCTTGATAGGCATCCCAGTAGGTGCGCTCGGTCCAATCCGCCGACGAGAGTTTCCAGGCTTTGGTTTGCTCCTCCTGGCGTGCCAGCAAGCGGCGTTCCTGTTCGTCGGTACTAATGTGCAGATAGAATTTCAGAATAATCGTGTCATTCTGGCAGAGCAAGTGCTCAAAGTGGTTAATCGCCGCGTACCGTCGCTGCCACACCTTTTCCGGGACCAAGTCATGCACTCGCACCACCAGCACATCCTCATAGTGCGAGCGATTGAAAATGCTGATCATGCCTCGACCGGGAACGACGCGATGCACTCGCCACAGAAAATCATGCGTCCGTTCCCTGGCAGTGGGTCCCTTAAACGACCGCACCTCACATCCTAGTGGATTGACGTGTGCCATGACATGACGAATGGTGCCATCTTTGCCGCTCGTATCCATCCCTTGCAGGACGATGAGCAGACTGTGATGCTGTGCTGCCGCCAACAACTGCTGTAACTCGCCGAGTTCTTCGCTGAGCGTCTGCATCTCAGTGGCGGCCTGGGCGCGATCCAGATGCTTCTCAACCGCGTCGGGATCGTACTTCTTCAGTTTGACTTTGCTGCCTTCATCGACTTTCCATGCACGTTGCATCGAGTCTCTCCTTTCACATGGTCCTCTTCACATGGGAACATAATCGGTTTCACACTGCTGAATCACGTGGAGGTGACGTTGCGAAAACGCTTGCTCTTTCCCTCGCTTCATGTGTCCTCCATTGTCTTCCACTAAGGAGTATACCATGCCTAAACGAGAGGCAGGACCAGGAGACGTACAAAAAGCACTCAGAGTCCTTCCCGTACACCCGTTTTTCAGGCGAGTCTCGCAGGCAAAGCAGAAAAGAGAGACAGGGAACTGCTTTTGTCTCCTTGTATAATGCTAGAGAATCTATCTCAAGAAACGTCCATTTCATGATACAATTGCTCACTATACAAAAGGGCAAGGAAAAACGAGAAAAGCATGTCTTAGTATCTCATCTCACAAATCAATGTCTTCTGATTTGACGTGAGGACCGTTAAACGATACAATGGTTGGGACAAAACAAGGAAATGGAGATCATCATCTATGGCACTCATTGGGTATGCCCGTGTTTCACGCACCGAGCAAAATTTAGAACTTCAGGTAGACACCTTGCGCGAGAAGGGGTGCACGAAAATTTTTACGGATAAGATTACGGGAACTAATTTTGAACGCAAAGAACTGACTGCCGCCCTGGCATTTTTACGACCTGGAGATGTGCTCGTGGTGTGGAAGTTAGACCGCCTAGGTCGTTCCTTAAAGCACCTGATTGAAACCGTCACGAAATTGCAGGAGCGCAACGTCGGGTTCATCTCGCTAACCGAGAGCATTGATACAACAACGCCAGGGGGAAAACTCATCTTTCATATCATGGGGGCCTTAGCCGAGTTTGAACGGGACCTCATTCGAGAACGCACTCATGCAGGACTCGACGCAGCCCGTGCGCGAGGCAGAAAAGGAGGACGACCAAAGACGGTTGAAGCATCCAGCAAGGTTGCTCTTGCACAAAAGTTGTATGCTGATAAGACTCATGAGATCAAGGATATTTGTAAAAACTTGCATATCTCGAGGGCGACTCTTTATAGATACGTGAACATGGGCAAATAAACACCGGAGAAGCAGGCACATTCGGCAAGAGAACTCCTCCTCACTGAACTCTTCAAGAACGTGTGTCTAAGGAGGCATGTGCCCACATCACCTGCGCCACCCCCTCAAACACCTTCTCATTGCTTCCCTATGCAATGTAGGCAATGATGTAGTACCCGTAGACGGCCAGCAGAAGAAGCACGAGTGCCGAGCCGCTGATACACGGAGCAAACCAGCGGCCCTTGAGGGCAAGCTTCTCCTTGTTGTGCTCGACGGCATCCTCGCGCCCATCAAGCACACGGATCGTCGAGCGCATGCCTGGCGGCATCCACCAATGGGGCTTGCGTTGCTTGGCAATCCAGCGTCGGCAAAAGAACATCATGTTGGCATTGAGGACCGGTCGGGTGATGCGCTTGACCGCGAAGCCTGCGACAACACCGATGAGGAATGCGTCATAGGTGTCCGCATAGAATTTGGCAGCCAGAGAGGGATGCGCTCCTACATACGGTTCCAGCCACCCGGCATGTAGCGTGTCATGGAAAAACGGCAAGACCCACAGGAACATCGGGATGGCAATCACCGTTCCCAGCAGGAGCACGATAAAGGGAAGCGCGACCTCTTGTGCCGTGGTCACCGGCTTATACCGTGAGGGAAGAAGCGGGATGCGCATCAGGAAGTGATCAAGTGTGCTCGGCGGAGCTGCCTGCGTCTTCTCTTCGTACTTCAATGAATCGAAGACAATCTGCTGGTAGAGCACGAGTGCCATAAGACCTTCCATGAACGGTCGCACGACGTGCCGGATGGTATTCCATTGTGTGGGTGAGAGCCAGTGTACGAGGCCACCGTGAGACAGATCAGTGCTGAGCAGGTGATCCCATCGGTACTTCACGTTCCATAGCTGCACGTCAAGATGTTGACCAAAGAGCACAGTGACAACATGCTGGCCATGAAGCCACTGCGTCAGGATAAAGTAGAGGGCAATCATCGACAGCTTACCGAGATGCCCGAAGAGCAAGCCGTAGAGCTGGCCTTGCATAAAATTGAGGAGCGTGTAGCTCCGCTTGAGGTGAGGAAGCTCGGTGTGGGCTTCCATTGTATGTGCACTCATGTTGTCCCCTCTATACACACAGGAGTCCCCTTCTCAGAACGAGCCGTAGAGGGTCTCCTGGTGAACACCAAGTGGTTAATGCGCTTCTGAAACATGCTGTGAGAGAGTATACGCGTTTTTCGTTTTTCTATCAATACCTTTTGGGCATAACGATTTATGGAAGTTGAATCAGGAGGAGTTCAGACCAAAAATACGTTACAAAAAAGAGCGACAGAGAGCACATGTGAACGTGTCACCCGGAAGCGAGGTGAAAGTAAATTGGAGAAGAGCATGATCAACACACATGCCTTTACCACGGCTGTAACGATCGTGGACGATCCGGTGCTGCAAGATGTGGCAGGACAACTCGCTCCCAGATCGCGCTGCATGTATAAACATGGAGCACCTGTCTTCGCCTTTTGGATCATCGAGCGCGACCTCACGCCTGCACAGCTCACCACGTCTGATATGATCGCCTACCGGGTCTACCTAGCAGAACACTACAAAGAAAGTACCGCATCGAACATGCTCTCTGTGGCACGTCGCATTTTAGAGGAGATGGTAGATCGCAAGCAGATTGAGAGTAATCCTGCAACCAATGTCCGTGGTTTCAAAGGTGAGGACGAAACGCCCCACGTCGCCTTGACTGGTGCCAAGGCATAAGCACTCCTCGATGCAATTGATACAAAAACGCTCGCTGGACTGCGTGGCTACGTCCTCATTCTTTTTTTACTTCGTACTGGCATTCGTCGCATGGAGGCAGCTGCCCGCACCTGTGCCGATCTACAGATGGAGCAAGGCCACCATATCGCCATCATTCGACATGGTAAGGGCAATAAGCAGCATACTGTGAAGGTGCCAGTGGAAGTCTGGCGCGAAATCGATTCCTATATATATAGAGGAACGGAATCGCGTGCATGCCGAAGACCTGCAGCACCGGTTGGCGATGCTGGAGCGCAAACGGGAACGGGGCCTCGATGAGAATGTGTACCAGGAGAAAAGGCGACGCTTGGTGGAGCAACACACGACGAACGAGGATGATGGTCTCTTTATAAGTATGCGTCGTGGTGATCATCCGACGCGCACCGCAATCACAGCTCGTGCTATTGCCGACATTGTGCAAGTGTACGCGGAGAAGATTGGGGTGGAACGCCTACGCCCACACGGGCTGCGCGCATCCTTTATTACCCTGACGCTCGAGGCTGGCGCAAAGCTCCATCAGGTCCAGCATGCCGTCAATCACGCGGATCCACGGACAACGCTCCGCTATCAGAAGCGCAAACTCAATCTGGATCATAACGCTGTCGATACGCTCCATTTTATCAAACGAAAGTTAGGAAGTTGGTAAACAGATGCGAGAAACATTTGAAGCACTGGTTTGGCGACTTTGCCAAGAACGTGGCGTAGCTCCAGGGTGGGTATTTAGTAGCATGGTTAAGGTACCGAAACTTGCCTTTCTAGCGAGACATTTCTTTCCACGCGATAATATACCAGTAAAAGAGAAAGACGTTGTAGCTTTTGCGCGTTATTTGGACTTGCAGGGCAAGGAATGTAAATACAAACTTTAAACGGTTCTACGTCACCTTCCGTGCAAGATGGGCTTATCGGGACCCGTCTCTCTTTCGCACTCTGCTTCTGGAGCAGATCAAGGTTTCCCACATTCTCTCTTGATGAGCTTGTTGCACGGAGGATGACGTAGAACGATGTTGGGATTTACACACTTGTCGTGCAACCCTTCGTTCTTCTTGGGCCTGCTCACTTGCTTCACGCTCTTTCCAGCGAGCTTCTTCGAGAGGATCTTCCTCTCTTGGCGGCGCTTGCGCAGTAGAGGTCTGGTGGATTTGAGCCCGCATACGTGCTAAAAAAGTGACTACCTGCTCACTCAGGTTTTTCAGCAAGTGCCACCAGTCACAGACCTGGGTCGATTGAGGAGCACCCGGGGTCGCCGCCGCAGCGTAATCAGAGGCGCGATCCCGGCTAACGAGTTCGATCTCAGGGTGGGTTGCAAGCCAAGCTGAGACAGTTTCAACAATGCGGTCAGGCAAAAGATCAATCACATGATGGGTTTCTAGATTCACAATGATCGTTCCATAGGTTCGGCCACGTCGAAAAGCAAAATCATCAATGCCAACCTTCGTACATGGCTCCGGCTCGGCAAGCGGTGCTGACCTCTGGCAGCGCAAGAGTGTGGAACCAGACGTGAACCTGCCTCTGCACACGTGGCAAAGCTCAAGACGCGTACTGCCTCACGGAGCCGATTGGGTCATCTGTGCCCACGGCTGAACAAGATCGGGAAGCCTTTCAGTAAAAATGCGACGAGCACAGTGAGCATTGCGGCAAAAGAAGCGGCGCACGATCAATTTCAGAATGATGGGCTGACCAGCCTAGGGAAGGTCGGCAACCGTCTGTAGATACTGGTTATGCATGGCTTCGGATGCAGCGGTGCAGAGAGGACAACGAGCAAGAGAAGCAGTAGATTTGACTGAGACGATGACTTGATGCTCCTCCCGGCTGATCTGCTCAATCACCAAACCATCGCTCAAAGGGAACAAGAGAGACCTTTCCATCTAACACCTCATCCTTATGATGAAAAGATTGCATACACCAATCTCTTGGCGATGAGTATATCAGGGTGGTTTTCTTCAAGCAGACAAGCAGTACTCATCAAAGGTGACCGAGTTCCTATGTGTCTGAAAAAGAAGGAACGAATATTCTAATTAAGCTCGATTAGCTGGCGATATTATGCGTCGGACGCGGCGAGGTTATAGTCTTTCTGATACAAACAGGGGAGATTTTCTTGAAAGAAAAGTATTCTGCTTATATCGCACGTTGTATCCTTTGGTCAAAACACACTTATGGGCCTGTTGCATGAAATAATGCTTTTACAAATTCCTTGTTTCTGAAAGAAAGCGAGTCCATATCACTCTGGGGTAAAAAATGTTATGGTCCTAGAACCGGAAAATATGCAAGTTGTAATGGCTTGGATAAAACAAGTATCTTCCGTCTACTAAATCATAAAGAGAAGGAGAGATATGTTATAATTTGCCTTGTGATGAAGCATTCTAACACTATCAGAGAAAGGGTAGCCTTCAAAGGATTGCTCTACTGTTATTCCCCCCATAACAAGAGAAGGAGCTTTATAATGGGACTGGTCGTCGAACATGTTAGCAAAGCGTTTGCCCAATTCCACGCTGTAACAGACCTCTCGCTGGAAGTACAAGAGGGGTCTATTTTTGGCTTTTTAGGCGCGAATGGTGCAGGTAAAACAACGACGATGCGTATGATTCTTGACATTCTTCGTCCTGATGCTGGTCGTATTCTTTGGAATGAGAAAGATGTGAGTGAAATTCCTCGACATCACTTAGGGTATTTGCCAGAAGAGCGCGGTCTTTATCCAAAGATGACGGTGGAAGACCAATTACTCTTTCTCGCGCAACTGAATGGACTCTCGAAGCAGAGTGCTAAGACCGAACTGAACGAATGGCTTGAGCGTTTTCAGATCAATGCCAACCGCAAAAAGAAAGTCGAAGAACTTTCAAAGGGTAATCAGCAAAAAGTACAATTCCTCGCGACGATTCTACACGATCCCGCACTACTCATTATGGACGAGCCGTTTAGTGGTCTCGATCCTGTGAACGCGAACGTGCTCAAAGAGGCGTTTGTAGAGATGCATCGACGTGGGAAAACCATCATCTTTTCGACGCACCAGTTAGAGCAAGTGGAAGAATTGTGTCAAGATGTGGTGATTATCAATAAAGGGCGCAGCGTCGTGCAGGGCAATGTACAAGACATTAAACGCCAGCATGGGCGTAATGTGATCCGTCTGAAACTTGACAATGATCCAGAGGCACGCTGGCTCGATACCTTGCAAGGAGTACGAGTTGACAAACGACGACAGGATTATATTGAGATGCGGATGGAGCCGGGCTTCAATCCTACTCACATTGTCGAGACAGCGTTGCGTCACAACGGTCAGATTAGTCGCTTTGAACTCGTCGAGCCTTCACTCACCGATATCTTTATTGAGTCCGTCGGCAAGATCGCACAACCAGACGCACCTGGAATTCCAGCCGATGTTTCAGCATAAGGAAAGAGAGGAATATGAGCATGGTAAAAAATAGTCCAGTTCTTGCTGGAGTTCCAGAACAGCAACAGGAGAGTCCAGTTATTGCAAGGGCGGGCACTGCGGCCAAACAAAACACGCTCCGTAACATCTCTCTTATTATCACACGAGAATATAAGAACCGCATCATGCAGCGGAGTTTTATTATCGGGACCATTGTGATGCTAGTTTTAATTCTCATTGGTGCCTGTGTTCCCACTATTATCACCTATATTGCGTCAACATCAAATACTCCAACGAAGCTCACGGTGGTGAATAATGCAGGTACCGTTGCAGGACTTCAAGGTAGTATACTCACGCACTATATTCAAACGAATCTCAATGGTACAGCCTCGGGTACATCGGGACAAGGTTCATCAGGAAAACCACGTTTTGTGCTTACTGCTGGAATACCTGATGCTATACCAACGCTGCAGCAAAAAGTAAAAAATGGCGACGTAAATATTCTCTTCATCCTTGAGCGGAGTGCAAATCAGACCTTGCACTTCACCTATTATACGAATGCGAGTAATACAGATGATACGAACGTAGCACAGGTACAAGCTATGGCAGGACAACTGAACTTTCTTGATACATCGTCGCGTCTTAGCTTGACGCCAGCACAAACAAATAGTTTGTTTGCTCAACCAGATTTCACGATTATACATACAGGGCAAAATCAAGATACACGTTCAGAAGGGGTGAAACTCGCTGGATACTTTATTGTGTTTGCAGGTGTCATTCTCATCTTTATGTCGGTCTTCCTCTATGGGACAATGGTAGCAACGGGAGTGGCAGAGGAGAAGGGAAGCCGCATTATGGAGATTTTGGTGAACGCGGCGACGCCATTTCAATTGCTGGTTGGGAAAATTGTGGGGATAGGGGCGGCTGGTTTAACGCAGATGACGTGCTTTGTACTTGTGGGGATCGTTGCCTTTCTCCTTCAGGCACCACTCACAACAGCACTGACAGGCACTTCTGGTGATGGTCTAAGCGTTGATATTGCCAATGTTTCCGTTACGCTCTTGCTTCTCCTCTTGCTCTACTTCGTTCTTGGTTTCTTGCTGTATGCCACGCTCTTCGCTGCGGCAGGGGCATTAGTTAAACGGCAGGACGAGGTGCAGAATGCGGTTCAGCCGCTCACCTGGATATTCATGATTGGCTATATTGTAAGCTTTATCGGCATCTCTACACCCAATGTGACTTGGTTACAAGTCATGTCATTCGTTCCCTTTTGGACGCCGACTATTATGCTTATGCGTATTGGAGCAGGCATGGTAGCATGGTGGGAAATTCCGTTGAGCATCGTAGTAATGGTACTTGCAACTCTTGTCTGTGCACTAATTGGGGCACGCATCTACCGCTTTGGTATCTTATTGTATGGGCAAAGACCAGGGTTCCGACAGCTTGCGAAGATGGTACGAACGAGGTAGGACAGAGGGGTCTCATACATAACATCATCTCTGCATTCACACATGTAGAAGATGACGTAACGCGTTTCACCCCCGCTTTGCATTTTGTCAATGTTTTGTTTGAGCTAAATGGAGAGGTTATACATAGCTTCTCGCAAGAGAACAAGGTCGAGGTTCGCCAATCACTTCTAGTTCAGACTACTAACAGCCTCAAGAGCAGTGACCATTGCACCACAGTCAGGGATTGGTATATAGGCTCAATGTTCGGACGCAAACACTGGGCTTAGGGCCTTTTGTCCAAACGTTGGGCCCAAAGCGTATGGACGAAGGTTCGACGCGATTTCCATAAGTGGTCTTATTTTCCGATAATAGACAATTTATCAATAGAAAAGATGCATAAAAGATTCCCATGCGTTACTTTGAAGCTTTCGCTCAGAGGCGGTACGAGGCGGAGTAATGTCTTCTTGTCTGAATCTTGAGCCCGATTTCCACTCATTGGAGCTGATTTGTCCGAACCTTCGGCCCATTTGCTAGGGATACCTAGTAAATGGGCCGAAGGTTCGACGATTTTTCGGGTGAAACTTGAGAAATCAGCGTGAAACATAGGAATCAGCCAAGAAGACGATAGAGAAATCGCTTCCTACCTTGATTCATTCACTACTATTTTGTAAATTGAGGCTACATTTGTTCAGAAAGGGATGTAAATCCAAGGTTTTCTGTACTCGTCTATAAATATCACGAAGAGGACGAAAGAGAGGGCTTCTCTGCTTCCTTGGACAAACATTCAGCATACGCAGAGACTCTTCGATGCTACTCGCTTTATTATGTGATTTTGTCTGATGTAAAAAAGTGATTTACAGATGAGAATCAGTGAAGTTGGGTAAGGGCGTAACACTATTTGTATTTACACATTGAACAGGAGCTCTTTGTTTCATTTCTGTCTGGACTTCTTTGTGTTAGTTGGGCGCACCCGATCCAAAAGAGGAGACGTCATTTCCCAACATGTCAAGGGGGTTCTTTAATCCACTAACGAGGAGACGTGCTGTGCTTTCACCAATCTCTTCGGGTGAAAGTGGCCCATCAGGCGAATACCAGAGTGGAATCCAGTTGAGAGCACCAAGCAGGGTAAACGTTGCGAGCTTTGCATTGGAAACATGGAAAATGTGCTTCTCAATGCCCTCAACGATAATATCTCTCACCGACTGCTCATAGCGATTCCGCAGTTCTCGAATTTCTGGAGGAATGCGACCAAGAAGGTAGCCTTGGTGCAACGTAAACGTTCGTCCTTCTGGATAAACACACAAACTCAAAACGTGGGCGACAATGAGTTGTCGAAGCCGCTCTTCAGGCGATATCATCGGTGCGACATCTGCTTGGATGCGCTCAATGGTCTGTTGAATAATATCTTCGAGGATCTGTGCAAGTACGTCCTCTTTGCTTCTAACGTAGTAGTAGAGACCTGGCTTTGACAAATCCAGTTCTTCGGCGATCATTTCCAGTGTTGTCCACTCGTAGCCGAGCTCTGCAAACAGACGAGCCGCAACTTTCAAAATCTCCCGTCGCCGTCGGTTCATTCGCCGCTCACGTCGGCTTGTCCCTTTTTCAATAGACGCGTTTTCTTGCACGTTCCCTCACAACCTACTCATTGTTTATTTTTCAACCCGTAGTTGTAGAAAGATGTTTCGTTCAGTATACGAAACGTCTTTCTGCGTGTCAACACGGTAGCATGATAACGTTACACAGGTCGCCCGGGGGACAGCGACAAAAAGACAAGAAAAGTATTAGAT
>CAXUIS010000001.1:58381-61011 GCA_964250915.1 uncultured Ktedonobacteraceae bacterium | reverse complement strand
TTTCTTCTTATCTCTCCTCTTGTTTTTGTTTGTTCCCCCCCCCCCCCCCCCCCCCCCCCCCCCCCCCACCCCTCCCTAGTTCATGCTTACGTGGTGGATAGTCTTCGAGCGTGGTGAGTGTTCCGAGAGGCTGTCGGCGAAGCGTTTGATGTCGCGCACGGTCGCGAAGTAGTCCTCGGGCACAGCTTGCCGGTAGATCATTTCGGCAGCGTGGGTGAGACCGAGATTGACGCGGCCCGTAGTGGGCACGTCAGCAGCGATGAGTTTGCGATAGTAGGCCATGCCCTCGTCGCGTAACGGGTCCAATTCGTTGACGGAGATGACGTGGGGTGGAAGTCCAGCGAGGTCAGCTTCGGTTGCGAAGTAGGGCCAGGCAAGCGGGTTCTCGGCGTTCTCGTTCGTCGGGTCATAGGTGAACACGAGCATATCCATCATGGCGCAATTGATGAAGTACCCGTCGTTTTCGATCATGGACGGCAGTTCTCGCAACTTGCGGCTGTCGGTCCAATTGTAGCCGCCGCTGATATAGGGGACCATCGCGTAGACTCCGTCGATGGCATCAAGGTGTCCGTCCCGCTTGGCCTTCAGCGTGGTCGCGAGCACGAGGTTGGCACCGCCAGATTCGCCTTGCAGTACGATAGAGGTGATGTTGAGTTGGGCACGATGTTCATTGACCCATACCAACGCGCTGGTGCAGTCGTTAAGGCCAGCAGGGAACGGGCGCATTCCTTCAGCACTATAGGCATTGCGGAAGTCGACGCCGATGACAACCATGCCAGTCATAGCAAGGTCTTCGCACCACCTCTGGTGGACCTTCGCGAACGCGTCGAGAATGGTCATGCCGCCCCCGTGGATGTAGATGGTGCATGGCAGGGGACCAGAGACGTTGGTCGGGAGGTAGATGCGCAGTGCGATGTTGTTCCCGTCCACGCCGCGAACGGTCTCGATGCTGAATGTGATGCTGTCGTCATCTCCCGGAAGGTCGTTGGGTTGTGCCTCATACAGGCCACCGAAACCGACGTGATTCTGCCCGACAATCTCGGCGATTGCCTCGGGTGCCGCCGTTCGATCAAACGGCGGTGGCCCAGCAGGGGCGTCTAGGCCAAACGCCGCAAGTGCTGCTCTTAACCGGGGCTTGAGCCGCGGATCCGTCCGCAAGTCTCTGCTCGGGTCATCGAGGCGCCCTGGCAGTTTGGGATGTGTTGTCGTGTCGTTGGCTGATGCGGAAATCACCGCTGCTTCAAGTTGGCTGGAGTGAGGGTCGTAGCTACTGTTGCTCATCGTGTTTCTCCTCTTCGAGAATACCTGTACATGAGATCGTTCGGTAGTAGAGGATCAAGGTGCAGGGAAGAATTAGCAACCAAATACTTTTTTTCGACTCATGGTTGTTTTTTCATTTTATATGAAAGCATAATGAAGAAAAGGGTTTCTGTCAAGCTTGTAGGGATGGTCACAACAGAGGGAAATATTTATATCCCTCTGTTGTGTAACATACTATATGTATGTGTAATACTGAAACGGCTCTCCCATCCTTTCCATGGTAAACAGGACACTACAGCAAAAACCCAAAAGTGATGACAGGTAGCGAAACCACTCTCGCACTATTATCACCTGAGATGTACGAGAGCTTTCAATAAACGTGGAGGCGTGCTCTTTCATCCTACCGTGTACCGTGAGTACCAGTTGCACAGATACAGATGTGCCTTCCCTTGCAGGCGGCGTTGACGAGCTTCCTCGCTGAGTCGAAGAACAGTATTGCATCGCATTAAAATTCGATTCCCTTCTGTGCGCGTATCCCCTGTAGCCTATAGGGGTGCTTGATCTCACGCATCTCTGTGACCATATCCGCATAGTCAATCAGTTCCTGTGGAGCGTCACGCCCCGTTATGACGATATGAAGCATCGGATCGCGCTGCTGCAAAACGGTGAGAACCTCTGCAAGGGGAAGCCAGCCATAGTTGAGGGGATACGTAATTTCGTCCATGACCACAATATCGTAAAGACCACTTTCGATCTTTTCACGGCACTGTTGCCAACACGCTTGAGCCACCGCACGGTCTTGCTCGATATTCTCGCTCATCCAGCTAAAGCCTTTCCCAAGTGGTGTAATCTCGACGCCCATGCGTTGTGCCGCGCGAATTTCCCCCCACTTTCCCGTCTTTGCCTTCAAAAACTGGAGCATCACAACACGCATCTCTTGTCCCCAGCAGCGCATAAGGAGGCCGAGGGCTGCCGTTGTCTTACCTTTTCCGTTGCCCGTATTGACGATCACCAAGCCTTGACGACCAGCACGTCCTCGCGCACGTGCATCCGCTTGTTCCTGACGTTTCCGCATGCGTCCCTCATCGCTCAACTCGTCGATCACGTCTTGCTGTTGCTCGGCTTGACTGGAGGGAAGCGATACAGAAGTCTCTTCATTCATGTTTCTCTCCTCGGCTCATACAAAAAGAAGTATCCTGAGTCAAGACCAACCCGTGAGGAGCAGAATGGTACACCATAGGAATTGTTGCAGGTGCCCTTACACGCGAAAGCCCAGAGCAGTGCTGTCAGTAGTGGGCGATCCGACTTGACGTTCACGTCCAACTGCGCATAAAAGAAAAAATTTTTGCCTGAACCACGTCACACTTTCG
>CAXUIS010000001.1:20874-58362 GCA_964250915.1 uncultured Ktedonobacteraceae bacterium | reverse complement strand
TGTAACGACTACAACCAGAACTCGCTCATGCTAGTATCAGGGATGGATGTCAGAAAAGTCAAGTACTCGTTCAGTCACCACGTGTGTGCAAATCACAGGAGAAGAGGCGCGAGGCAGACTTCCTCTCTTCTCCTACAGCACAAGACCCATGCGGTAGAGACAGAGAGACATTACGCACGATGTTGACAGAAGAGAAAAATGCTCCCTATACTGAGCAAAGGAGAAACGAACATCCTCTTCATGGGAGGTGGCTTGACACGAATATGCCTGTGAAGAATGCATATGGGGGAAGAAGGAAGAAAGAAAAAGATATGATGATGCAGAACCTCGCACACTCGTTTCCTTTTGAAGGAGGACTCGCGGTGGGTGTTGCTCTAGGAGTCGATCTCCTGGGGGAACCACCTGCCGTCTGCCATCCAGTGATTTGGTATGGGAAAGTGATTCATTGGTTGGAACAGAAAGCACCTCAAGGGTCAACGCCTCAATTTCTCTATGGCAGTGGTATGCTTCTGCTTGTGGCTCCTGTCGCACTCGTGCCCGCATTGGGTGTGCAGACGATGGTGAAAGAAGTACGCACGTCTCTGAGAAAACAGGGTTGGACTCGTGTTGCCCTGCTCCTCTCTTCTCTTCTTGAAGGAGTGGCTTTCAAACCATTCTTTGCCTTGCATCTGTTGATCATCTCTGGCAGCAAGGTCCGGTTGGCATTGGAGCAAGAGGACCTTGGAGCGGCGCGTTCTGCACTTCAATCTCTCGTCAGTCGAGACCGATCCCACCTCACGCCTCCCCTTGTTGCTGCCACCACCGTCGAGTCGTTAGCTGAAAATCTGAGTGATTCAGTTGTCGCACCACTTTTGTATTATCTCGTCTTTGGTCTTCCCGGAGCTGCTGCCTATCGCCTCTTCAATACCTTTGATTCAATGGTTGGATATCATGGTCAGTATGAATACCTTGGGAAAACCGCAGCACGACTCGATGACGTGTTGAATCTGCTTCCATCACGACTCACAGCCCTCTTGATTATCGCCTGTGCGCCGCTCTTTGGTGGAGAAACACCTCGTGCGTGGCGTATCTGGCGACGTGACGCACGTAAAACTGCCAGTCCGAACGCTGGACATCCCATGTCCGCGTGTGCAGGAGCATTGGGCATTCAGTTGGAGAAGGTTGGGTACTACACCCTTGGGGACGATGAGCGTGTCATGACACCTCATGACATTCAACGAGCAGAGCAGATGGTGTGGTGGATTGGTGGCATCAGTCTCGTCCTTGTGGCCGTGTGCAAATCCTTCTGGCGAGCTTGGGGGAATGATGACCGCACACGAAATTAAAAGGGTTGTTCATGGGGCACTCGATTACAGTGAACTGGAACACTTGGGACTGCATCCAGAGGAGATTCTTGACTTTAGTGTCAACGCGAATCCGTATGGTCCCTCACCCCGTGTGCGCCAGGCGATAGCAAATGTCGTCCTTGACCGCTATCCAGATAGAACGTGTCGTGCTTTACGACAAGCCATCTTGACCTATGAGGTCTCGTCTCCACTTGAGACACTTGTTTGTGGAAATGGTGCGAGCGAACTGATCTGGACAATTGCTCGCACCTACCTGAAAGCTGGATTGAAGGCCGCTCTCATCGGTCCAACCTTTGGTGAGTACCGTGCAGCGAGTGTCGCGACGGGAGCGACCGTTCTTGAGTTTCAAACATACCTTGCAGACACGTTCCAATTTGAGAACACCACACTTTCGACCTGGATCATGGCAGAGCAGCCTCGACTGGTGTGGCTCTGTAACCCAAACAATCCGACAGGCACTTGGCAAGATCGGCAACAGCTTGCTTCACTCGTCACCACGTGTCGGAAGATTGGTGCCTTGCTGGTGGTAGACGAGTCCTACTGGCGTTTCGTCCTCCCACCTGTGACATACTCAGCACTTGAATTTGTTACCAGCACCGCAGAGTCGTCAGTGATTGTCGTGCGGTCGCTGACGAAAGACTTTGACTTGGCAGGGATACGGCTTGGCTATGCAATCGCGGCTCCCTCGGCGGTAGAGCAGATTGAGGCACAGCTTCCCTCCTGGAATGTGAGCGGTATTGCGCAAGCGGCTGGGCAAGCGGCACTGGAAGATAGGGAGTATCTTGCACGAACCTTCCGTGAACTTGCGCGAGAACGTCACATGTTTTTTTCTGCCCTAGAAGCGAGTGGCATACTAATGATCGCATCACACACACATTTTTGTCTGCTCAACGTGGGAGATGCGTGCCGTGTTCGACACCACCTGCTGATGAGAAACATACTGGTGCGGGACTGCACCTCGTTTGGATTGCCTCGCTTCATTCGTGTTGCAACACGTCCCGAGCATGATTGGCAGAAGCTTGTCGCAGCTCTTAAGGAGATATCATGACTCATGCAAAGGTGATAATGGTGCAAGGGACGGCCTCAACTGTGGGAAAGAGCACGCTGGTGACAGGCTTGTGCCGTATCTTTGCGCAAGAAGGCTGGCGTGTTGCCCCGTTCAAAGCACAAAATATGGCCTTGAATTCATTTGTCACACAAAGCGGTGGCGAAATCGGGCGCGCACAAGCGGTTCAGGCGGAGGCCGCAGGTATTGAACCAACGGTTGACATGAATCCCATTCTTCTCAAGCCCGAAGGACATTCGCGGAGTCAGGTGATTGTGATGGGCCGTCCACTTGCAACACTGGAAGCTGCTGAGTATTACCGTAATCGGTCAGGACTGCTCGGCATCGTTCAACAAGCCCTTGTGTGGCTACAAGAGACCTATGATCTCATCATCATTGAAGGGGCAGGTAGTCCGGTTGAGTTGAATCTTGCGAACCATGATCTGGTCAACATGCAGATTGCGCGTTTGACGGATGCGCCGATATTGCTGGTCGGTGATATTGATCGAGGAGGTATTTTTGCCTCCCTACTCGGAACATTGATGCTACTTTCACCTGCTGATCGGGCACGTGTGAAAGGGCTGATTGTCAATAAGTTTCGCGGGGACAAGAGCCTCTGGCTGGCGGGCGAACGGATGCTGGTAGAGTGCAGTGGCGTTCCAGTCCTAGGAACGGTTCCGATGTTCAGCCATATTCGTATTGCGGAAGAAGATTCGGTTCCTTTGGATGATGGCTCAGTTCGCAGAAAACGGGATGGACTGAATGCAACGCAACCCATCCTTGAAATTGTGGTTGTGCGTTTTCCCTATATGAGCAACTATGATGAGTTCGACCCTTTAGCTGCTGGCCCACGCGTTCACGTGCGCTTTGCCTCTCATCTATCTGAGTTTCCAGCTTCCCCTGATTTGATCATCCTGCCAGGCACAAAAAGCACTCTTTCCGATCTGGCATGGCTTTGGCACCAGGGACTTGTCCAGCATATCCGTCGCAGTGTCACACAAGGCAGTGCAGTACTTGGCATCTGTGGAGGGTATCAAATACTTGGAGAACGCGTGTCTGACGAGGTTGGTGCCGAGGCGCAAGCCGGAACAGTAGAGCCGGGCCTGAATCTCTTGCCAGTCGTCACCACATTTGAGCGGATGAGCGAAAAGATCACGAAACAGTGTCAGGTAAGGATTGCTCCCTCCGCGCGGCGTGGGCTTCTGGCGCATCTCAACGACCAATCCCTTCAGGCATATCAGATTCACATGGGACGCACCGCTCTTATAGATGGGAATGACGAACACACGATGACGCCATTTCAGGTAGAGACAGCAGGGAAGGATGGATGGCTCAGTCCAGACGGCTGGTGTGCAGGGTGCTATTTGCATGGCTTGTTTGAGAATGATGCGTTTTTACAAGGAATCGTGGTTGCTCTTGCAGAACGACGCGCCAAACCGCTTGTCGTGCCTGAGGAAGCAGTCCCGTTCAGCAGGTCAGCTGAATACAACAAGTTGGCAGACGTCCTGCGGACACATCTCGATCTCCACCAGCTCAAAACGCTATGTAACATAACGAGGTGAGAGGAGTCGGCGTTCTTTTGTGCCTTTGCCTGTCGTTTGTTGTATGAAACACTGGTATCGTATCTCTTGTCGTCCTAGCCCTGATGTATCAACGCATTGCCTCTCCCGAAATCTTCCTTTTAAAAGAGCCAGGAGAACTCTTTTCTTGCTTGCATGTCTCTCTTGCTCTCTGTGCATGCCCTCACGTCTCGTCTCCCATCACAACAGTTTCACCCTCCACACTTCGCAAACGACTGAAAGTGTTCAGGCGAAAAAGCGAGGACGAGAGTCCATAAGGGAAGAAGACGCATTGCCTCACCACCAAAAGGTTCACTCTCGATGACCTTCTGCACACCCTCTACGTCTCGTTCTTTACAGCTCCCCGCTCGCTCATCCGCAAAAAGCGTGTGACGGCGGCACTCTCCTGGTACCCTAAGAGGTCTCACAATCTGAACGCGTCTCCTCCTGCTTGCAGATACCGCACGGCAAAGCTGTCTCGCACTAACGTTGGTCCCATCTCCTCTCGCATCAACCCTGCTCGTTCCCTCAGACGACGAAACACTAACACGATCCCATTCTCGGTTAGCGCATGCCCTGTCTCCGAGAGAAAAGGTGGCGTGTCGCTACATCCTCCTTGCTCCATCCACCCTTGCCTTCCACTCACCCGATGCTGCTCCACATAGCCACGCACCGCTTCCAACGCCTTCTGTCCTAGCGACAGTCGCCTTCACTTGAAGGTAACTCGCCTCACCATGAGCATCCCTTGCTCCAAATCGACATCCCCAAGACGTAAGGCACACACCTCTGACAACCGCATCCCCGTATCATAGAGCACCCACAACAAGGCTCGATTGCGGGCTGGTGCCCACTCCGGTATCGCCCCACGCTCCCCCGGCGAGTGACACGCCAGCAACAACCGCTCCCATTCCTCCGTTTCCACTGGATGCATCGCTGGAGGCTCCACTCTTACAAGAGGAATCGAGGTAAATGGTGTTCGCAAAGGTATCCAGCATGTACCAACCACTGGCACCACGCACGAGCAGAGCGAACATAGGAGTGTCTCGTGCTAGCAGAGCGCACCACCCCAAGTGCTGTCGGTACGTGCAGAGACTCCAACCATCCCTGTACATGCCTTTCTGTCATCTCAGCAAGCAGAACACACTCACACTCGGTTCGCAGATACTGCCCAAACAAACCCAGAGCTGTCTTGTGCCATTCCATCGTCTTTAGTCGTTGCTCCGCTCGCCGTTGAGCCTCCAGATAGTCTCCCATCGCCTCTTCATATCGTGGTGCTCATGGGGTTCTTGCCGGACCTCGTTGGCTCTGGTAAGGTGTCCGACACGAGCGATGTTTCTGGCATCTGCTCTTCGTTCCTCGTGGACGGCTTGAGAGGAGCATGTTCAGACAATGGTTCTTCTTGTGAACCCAAAGAAGACGGGAGGGATGGGTCGTGGGCAGGCACCTCACCATAAGAGGACGGAATAGCACTCCCCTCATGCTCGTTCACCTCGTCTTGCTGTTCCTGCTCTTCTGACACGAGGATGGGAGACACGGTTACGTGAGGTACATCCCTCTGCGATTTCACGCTCACGCGAGCGAGCCGCGCACGTATCTTGCACACCCCTCGTTGCAACGTTCGCAAATGCGAGGGCTGATAGCGGTCGGGAAACAGCCGTCGCAGTTCCTCAAACATCGCTCGACAACTCCGCGTAGGATCAGCACGCACCCACTTGGCAATCACCTCCCACTGTTCCTGAAAGGGATCATTGCGGGTTCGATGCCACTCCAACAACGTCGTTGTTCCTGACGGCCCCTCTTCTTCCCTTCCTGTCCCAGGCTCAGGCTCCATGCGCGACAAGGCATCAGCAGCACTTGGCAACAGCGGCCTCCCGACGACGCGAAACCGCTCACTCCCACACAGTCGTCGTCTCTTCTCGCTCTGGGCAAAAATGCTCACGGCACCAAGAAAGAGGACCTGTTGTGCCTGTTGCGCTTGCTCTAAAAGACGCACAGGATCAAGGGTCTCGAACCGCTTCGTCAGATCACACTTCTGCTCTGTTGGAAGCACCTCTGCTTGCAGAAGACGCATGAGGGGCGTCTTGGCCTCATCGTAGATGCGTCGAACCTTTTTTCCCTCTTTGAATTTCGCACACAACTTCATCGACGGTTGAAAGAAGTTGACATACTGACTGAGCACTCGATACAGGTCATTCAAGCACGCAAAGGCTGGCTCTCCCACATACCCGACCACCTGACGCACAAGGTGCCCATTTTTCTGCTCTACATAGCATTGATCGTTTTTGAGCGCAGGACGCCCTCGCGTAAAGGTAATCTGTTCGGCTTCACAATAGCTCACGAGGAGATCGTTGATGAACTCGGTCCCATTATCGGTATCCAAGCTCAACAGGGAAAAGGGAAACAAAGAACGAGCCTGCTGCACAGCGGCAAGCACTGCTTCGGCACTCTTGGTCAGGAGAGGAAGGCATTCGGTCCACCCAGTGGCAATATCTGTCATGGTGAGAGTAAAGAGATAGGTTCCCTCCACTGAAGAGTCACAATGCGCCACGAGGTCCGCTTCGACAAACCCAGGCACTTGCTCATCCCACTGCTCAAAGGTGCGAATGGGAATGGTGCTCTTGAGCAAGGTCCCTGCTCGCGTCGTACACAAACCACGCAGCTCTTGCTGTCGATGCGGGCGAAGGAGGCGGTCTGCGGTTGATGCACTCATCGAAAGTAAGCGAGTTCGACAGTCCGGAGTGAGATGGAGATGGTCGTGCCGCTCCATCGCCTCAATCGCAGTGGGTAGAAACGGGATCAGCCGTTTGCTACACACGCGATTGGTCTGCTTCCATACCTGCACCAACACCTCTTCGACTTCTAAGGCGTATCTCCGTGGACGCACCTGCACACATGGGTGCTGTCCTTGCCCAACATGATGCTTCAAGAGCCACATCGCATACCGACGATGATACCCCGTCAGGTGCGTGAAGTCGTCAAGGAGCTGTCGTTTCTGAGCTACAGATGCCTCCCGATATCTCGGACTCATCTGCTTTAAGACCTCGCGTCGCATGTGTAACCCCAATCCCCCTACCATCTTTTTCCCCGCGTGATGATTTCCCTGATGAGACGGAGGTCCCGCAATGACAGCGACATCATGACGTGCCTCATCAGAAATCTTCCTGTTTGATCTCATTGTAGCATCTCCTTCATTGAATGAAAGAGGGTGTTTCCATCAGGCTATACCTAACGGAAACACCCAATACATGAAGTAATTTCTGCTCTAATGAGGCTGATGCACAGGAAGATTTCTGATGACGCAATGCGCCCTCTTGTCTTCTCAACAACGTGTGATAATGCAAGGCTCTCACCTCGCTGAACAGCACAAAAAGATATCCTAAGCATTCTCTTCTCGGCCGTCTCAAACCAAGATTTCTCATGATGCAACGCGCATCATACGCTGCCAGTATGCAAGACAGAAAAGATCGCATCAAAACCATCTCACCGTTCATGGGTCAGCGGTCTACCGTGCTTCGGCAAGGAGGGAGAGATGCTGTGAGAAGTTCTCCCCTCCATATCCGGTCAAATGGGTTCACTCAAAGTGCTCATACACGACCGTCTCTCAATTCGTTCTGCCTCTTATAGCATTCTTAGACGCATTCTCAGCGAGCCTCTGTGCTTCCTACAAAGAAGGTGTCACTGCGTCATGAGAGGCAAGAGCATATAGAAGGTCGATCCCTGTCCTTCTGCACTCTCAACCCAGACGCGTCCACCGTGCCGGGTCACTATCTCTTTGACCAGATAGAGTCCAATTCCTAATCCATTAAGGGAAGGGTCAAGGGTCGCGGAGCGGTGAAAGCGTTTGAAGATGTGCGATGTCTCAGTCGCAGCAATCCCAATGCCTTGGTCTTTCACCCAGATCAGGACCTCAGAGGGGATATCTGGAGTCTGAGGTTCCGTTCTGACGCGTAGCCCGACCTCAATCTCTCCTCCTGCAGGACTATATTTGATAGCGTTACTCATCAGGTTATTAAAGACTTGCACCAGACGCTCTTCGTCAACACTGCCTACGAGGGGATTAGTTTCCTTACGTTCTTCTATCACCAGGGAAAGATAATGACGACGGGTGGTCGCCATCTGCCCTTCGACCGCATGGATCAAGAGACGACGAATATCGTGTGATGCTCGCTTTATGGGAAAGTGCGCCTGCTCAATGCGAGAAAGATCAAGCATGGTCTCAATGAGTGATGTCAGGTGATGACTCTGCTCAAGGATATGGGTCAGAGCCCGTTGGCTCCGTGGGGAATCGAAATCGTGCGTGGCACGGTTCATAGAAAGAAGTTCTGCTAAACCGGCAATGGCGGTGATAGGAGTACGCAGTTCATGATTGATCATGGAGAGAAAGTCGCTTTTGTACTGTTCAAGGCTTTTTTGGGTGGTGATATCTTGGAAGACGAGCACTGCTCCTGTCAAGGCTTCATGAGATGAAAAGAGGGGAGCACTCGAACAGAGGGTGATGACCGTACTGCCATCCGGCTTCTTCACCAGCGTTTCTTGCGCGCTCACGGTCTCTTCAGACAGCGCACGAACCAGGGCAAAGTTCCAAGGTGGCATCGTTTGCCCTTTCTGGTCCATCTCAGGATGCGCTTGCAGGTGTCGATCTAATGGCGTTCCAACCAGCTCGGATAGAGGGACGCCGAGCAGCTGTTCTGCTGACGTGTTCGCATAGCTCACCACTCCATTCGTGACCTCGGTCAGAAGAATGCCCTCTGGCAATTGATCCAACACCACGCGGAGCCGCGTCCGTTCATTTTCGACTGCCGTGTGGAGGCGTGCATGCGCGAGTGCCGCAGCAAGATGTATGCCGCATTCCTCGAACGCTTGAACCTCAGGAGCATCAGCATCAAGCACAGTGGGAAACAGAGTGGTCACCACTCCCTCAAACTGATCCCCAAACCAGAGGGGAACACACAGGACACTTTGTATTCCAGCCATCACTAATGGATCATCCCTCTCGATTACCCCTACGGTTATCGCATCGTGCAGGTCTTCGATGAGAAGGGGATCATGATGCAAGGGAGCCTGTGCAAGAAAGAGCGAACTGCTGTATGGAATATAGTGCAGCGCGATTACGTCATGCTCTTGGTGAGTGGGTAGATGAAAGCTAAGCACATGTAGTGCCTGTTGAACGGCGTCCGCAGTGTGCAGAAAGAGGCCACGAGGATGAAAATGACGCGCAAGCGCATCGAGAGCGGTGTTGGCAATATCTTCGATATTGAAGGGTTCATGGACACTATTCGCTACGGAGGTGATGACCTCAAGCTGATGACGCTTCGCCTCGCTGGTACGCAGAGCGTACTCGGAAAGGTCCTGACTCTGCTCTGCGTGTTGCTGTTGGACCACCTCGTGTGGTATTTCACTCACGGTCTGAAGCAGATGCGTCATCTGTCCTTCGAAATCGCGTACTGGTTTGAGGCTCCAGAGCCAATGCGTCGGATGCTCTTCTTGCATCGCAAACACATACTCTCCTGCGTGATAGACCATGCCTGTCTCTACAACCTCGCGGAAGATCGTCTCATGCGTCACGACTTCAGCTGTGGGGAGCCAGTCAGTGAAGCAATGACCCAGAGCCTCTCCCTCCTGCCAGAAGGGTTGGAAATACGTGATAATGAGCGTCTGGTACAACGTATTTGCCGCGAGCAAGCGGAAGGTCTGCATATCATAGAGAGCAACCCCCGCATCTGCCTGCTCAAGCATGAGAGGTGCATACACATGGAAAGACGAGTTCGTGTGAAGATCCATACGCGTAAATGTTCCTTCTTCCTAAGAGCAATAATGAAATAGGTTCTTGGGGAGTGTAGTAAATCACTTCCTGCTTGTCAAGGTGGAAGCACATCTTGCGAGACTCTCTCCCTTTCTGTATACTAGAAGCCAGACGAGAAGACCTAAAGGAGTGTGGGGAGAAATGGATGAGAATGTGTGCTCTTCTCTTGTAGAGAAGGGGTATATGAGAAGCAGGACAAGGAGGAATTTCTATGACACCTG
Source organism: uncultured Ktedonobacteraceae bacterium (assembly GCA_964250915.1). Lineage (GTDB taxonomy): Bacteria > Chloroflexota > Ktedonobacteria > Ktedonobacterales > Ktedonobacteraceae > JBBQVS01. Next base: position 48,388 of record CAXUIS010000001.1, on the reverse strand, counting down.
AACCCGAACAGAGCAACACAGCCTATGTGTTGGATGCGGAAAATGCGGCAGAAATGGCCCGTCTACTTCGTCAGGATCGTCTCCTGACAAAGGGCATGGGCGGATTGTTTCCAGACCCTCTGGAACACGCTTCCATCCGTCGTCTCCTCGATCTCGGCTGCGGACCCGGTGGATGGGCACGTGCAGTGGCATCAGCGCATCCCGAGATGCAGGTGACAGGGATTGATATCAGTCAGCTCATGATTGAGTATGCACAGGTTCAGGCTCACGAGCAGGAAATAGGCAATGTCACCTTTCAGGTCCACAACGCTCGTGAACCACTCGATTTTCCCGACAATGCGTTTGATCTGATCAATGGTCGTTTCTTGTTTGCGTTCATGAGTCCTAACGCCTGGCCCAAACTGCTGCAAGAGTGTAGACGGATGACCCGACCAGGAGGAGTGCTTGTGCTCACGGAAACAGAGGGGCCGCTCACCAATAGTCTGGCAACCGAACGACTCTATGGCATGTCAGTTGAGGCGATGAAGCAGACAGGCCAAAGCCTGTCCCCCGATGGACGCCATATTGGTATTACCCCCATGCTGGGAAGGTTCTTCCGCGATGCGGGCTACGTCAACATCCAGTACAAGGCTCATGTTCTTGACTGCTCAATGGGGACCCACGCCTATCAGGACGTGTATCAGGATTGTGTGACGGGCTATAAATTGATGCAGCCCTTTCTGGTCAAGATGGGAGTGACTACACAGGACGAGGTCGAAGGGATCTACCAGCGTATGCTGGAGGAACAGCAAGCACAGGACTTTTGCCAGGTCTGGGTCTATCTGAGCGTCTGGGGCGAGAAAGCAGAGCAAGAAGTCCCTCAGGTGTAACTGCATGAAAAGGTGGTACGTGGAGAACCTTGCGATAGCTCGACTGATACTGAGTTCTTTCGAGAAGATGGCTCTCCCTCACTGTCAGTGTTTCATTTACTAGCGTGTTATAAACCATACGTCTGCTCCGATACCATGTCTCCCTTAACGCTTACGAGGCCGCGAGAAGTAAAAGATGCTGCTTGCTAAAGTGGCAAAAAGAGTAAGACATATCGAGAGAATAAGAAAAAGAATGTGATGTTTTTGGAGAAAGGCAACAAGCAGGACAAGCACACCAAAAGAGAAGCGAGTAGGTTTTTTTCCAAGTCCCTCTTCAATTGAATAGAGGGGTACTACGACAGAATGAACGAGAGAGTTTCAAGGGCACGAGCAAGTAACAGGCACCCTCACCTCAATACAATGAAGTGATATGTCGGTTGACTGAATTTGACAAACTAATTCCACATTTGTACGAGCACCTCTTCGACCTCTGCCTTATACACCCGTCGAGGAGGATGCATCAGAGAAGGCCATCTGTCTCAGGACTTCGCGCCGCATCTGCAAACTCGCTCCCACCTCCACCGTGGTTTTTGGGAAGGCACAGGCGTCGAAACGACAGCGATATCTGCTCGTGCCTCATCCACAATCTTTCTCGTTGGTCTCATGATAGTCTCTTGAGTGCTTCACTATACATGGGACGATATCAGGTCCTGCCCTGCGAAACACCGTATCAACGTCGCTCAAAGAATGCCGAGGAGAGTCTTGGAAAGAAAAATTTCCGATGAGACAATGCGATTCCTGTTCTACAGGTCAATATGGCTGTTCTAGGAAGTTTTCCTTGCCAAACCCCTGCATCATACCCAGTGCTTCCAGAAACACAAAAACTCATCCAATTTTCTGTTCGCTTTTCCCTCAACCTATCACTTTCTCTTCTTCCTCACAACCCTTCTATCAAGACGTCAGAAACTCAACTCAAAACACTTGACAAACGACCCTACATATGTTTTACTTGGCTTAGTAATACGAATTACTAATTCGCATTAACAACTATTTCTTCTTTTAGTGAAATGCAATGCATATGGCTCGTCAACCGCAAAAACGTCCGGCTACCATGTCAGATATCGCTCGTGAGGCGGGCGTTTCTCAGACAACCGTTTCTTTTGTGCTCAACAATCACGCTTCTGCTGCGAACATCCCTGCCGAAACGAAAGAACGTATCCTGCAGGTGGCAAAGACTCTTTCGTATCACCCAAATATGGCTGCGATAGGGTTACGCACCAATCAAACCCATACCATTGGCTTTATCACTGATGAAATTGCCACCACTCCACATGCAGTGAATATTATTCGAGGTGCTCAAGATGCTGCCTGGGCATATGGAAAACTGCTGTTGATCGTCAATATTGGTTCGGATGCCGCGGCGAAAGAAAAAGCTGTTGAAATGATGCTCGAACGCCGGGTCGAGGGCATCCTCTACGCTGCCATGTACCACCAGGAAGTCACACTCTCGGCCAACATGTACGAGAGATCCACTATATTGGTTGATTGCTTTTGTGCCGACCGCTCTTTACCTTCAGTCGTGCCGAATGAGGTACAAGGAGGGCGAAGGGCAACTGAGGTGTTATTGAGCAAGGGATACCGTCGTATTGGCTTTATCAACAACATTGAGTCCATTCCTGCTACCTTTGGACGCTTAGAAGGGTATAAGCAGGCGTTGCAAGCATATGGGGTCTCTTTCGATGAGGAACTTGTGTGCTCATATCAATGCGAGACGAGCGATGGGGGATACCAGGGGGCGTTGGAATTGCTGCGTTTACCTGAGCCACCAACCGCCATTTTCTGTTTCAAAGATCTCGTCGCAATGGGTGCCTATGATGCCCTGCGTACAATGGGGCTTTCCATTCCCGGTGATGTTGCTGTGATGGGGTTTGATAACCAGGAATTGATTGCCGCCCAGCTCTCTCCTTCCCTTTCTACCATACAATTGCCTCATTACGAGATGGGCAAGTGGGCGGTCGAGTTTTTGCTGGAACAGAACGGCGAAGTGCTTCCTCCAGTTCAGCATATTATTGATTGTCCGTACATTGAACGACAATCTGCCTAGCTGTGCAGCAGCATCTAGTAAGGAGGTGTCTCTCATAACATAACTTGTTCGAGGGTGTGCAAGGGTTCCTTGAGATATCAAGAGTGCTTTCCTTCCACACGGCGGCTAAATAGTTCTGAAGCGTTGCTTCTCACTGTTCGCTACTCGAGTTCAAAATCAAGAACGAGGCGATCTACAAAGAGTTCCATCGACGCTCACACCGTGCATGACACACAGTAACTACTGTGTAGTAGTCTATACATGAGGTAATGTATAAAGGAGAATCGCGTCATGACGTATGTATCCATGCGAAAACACGTTGCAGCCTTCACATCGCTGATGCTGTTTGCACTCGTTGCAAGCATCTTTGCTGGATGTGGCGGAGACACAGGCACAGCAAGCAGTAACAGTCCCACGACGATTACCCTGTCCATGCAGAATACAAACGTGAAAGCCACGGATCCTGCAACGTATGCGATTGCGCAGGCGTTCGAGAAGCAGAATCCGAACATCAAGGTGAACCTGACTGGACAACCTGTCGCACAGCATTTGCAGAGCTTGACCATTGCTGCCCAGAGCCACACGCTACCGGATATTTTCTGGGTCTACAACTCCACTGCCACGCAGATGTCACAGGCAGGAGATGTCCTCGATTTGGCACCCATGCTCAAAGATCTCAATCTGACATCACATTTTTCTTCCAGCATGCTCGCGCAGTTCAATTCGGGCAGTGCTCAGTATGGAGTGCCATATCAAGGGCTGCTCACCGGTATCTACTACAATAAAAAGATTTTGGCTGACAACGGCTTGCAGGTTCCCGTGACCTTCAATGATTTCTTGCATGTGTCGAAAGTGCTCTCGTCCAAGGGAATCGTTCCGCTTGCCAATGGGGCCAACAACTCGCCTTATAGTGTCTGGTCCTTCTTACGTGATCTTGACAACTTTGGCTTTGAAAGCAAGTACAAGAGCATCCTTGCTGGGAAGAGCAGCTATGATAATCCGGACTTCCTGCATCTGTACGAACATATCGCTCAGTTACGTCAAGCTGGTGCTTTCGCCTCGAACGTCTCAACGCAAAGCTATTTCCAGGCGATGAGTTCCTTCACCAGTGGGAAAACTGCCATGTTCGACGCAGGAGTGTTTGCCTCTAGTTCCATTCAGTCGTCGCCAATAGCGAACCAGGTTGGCTTCTGGATTGGTCCCACCTTTCCAGATGGCGTGGGGAACCAGAATATCGTGATGAATGTCGCTTCGGCACCTTTCGCAGTCAGCGCACAACTGAAGAACAACCAGACCAAGTATGCCGCGGTCGAGAAGTTTCTCGGGTTCTACTACAGCAATGCGGGGCAGCAGTTGCTTGCGGACAACGGACAGACACCAGTGACCGACTACAAACCACAGATAGATGTGAGCAAGAATAGCGTGTTCAAGACAGTTGTGGATGCAGCGACGCAACCTGGACTCATCAGCCCAGCGACGCAGCCAGATCTGGTTGTGTCGACAGCAGTAGCAAATGCTATGTACGACAGCATGTACGGTGTTATCGAGGGGCAGATGTCGCCGAAGCAGGCCGTCGATCTGGTGCAAACCGCGATTTCTTCCGGAAGCTAAACCCATAGGTTAGGGACGCATGCGTCCCTGACCTCGCTTCGCATTTCCCTTCTCGTGGAGAACCGTCTGGTGGGGTCGCCAGCATTTGAAAGGATGTGTGCCATGATCTGGCTGAGTGCACGTTGGAAGCTTTTTCTCATGATCGCCCCTGCGTTCATCGTCTTCTCGCTGTTTATCGTCTATCCCGTAGGGTATTCACTGTGGTATAGCTTCACAAACTTCGTGGGTTTTGGAACGCCACACTTTGTAGGTGCCAAAAATTACGTCACTCTCGCAAAGGATCCTCTTTTCTGGTCAACCTTGCACAACACGTTCATTATTCTCGTTCTTAGCGTGGTCGTCCTGATTCCTGGTGCCTTTTTCCTGGCACTCCTTCTGCAGCGCAATATCCCTGGTGCCGGGCTTCTGCGAGCGTTGGTCTTTGCTCCGGCTATCATTGCACCCATTCTCGTGGGGCTGATTTGGATATTCATCCTGGACCCAAAGTTGGGTCTCATCAACAAAGTATTGAGTCTCTTCAACATCATGCACCCCCCAGTTTGGATTGGGGGCAACACGCTGACTCCGTACTCCGTCTCGCTCGTGTTTATCTGGAGCTCACTCGGGTTCGCTATGACGATTTTCTACGCTGGTCTGCAAGTCTTGCCAGCTGATGTAATGGAAGCGAGCAGGATTGATGGAGCGACAGGATTCCAGCAGATGCGCTACGTGATGGTGCCCATGATGCGCGAGACCTTCGCGATTGTGGCGGTCCTCATCATCACCAATGTGTTCAAGATTTTCGAGCTTGTCTACCAGTTGACGGGCGGTGGTCCCGTCCATCAGTCCGAAGTGCTTGTCAGTTACATGTACTACATCACGTTCACTGTCCAGCGGTATGGGCCTGGCATGGCTCTCGCTGTCATCATCACGGTACTCGGAGCGATCTTCTCGATTGGCTACCTCCTGATTCTGCGAGAAAGAAGGCTTGCATGACGATACACAGTGTTGAACAAGAAATCCGGTCATCACGGCTTGTGTCCAAGGGTGCGAGTACGAAAAAAGACCGACTCTCGACTTCTCCACACACGAAGCGTAGACGAGGACTTTTTATCGCAGGTCTCAGTGCGTATCTGATCACGTTTCTGATCTTGCTTCCGTTGCTCTGGATCATCCTGCTCTCCTTTCAAAGTAACAGCCAGATCTTGTCCAATCCATTCTCTTTGAGTACACTCAGCTTCAAGAACTACATCAATACCTTCACGACGCTGCCGCTGCTTCAGATGTATGGCAACACGATCTTGCTGGCCGTCACCTCCGTCTTCGTTGGCACCGTGATTACATTTATGTCGTCCTATGCTTTGACGCGGATGGTGTTCAAGCATCCCCGGCTCCAGTCCAACCTCCGCTTCTTTCTGCTTGCCGGACTTGCGATACCGGTCTACATTTTACTGTTTCCAGTCTATCAGCTCGATCTGCTCTTCGGACTATACGGCACCTACGTGGCACTCATCATCCCCTATGTCGCGGTCTCCATTCCCTTTAACACCTTGCTTTTCACTGGCTTTCTTCGTGAGTTACCGGAGGAGATCGAGGAAGCGGCGATCATCGATGGTTCTGGTCTCTTTCGGCTGTGTTGGAGCGTCGTTCTGCCGCTCATGAAGCCAGTCATTGCGACGGTGCTGATCTTCAATGTGGTCTACGTTTTCAACGAATTTCCGTTCGTCTCTATCTTGATCAACAATCCGTCGATGACGACGGTGTCCCTCGCCGTCTCTCAGTTCCAGGGTGTCTATAGCGTTGATTATGGGGGCATGATGGCTGCCGCGACCATCGTCGTCATACCGCAGCTGATTCTCTACGCAATATTCCAAAAACAGGTGGTCACGGGCATGACGGTAGGTGCAGTGAAGGGCTAATGGAGGGACAAGTCTTGCAGAAAGGAATACGATATCAATGACAACACAGAAAGAAAGGGACTCAATGAAGAACTTCATTCCTCCATCTGGCCTTCTTGGCGATCTGACGCATGCTCGTAGTGCTCGCTCAGCGCGAGCGTCGAGTTTCGATCAAAGCGGACGGAACCGGGATAACTGGATGATCATGCCTGGCGAAGAGCGTACGCTCGCCGATGTGCAAGGACCTGGTTCTATCACTCACATCTGGATGACCCAATCATGCCGCATTCAGCCGGGGCCGGGACAGATCGACCCTGCACTGGTTGGCGTTCCCATGCTTGAGATTCACAACGCGCTCGGCGTGAGCTGGGAGATTGTTGACCCGGATTACTACCGGAAGATAGTGCTCAAGATATACTGGGATGACCAGGAGACTCCCAGTGTCCTTGCCCCGCTTGGCGACTTCTTCGGGTTGATGAATTCTTTGTCGGGTTCGTATGATTCCCTTCCGCTTTCTGTCTCTGCGAAAGAACCAGAGCTGCATACCTTTGGTGGGAGCGCAGCGTTCAACAGCTATTTCCGAATGCCGTTTGGCAAGCGCGCACGCATTGTGGTGGAGAACCAGAACACCATCCCATATCTTCAGTACTTCTACATTGATTACGAGCTGTCGCACGAGCCGCTCCCAGATGATACCGTCTACTTCCATGCCCACTGGCGACGTGCGCTGCCGAACCAGGGCTGGGGTCCCAACCTTCAGGCAAACAGCATTGAAACAACCCTTCCCAACCTCGACGGAAAGAACAACTACGTTGCACTCGAAACCGAAGGACGCGGTCATTACGTTGGATGCGTCCTTGCCGTCCGTCACTTCCAGGGCTCGTGGTGGGGCGAGGGTGATGACATGATTTTTATTGATGACGACACATGGCCGCCGAGCATGCATGGAACCGGGATGGAGGACTATTTCGGCCACGCATGGGGCATGCAACAGAATGCCTACTTGTTTAATGGCACCATCGTCCACGAAGAGGACGTACCTGGGTTCCATCACAGTTACCGCTTCCATATGGTGGATCCGATCCGTTTTGAAAAACGCGTCAAAGTGACGTTCGAACATGGACATGCGAACCATCTGTCCGATGACTGGTCTTCGACTGTGTACTGGTATCAGACTCTTCCCTCACCTGTCTTGACCGTTCCCAGTGTTGAGGAACGTCTGCCGTTGAGACCCGTTCCTCGCATCATCGAAACTCCCCTTCCCGAACTCACGGCCGAACAACAGACGGCTCACCACACAGCGGCTGAACGTATGGAGCGGTTCATCGCCGCCAGAGACGCTGTGCGTGCTGAACGTCACTCCGAAGTTGACGCCTGGGAACAAGGGAACGTCGCACAGGCACGAGACATCCGCGCTCGCTTCGACAGGGAAGGGAAATAACATGCGACCACTCCTTCACTTTACTGCCCAGACCGGCTGGATCAACGATCCACATGCCATTACGTACCACAACGGGGCGTACCACCTGTTCTACCAGTACGTTCCCAGCAGTATGGTCTGGGCACCTCAGTGCCACTGGGGTCATGCCGTTGGGAGCACCTTGCTCGAACTCACTCGCCTTCCAGTCGCGCTCGCACCCGGTGACGGCGACGATGGCATCTGGTCAGGATCACTTGTTATCGATGGAACAGGCCACGGTCGCATTTTCTATACCTCCATCATGCAACACGATTTTAGAATTGGGCGCATTCGGGTGGCAACCTCGGAAGATGACGCATGGATCACCTGGAAAAAAGGGCCAGTGGTGGTGTCTGCACCTACGAACCTTGACATCGTTGCGTATCGCGACCCGTTTATATTTCGTGACGGAGAACACTGGCGCATGTTTGTTGGTACGGGTTTGAGTGACGGCACGGCATGTGCGCTCAGCTACGCTTCTAGAGACCTGCACACATGGACGTACGAGGGCATTGCGGCGCAGCGCTCGACCAATGAAAAGGAACCGGTGTGGATGGGCACTCTCTGGGAGTGTCCCCAACTCTTTGAACTCGACGGTCGGCACGTTATCGTCTCCTCTGTCTGGGACAACGACGTCCTCTACTACGCTGGCTACGGAATAGGAACATGGGTGGACGACCATTTCACAGCAGAGACCTGGGGACAACTGACGTTCGGATCCAGTTATTACGCGCCTTCTTTTTTCCGCGATGCTGCTGGACGACCATGCCTGCTCCTATGGATGCGTGGGATACAGGACGCGGTAGCCGGATGGAGCAATGCACACAGCATTCCCTATGTACTGAGCCTAGAAAACGCCCGTCTCGTAGCGAGTCCTCACCCTGATGTGAGTCGATATCAAGGTGAGGTCGTTGAGAACAGGCAAGCCAATCTCGGTCAGGTGCTCGACGTGACGTGGACACCGAAGGAAGAAGGCACGTCGATTCAGGTTGTATCAGGGAGTGAGCGTGTGCTTCAGATGAGGATAACAGCCAACGAGCTTTCCGCGTGTGTGAAAGAGGAAACGTGGACGATGCCCTACTCAGGTGGGAACGTGCGAATGATCCTCGATGGTCCCGTTGCAGAGGTAAGTACCATCGACGGTCTTCTCGGCTTTGCAATTGCTCCAAATGGTGAGGGCCTGACCGTGGATGCGGGATCTGCATCCATCATCATTCGACCGCTTTTCCGTGAGAGCTAGAACCAGGAGATATTTGAGGGAAGATGAAGATGTTGATGAATCTGTGCAGGAGCGTGATGCATTGTCTCTAGAGGCGGCGTATCGACAGAGATGAAGCAAGGGAAAAATGAAGTCATACAAGACACGAAAAACACTTTTTCCGTTTTTCTTCTCTTTCTCGCTAGAGGTCTCGTTGAGACACCATAAAAGAATAATTCCACATTCTTGCACAGGTTCGTCAGTAGCTTCGTCTCATACTGACTCATGGCTCAGGGGAGACCTCCGCATAACATCCTTCACGTAGTTGGGCAGTCTCGTTTGGCTAACCCTCTTGTCAACTCATGAGGAGTTGCCTACACTCTTGACAGGAAGAGCCGATCTCGCTCTGATGATGTTTCTAGTGGAGGAACCTTTCATGCTCATTATCAATGATGACCACCGTCTGCGAGCAGGAGTATGCAGTCTCAACGAATTGTGTCCCTACTGTGGGTCAGCCTTTGCTGGCTACCCACTCGTCATGAGCGACGATGCCGCTCAGACGGTCTACCATGTCGCCTGTGCGCTCGAACTCACCACCGATCTCCTGGTCGATCTCTCTCCCTTCTTTCACCCGCCAGTCCCATATGCTCATCTCTTTCCTCTCACCGCACCAGCACCTACTCTGCATTCAGAAGGAGAAGGTGATGCAATCAACGAGTAGTGAAGAAATCAAGGCTGCGCTCTGGGAGCAAGCACATCATCCGTGTACACGAGTACAATGGGGAGTGGCACAGGTGATGGCGGTTAGGAAAAGTAAGAAGGGGTGCCTGCAAGCTCTGCTTCGAGTGCGGGGAAAGTGGTACAGTGTGGAAAGCATCACCATTGAACGCACCGCGCTCTGTCCAACGGGTGCGTGCGATCTCGAAGATACACTTGAATGAAACCTGTGCTACTTCTCCAACAGTGAGCATTCATCTCACCATTTATTTTACTCAAACAAAATATTGAAATAACCAAATATTTGTGATAGTATATATTTCTATGGAGCATACAGGATTACGACAACGCAAAAAGGCACAGATGCGCCAGCATATTGCTGATACCGCCGCACGGCTCTTCGCTGTCCACGGTTTTGATCAGGTTTCCATTGCCGATGTCGCACAGGCAGTAGACATCTCAGATCAAACGGTCTACAATTACTTTCCGTCAAAACAAGACCTGGTGCTTGATCGAGCTGAAGAGATTCGTGAGCGCTATCGACAGATGGTTGTCAACAGGCCACACGGAACAAGCCCGGCTACAGTTCTGCATACGGTGGCACGCGAGGATATCGAGCGGTTCCGCCATGTGGACCTCGCTCAAGCGCGCGGTGAGTTCTCGGCGTTGTGCATTACTAGCCCCAGTATCCGTCGGTTCGCCTTGGAGGTCCGCGATCAGCAAGTCGAAACCGTTGCTGCCGCCATCACTGCAACGTGCCCTACTCTTCATCCGGCGATTGCGCATGCTCATGCAGCCGCGCTCATTTCGGTCTTTCAAATGATTACTGACTCTATTGGTCGGAGCGTGGTAGCCGATACGTCTCTTGGTGCCGTGACCGACGAACTCACACGTGCAGTCGAGATTGTCTTCAACGACCTAGATCGTCATTTCCATACACTTCTGGACGTGGCAGACCGCAACCCACAAAAACAGTCAAGCTCTTAATGCAAAAGGAGTACACCATATGAGCCAACAAGTAGGAGGCCAGAAGAACACATTGGGGTGACCATATTCCAACGGGAAAAGTAGATGCGAAGCATTCAGGGAGCTTTAGAAGCTCATTTACTGCATACACGTCATTCAAGACGATGAGTGAGAGTGGAGAACAATTCACACCATATGCTTGCTTTGTGCGAAACAGGGAAGAAAAGGAAGGTGAGAAACGCCTCTTTCACCCGCCAAATCTCTTCTCAGTCGTGTTCGCGTAGGGTATTCCCGTTGGAATATGGTCACTCCAGAGAGAGGTAGCACAGCACACATACAGTTCTCACGCAGAGAGGCTATCGTTACAGCAACAAGAACGATATATCGTTCTTGTAGAAGACAAGGAAACATGATGGTAGAACAACCCATTACGATTATCGGTGCGGGCCTCGGCGGCCTCATCCTCGCACGCATCCTCCACGTCCACGGCATCTCCGCAACGATCTACGAGGCAGACCCCTCGGCAGGGACACGCACCCAGGGTGGTCAGCTCGACATCCACGAACACGACGGGCAGCTCGCGCTCGAAGCGGCTGGTCTGACCGACGTGTTCCGCGCGATCATCCACGAGGGCGGCGAGGCGACGCGTGTGCTCGACCAGTACGGCATGGTGCTGTTCGATCAGCCCGACGACGGCACAGGTGGGCGTCCCGAGGTGCTTCGGGGCGATCTGCGACGGATTCTCCTCGAATCCCTGCCTGCGGAGACGATCCAGTGGGGAAAAAAGCTCACCGACGTCTCGGCCCTCGGCGACGGTCAACATACGCTGACGTTCGTGGACGGCACCACTGCCACCACGAACCTGCTCGTCGGTGCGGACGGCACATGGTCCCGGGTCCGGTCGCTGCTCTCCGACGCCACCCCCGAGTACGTCGGCACGTCGTTCGTCGAGACCTACCTGTTCGACTGCGACACCCGCCACCCCGCCGCCGCAGAAGCAGTCGGTGGTGGGTCGCTGTTCGTGTTCGGTCCGGACGAGAAGAGAATCTTCGCGCACCGAGAGAGCGGCGAGACCCTACACACCTACGTGGAACTGTCGAAGCCGCTGACGTGGTTCGCTGGCATCGACTTCACCAATCCCGCCGCAGCCATCGCGCGGATCGCGCAAGAGTTCGATGGCTGGGCTCCCGAGCTCATCACCGACAGCGACACCGCGCCGGTCCTGCGCCCCCACAACGCACTGCCGATCGAGCTCCCCTGGCGCAGGATGCCGGGAGTGACCCTGCTCGGCGACGCCGCTCACCTGTTCCCCCCGGACGGCGAAGGTGCCAACCTCGCTATGCAGGACGGTGCCGAACTCGGCAAGGCCATCGCCGCGCACCCCGACGACATCGAGGCCGCACTCACCGCATACGAGCAAGTGCTGTTTCCTCGCATCGCGGAGCGCACCGCCGCAGCCACTGCCGCCGTGAACAAGCCCACCCCCCAGGACGTGATCAACTTCTTCAGTCGAGACAAGCAAACCTCATGAGGCATGGAGGTCGTGCAGCGTGAGTCGCGGGAAACCAGCTCGTTGGACGGCGAAGCCAAGTTCGCCTCGATAAAGGTCCTTGAGAAGGAATACTTAAACGTGGTACAAAAGTAGGAGCATATATGAACAGCCCAAAAGAGAACAGGGCGCCAGGAGGAGCAATCTTTACTGGCCTTTTCAATGAAGCGTTTGTTGCTAATCCGTTTCCTCTGTTTACACAACTGCGCTCAAAAGGAGCCGTGGTTGCAATGCCTATGCCTGGACGAGAGAGCACATCCCTTTGGATGATAACACGACTTGAGGAAGCGGTTCAGGTCTTGAAAAACAAGGTTTTTACTGTTGATCCAACAACGATCTCGTATACTGCTGATCAACAGTTTGATCAACAGTTGCCACCTCGTGTCGGTGTTCTTGGTGGGCTTCTCACCCATTCGATGATCGCGGTTGATGAGCCAGATCATCGGCGTTTGAGAAGTCTTGTCTCCAAAGCATTTACACCCAAGTATATTCAAAGCTTACGCCCAAGCATTCAAAAAATTGCAGACAATCTGCTCGATCGCGTCCAGGATCAGGGTCATATGAATCTGGTGAACGAGTATGCGTTTCCTCTGCCGATTAACGTGACCTCCAACATGCTAGGAGTGCCATCAGAGGGACGGGGGCTGATTCGTGAATGGTCCAAATTGTTTTCTGGTGCAGAGGCCGCGCGTCAGGACTCCGCTCACTTGATGATCACCCAGACGTTTTCAGAGTATCTCTTGAAAATTATTGCAGAGAAGCGAGCACATCCACAGGATGATTTAATCAGCCAACTTGTTCAGATAGAAGAGGCAGGCGATCGACTTGGTGAGAATGAGCTTGTCTCAATGATTGCGCTCCTTGTTTTTGCGGGACATGAAACGACCTCAAATCTGATTGGCAATGGAATGTTGATGCTGTTCGACGCTCCCGCACAATTGCAGCGCCTGAAAGCTGACCTCAGTTTGGTACCAATAGCTGTAGAAGAGTTTTTGCGCTACAATGGTCCTGTCCTCGCGCCTGCGCCTCGGTACGCAAGCGAAGATGTGATACTGGGTGATCAACAGATTCACAAAGGGGATATGGTTCTGACGATGTTGGCCTCGGCAAATCGCGATGAGACACACTTTACACAACCTGAAGAATTGGATATCGCTCGGAGTCTCAATCACCATGTAGCCTTTGGGCAAGGAATTCATGTGTGCCTGGGAGCGCCATTGGCGAGGATGGAAGGTGATATCGCCTTTACAACAGTGCTCCGACGCTTCCCAGATATACGGCTTGCTGTGGCACGAGATGCGGTTACATGGAAAGGTGCTTTCATCTTGCGTGGACTGAGCAGTTTACCTGTTGCCTTCTAATCCGTCTTCGACACTGTCGTTTGAATCAATTCGCGGGTCTGGCACAAACCTGGTGATGCTCGCTTGCTTTTTGAGAGAGCATGATTTGGGGTTTGTGGTGCAATGGAACAAAGAAGTGATCTAAGGGCTGCCTTTTGATCTGAACAGCGAAGAAAACCTCAGTTTCCCGTTTTTGTTGCTGTGAGTTGAACAAAAATAGCTATGAGTTTCATGGCAAGAAAGAAACAATGCAGACGACCGTTTTCTTTGTTTGTTCGCGAACTGTCAGAAGAGTAAAAACACCGATTCAGAGTTAAGGGCAAGTGAAAAAGGTGCAAATAGCTGTTCTTTATGCAGCTTTTACCGCTATCCCTTAAACCGCTTTGCTGTTCCATTGCACCATAGATCCCAGCACAAAGAAGATGCAGAAGGACTCTTCTCCCCTCTCTCAGCTTCGCATCTCTCGTCCTCGGAAGAGAGATACTTCCATTTGGTCGAACTGTGCCGATAATTTTGGTTATCGGCACAGCTACCCTCTCTCTGTGGTATGTTATCGGCAGAGAAGTCTCCACTATCTCACCAAAAACTGTGCCGATAAGGGGTCCCAACATTTTCTTCCCCCAAAATCCCCTCTAAGCAAGAAGAGAATGTAGATGTATGAGATGTATGTACTACAGTTAGATGCATTCATGAAGTATGTTTTGGCTTTTCAGAGACGGGAAGCAACCATTTTCTACGGACTACATCGATCTTGGCCTCATGTCTCGTTGGTTTGAGAGCTCATGCATCTCTTGAAATTCATTTATAGCATCTTATGACTGTACTGTAGTTTCCTTAGAGGGGAATGTGGAGGGTAAAAATGTTGGAACCCCCAGTTCGTTCGTTGAAAGTACGCTGGCAATTTGAACAGAAAAACACGGCGTAGCCAAGCTTGGTTTTCTTTGCTCGTTCCTTGGTGCCAGTTGCAATACAATGAGGGCAGTTCATGAGTCAATGTTCCTCGTTCCGTCAGAATGCTGAGATCAGCATACCAAAGATGCGACCTTCCTGCCAAGATGGGGTTTGAGTTCTGACAGAACCCTCGTCCCTGTTCCAGCCAGGTATACCAGGTCACGCCAACACCTGTAAGCTGAGCAAATTCCTCTCGTCGCAATCCCGCCGTTTTGCGGCGTGCTACATGCAGTAGCCCCACTTCTCCTGGTAACAGGTGACTTCTCCGAGTTCGTAAGAAGTTTGCGAGTTCCGAGCGCAACTCGTTCTGCGTCATGCGACGGTCCTTTCCCTGGTAGTGCTACTACTAGTATCAACACACTCTGGTATGACTTGAAAACTTCTAGTAAGATACTACCATACATAGATGCAACTGTGTGTACATATGCGGGTTCGATGGCTCATGACCTCTTTAGAAACGTCATGCGCCAGAAAGGTCATGAGCCATAGAACCCGCATATGTACACGCGGCAGTGCTGATGTCCCAATCCATTTTAAGGAGGTTCACTGATGCCAATCATTTCTGTCTCACTTCGTAAAGGTACGACACTGGAGTACCGTCAAGCCATTTCGGAAAGCATCCAGCACGCGATGATCGATGTCTTCAAGGTTCCAGAGGACGACTACTTCTAAATTACCCACGAACTTGAGCTAGGGAATATGGTCTATGACCCAAACTACTACGGGATCAAGCGGGGCGACCGCGGTGTTTTCATCCAATTCGTCTTCAATCAACGACCAGCCTCGGTAAAGCAAGCACTGTTCGCGGCGACCGTTGCCAACCTCATGCGTAATCCAGGGATACGCCAAGAAGACATTTACATGAACATCATAGAGTGTGCGCCGGAGAATTGGTGGGCGTATGCTCGCGAAGTTAATCCGGTAACGGGAACCGATGCACGTATGAGCTAGCGAACGTAGGCAACCATTCACCTACACGTACAGGCCAGACGAGAAACGGTCACTTTTCAGCGTTCACGACATATTTATAAAAGGTACTGGGGGTCGAGTAGGAGCCATACGGAAAACAACGAGAAGGCCGAAAAGGAGCCGTATGACCGTGCTGACGCCGTAGCTTGATGTTGTACATTAGCAGGTGGTATTTTAGGGATAAAATTGTTGGAACCCTTTATACCCACGAATAACACGGGAGGTTTTCATGCCAAGAGCTCGCCAAGTGCCTCGCTCAGAGGCTAAGAATCAGTTCGTTATAGATGTTTATAATTTGCTGTTTGGGGACAAAGACCCAGTTGCCGAGCCTGGGACATTGTCGGGGACTCCGGGGAACTGGTGGACGGTTTTCGCCAATGCCCCAGATGTCCTACGTGACCAGGCTCAGAGTTTCCTTCTCTACCCCAAGCTCTCCCTCGACCCTCAGTTGCGCGAGATGTGTCAGACAAGGGCAGGATGGGACACGAGCAGCCAGTTCGTGTTTTCTCAGCATGCGAAGTCTTGCCGGGTGGCAGGAATGATCGAGGAGAAGATCGCAGACATCTCCTCCTGGCAAGTCTCAGACCTCTTTTCACCATTGGAACGTGCGGCGTTGGCCTTCACCGATGGTGTGGCCCTCAACAGTGGACGCGTTGCGGATGAGGTGTTCACGATATTGCAGGCCAACTTGACGGATCAACAACTGGTGGAGCTTACTTGGGTAGCGGCAGAGTGGACGATGCAAGGCAGGATGTCGAACGCATTGCGCCTTGAGTTCGACGACGTCCCAGAGCGGGTCACGGAGGTCGCAGGGGAAGGCAACCCTTGGTCAACGCACGGGGAGCGTCCGACAAGCCTGGATTAACCGTTTGCTTTTGGCACTTGTGGTAGCAGACCTAGCCCGGGGCCCCAACATTTTTACCCTCCACATTCCCCTCTAAGGAAACTACAGTACAGTCATAAGATGCTATAAATGAATTTCAAGAGATGCATGAGCTCTCAAACCAACGAGACATGAGGCCAAGATCGATGTAGTCCGTAGAAAATGGTTGCTTCCCGTCTCTGAAAAGCCAAAACATACTTCATGAATGCATCTAACTGTAGTACATACATCTCATACATCTACATTCTCTTCTTGCTTAGAGGGGATTTTGGGGGAAGAAAATGTTGGGACCCCACATTCGTCACCTTGCTCCATCACCACTCTGATGAAGGGTTCTCGCAGTGGCTCGAGCAGGTCCAAAGCAGTGGGATTGAAGAACTGGCGAGTTTTGCCAAGGGAACGATGCGAGACGAAGCGGCGGTACGAGCGAGACTCTGCCTCAAATGGAATCAAGGTCCTATAGAACCAAGGTACTGTGGAAGGGGCCGTCAGTCGGTTGAAACTGATCAAATGAAGTATGTATGGTCGAGCGAAGTTTGATCTTTTGCGAACACGCGTTCTCTGTGTTGCGTGATGAGAGGAACTGAATTATGATCGGCCGCCTGTAGGAAACGTGGAGTAATGTGCTTTCTTTTGAAGATGTTACCACACACTTTGCGTTAGAACCCGTTTTGGTTCCGTTGCTACATTACCACTAGTTTGAATTGTTTAAAGTGTCACCTGAGCTTACGAGCTTTTGAACCATGCCTAAGCTGTATGTTGCTTACCATAAGGTCCTGATTTTGAATTTCGCTCCTCAACGAGCACGCGAAGTGCGGAAATACGCTCCCGTAGCTCCTTTTGAGAAAATCGAAGTACATCAGATGGTTTGGACGACTTCGACGAGTTTCATTACGGGAGCGGGATTGAAGAAGTGCAGGCCGCATATTTTGTCCTGTCGCTTCGTCACGGCACCCATTTGTGTAATGTTCAACGACGATGTGTTGCTTAATAGAAGCGCATCAGGTTTTAGTACATGGTCAAGTGCAGGGAAGAGACGCAGCTTTTCCTCCATGTTCTCAATCACCGCTTCTATCACAACATCACACTCGGCGAAGTCGGCAATATCAAGTGTGCCGCGAATACGGGCACGATTTTCGTCTACTTGCCCTTGTGTGAGTTTACCCTTGCTTGCCATCGTACTCCACGCATCATAAATACGAGTGAGACCTTTCTCAAGAAACTGTTCATTAATCTCGCGCACTACCACTTCATACCCAGATTGCGCACACGTTTGCGCAATACCCGCTCCCATCAGACCTGCTCCAACAACACCTACTTTTTGAATTGTCATACTCTGTTGTTTCCTTCCAGAATGGGTTCCTAAAAGAAGAGGTATTCATTTAATTTCAAATATTGTAGCACATGCAAACGGGCTGTGCTGCAAAAAATACGAGTGCGCTCGATCACTTCATCAAAAAACAGAGTAGCTCCTTACCCCTCTTGACATAGAGTGCACTCTAGGATGTATGCTGTTGTCAGTAGTCAATAGTCAGGAGGGAATTAATGGATGACAGTCTCACCATCCAACAAGTCGCGCAAAGAACTGGCCTCAGTATCCATACATTGCGCTATTACGAACATATAGGTCTCCTCATTTCTGTTCATCGTTTGCCGAATGGACATAGACGCTACGACGAGGATGACATTCAATGGATTAATTTCCTCAAATGTTTACGTGCAAGTGCGATGCCTATTAGCGAAATGCAGCACTTCGCAGAGATCACACGACAGGGAACATCAACTGCACGCGAGAGGCGTGAGTTTCTAGAGGCTCACCGTCTGAAAGTCGTGGCACAGTTACAGGAAATCCAGCACACGCTGGCGCGTCTGGATACAAAAATTGCCCGCTTCCACACTCTTGAAATCGAGCATGAGCAAGAGACAGAAAAGGTGGAAGCGAAACTCTAGAGTTTCTTGAAAGAGTTAGATTAAAGTAGTTAAAAAGCAGAAAGAGGATAAAAGAGTATGTCATTGCAATCCGATGCGAAAACACTTCCCGGCGGAACGTTTGCCATGACCGAACGTCTGACGGTCACGCGTATGGGCTATGGCGCGATGCAGTTGGCTGGCCCGCATGTGTTCGGCCCACCGGCCGACCGTGATGCTGCCGTTGCCGTACTGCGTGAGGCGATAGAACTGGGCATCACTCACATCGACACGGCCGATTTCTACGGCCCACACATTACCAACCAGATCATCAAAGAAGCCTTGCACCCCTACCCCAACTCGTTGCATATCGTCACCAAGGTCGGCTCATTACGAGACGCCGAGGGCGGCTGGCCTCAGGCACGGACCCCTGAGCAGCTACGCGCGCAGGTCCAAGACAATCTGCGGAACCTTGGACTCGAAGCACTCGATGTCGTCAACTTGCGCGTCGGGGGGTTCGACAGCCCTACTCCTGGCTCGATCTCTGAACCATTCACCGCACTCGCACAGATGCAACAGGAGGGATTGATCAAACATTTGGGTATCAGCACCGTCTCTGCCGAACAGGTCGTCGAAGCACAGTCCATTGCGCCAATTGTGTGCGTACAGAACCTCTACAACCTCGCCCACCGGGACGATGACGACCTGATCGACTCTCTCGCTGCACAGGGCATTGCCTACGTGCCCTACTTCCCGCTCGGCGGCTTCTCCCCCTTGCAGTCCGAAACACTAACATCAGTCGCCACGCGCCTCAACGTCACACCAATGGCTGTCGCGCTGGCGTGGTTGTTACAGCGCTCACCAAACATCCTGCTTATCCCAGGGACCTCATCAGTCGCGCATCTGCGTGACAACGTCACTGGTGCTGCGTTGACCCTTTCCGAGAACGATCTGACCGAACTGAACGGCATTGCCTCATGAGCACTAGGACCTCGCAACCTGAAATTGGGTTTATTGGCTAGGCGAGGCGATCAAGGACTCCCTATAGCGACCGTCATAGCTGAGGTGGGCTACCCTTTGCACGTCTGGACCCGACAACCCGGCTCTCTCGATGTGTTGAGCAATGTCGCGCATGTCCGCCACGGCGACATCAAAGACCTTGCCGTGGCATGCGCCATCGTCGCGTTGTGTATCAGCACCGACGAAGATGTCATGCAGATCGTCTCGTGCGACGCTGTGAACCGCTCTTCAGCTCGTTCTCCCGCAAATGTAGTTCTGGCCCACTTCTGGTGATGGAAATGTCCTTCAAAGCGTATGTTTCTCTCAATTTGATATGGTCTCTCATATAGGGTATCATTTGATATGTGGTAAAAATCCGTCCTGTTGAAAAACGAAAGAAGGAATTGTATGTATGTCTGAAGCAATCGCAATAACAAATATAAAAGTATTTGACGGCAACGCATTGACCGAAGAACGCACGGTGGTCATTGACAATGGGGTCATCTCTGATGCAACGACGGCTGACAAGACTATTGATGGTCAGCATGGTACCCTGCTCCCTGGCTTCATCGATTCCCATGTTCATCTTGCAAGTCTCACTAATCTGGAGCAAGGGACGCACTGGGGTAGTACGACTATGCTCGATATGGGTTCGCAATCTATAGCGTTGACCGACTCACTCCGTCATCGAACAGGTTTAGCTGATATACGAGGCGTAGGAAACCCAGCCAGTGCTCCCGGAGGTATGCAGACGACTCGAATGGGCTTTCCTGCTTCCAGTGCCGTGACTGGCCCTGCCGATGCGGGTCGATTTGTTGCTGAGCGCGTTTCGGAAGGGGTTGATTACATCAAAGTGATTGTTGAGGACCCTGACAAAATGGGTTCCGCGGCCCTTGATGTTGCAACCATCACCGCACTTGTTGAGGCTGCTCATAAGGCGGGTCTCAAAACTATCGCTCACGTCACCACCTTAGCCGCGCTCACGAATGCGGCTAATGCGGGAGTAGACGTTCTCACGCATGCTCCCCTCGACGCAGATGTGAATGACATCCTAGCATCGTCTCTTGCTAATCGGGGCATCGTGTCGGTGCCGACGTTAATCATGATGCGTACCGTGGCGAGTCTGGCAGGTCATCTGCCGACGCATGGAGCTGGCGTAGATTACGCCCATGCTCGCTCAACAGTATCAGCTTTTCATCAGGCAGGCATGACAATCTTGGCAGGGACGGATGCGAACACAGCACCTGCTTCGCCTGCGCAGATTCAACATGGGGAAGCATTGCATGAGGAATTACGTTTGCTTGTTGAGGCTGGGTTGACGCCCATTGAAGCTCTGCGTTCTGCAACGGTCGTCCCTGCTGAATTCTTTGGTTTTATGGATCGAGGGGTTATTGAGGCTGGTCGTCGGGCCGACCTGCTGCTTGTTGATGGAGACCCAACTCATGATATTGCTGCTACACGTGCTATTCGCAGTGTCTGGATCGCAGGAGTGAAAGTTCGATAACAAAAAGAAAGCTAGGAATCATACTTAATCACGACCTGGGGTACGTATTGTTGCACTCGTAGCTTGCGCTTAAAACATGCGTATATCTCTATTAGCTGTATGAGAAGCAAGAGGCATATAGCCCAAAATTGCTATCTCTTGACCACTAAAGAGGGAGCTGTTACTCTTGTCTGGACAAACCGACGTAGAGAACAGGGGAGAGGTACCACAACGAAAAAGGGGGCATCATGCCTGCCCACAAGCGGAAACGCCGCGAACGCACCCACGACTGGCAAGACATTCAGCAATATACACTTTGGCCGGAGCAGCAGCTCTACGAAAAAATTCGCCCTGTTGTGCTTTTTCAGGAGAGTGCTGCAGAGCGTGCCAAAGAGATCGGGGACAGTCCACGCACGCTGCAATACCATGCACAGCAGTTTGAGCAAGTGGGTATGGCAAGTCTGTCCCACAAAGAGCGTGCTCCTGCACCTTCGGCGGGGCGGAGTCTTCCCGAAGACATGCGTCAATTGATTGTCAATCTGAAAGCGGAGTACCCAAACTTTACCCCTCACGAGATTGCCACGATCTGTTTTCTCCATTTTGAGCGCAGACCATCCGACCACACCGTGAAACGTCTCCTGGCGGATGGACCGAAGCCTTCCATTTCCGGGCGCCGCTATCCACCCTACGCGGAGATCGCCGACGGGTATCAAAGACGGCGGGCCATCGTCGATCTGCATGCAGAAGGATGGTCAAATACGACGATCAGTGCCTACTTGCAAACCCCTCGACATCGGGTGTATGAGGTGCTCAAGCGTTGGGCCGAAGAAGGGCATGCAGGACTGGATGACAGACCGACGAGTGCTCCACAGTCTCCTGCCCGTAAAGTGACCATGAACGCGATCACCGAAGTCCGAAAGAGCGTTCGAGAGAGTCCTGAGCTTGGCGCGTATCGCGTGCGGGCGGCTCTGGAGCAGATCGGTATCCATCTCTCACAGGCGACGTGCGGGCGGCTCCTCGCCCTCAATCGCAAGCTCTACGGCGTGCTGAAACCTTCGGGAGGAGCACCACGCGAGCGACGCGAGATGCCGTTCAAAGCCCATTTCAAGCACGAGATCTGGTCCGTCGATGTGAGGTATATCGAAGAGCATAACTTGGGGTTTCCAGAACCTGTCTATTTGATCAGCGTGTTAGAGAATTACTCCCGCTCCTGCTTGGCGAGTAAAATTTCTTCCACCCAAAATCAGTGGGACTATTTGGAGATCCTTTTTGCAGCACTCTCAGCCTTTGGTGCGCCATCCATTCTGGTAAGTGATGGCGGAGCGATTTTTCGTTGCAATCAGGCGATGGACGTGTATGCCGCTTTGGGGATCAAAAAAGATCAAATCGAGAAGCGACAAGCTTGGCAAAACTACATAGAATCGCATTTCAATACCGTCCGCAAAATGGCGGATGCCAAGTTCGCACGGGCACGCACCTGGGAAGAAATGATCGCCACTCACCGCACCTGGATGCATGATTACAATACGCAGCGCCATTGGGCGCACGAAAAGCGTGAGGACGGATGCCATAGTCCCGCCGCTGTCCTGGGTGAGCAGAAAGGGACCGTGTATCCTGAGTCGGTCCTCAACCGCATTTTGTTCGCAACCCGCTTTACCAGACAGTTGGATAGACATGGTTTCTTGCGTTTCCAAAATTGGAAGTTCTACGGGGAGCGGGGCCTAGCACATTCGCCAGTCACCGTTTGGGTCTACGAAGGTACACTCAAAGTTGAGTATCAGGCCATCACGCTCTCCAAATACAGCGTAGAACAGCAAGACGACCACAAACACCTGCAAACGGTGGGTCATCCTCATTTGGCTGATACTCCGTTCCGCTCACCACAACTCACCATGTTTGACTTGGGACTGGGTGAATGGCTGCTCTACTGGAAAACTCCAGAGTACGCTCCTGCACACCGTCGGTACCTTGATCCGTTCATCATTCAGTTGCCCTTATTTGATCCGCCACCAGTCGCTCTCGCTGCTGGTGCAGAGAAAGAACTCATTGTGGAACCAGAACAGTCCCGTCTCTCGCTCATTTGGGAGAAACGCGACTAACATCGACTCTTGCGACGGAATGCATCCATCTAGGAGTTCCAACATTTTTACCTCCCTCGTTTTTCCCGCTAAGGATTCTTCAACAGGGTGATAGAATAGACATAGTCCTCAATGGGCAAGTTCTGCCAATTCATCATTGAGCAAAAAGAGAAACACATGAATGAACGAGATGTGTCGGAGGAGAAGGGAACCGGGTCAGAATCGCTACCACGGCTCTCCCTCCCCATGCCAGACCTTCAGGTGCTCCGCCTCGACCACGCGCCAGCCCTACTTGCGTTCGAGCAGGAGAATCGTGCCTACTTCGCGGCGGTGATACCGGATCGGGGAGACGAGTTCTTTACTGAGTTCGACATGCGGCATGCACAACTGCTCGCGTCGCAGGCGGCCGGGACGGATTACTTCTACCTGCTGGTGGCCGAGGGTGGCGAGGTGGTGGGGCGGGTGAACCTGTTCAAAGTGGCAGACGGGTCGGCGGAACTGGGATACCGGATCGCGCAGAAGGCTGCTGGGCAGGGACTCGCCACAGCGGTGGTACGCGAGATGTGCAAGATTGCCGCCACAAAGTACGGACTCAGCAGGTTGCGTGCGAGGGTCACTCTGGACAATCCGGCCTCGCGCAAGGTGCTTGAACACAATGGCTTCGTTGCCGTCGATGAACTCATGCTCAACGGCAAGCCAGCCATGTCCTACATCTGCGAACTCCGGTGACGCAAAACACTCGGGGTCCTAACATTTTTACTCTCTCAAATTCCTCGACGAATCCTTACGGGGAAAACGGGGGGTAAAAATGTCGGGACCTCACGTCACCTCCCGCCAGATGATGCTTGACGTAGTTGGGCAATGACACTGGCACCGCTCGCTTGCCTACTCCTATCTGAAATGGCAGTATGAGATAGAATAGAGAGACGACGATTATCCTGTATGGTGTATCGAAGAAAGAAGGTGAAGGAGACAGCAATGAATTCAAAGAACATCATGAATCAAGCTTATCAACATGGAAAAGTGAGAAGTGAAGCATAATATGACTTACTACAGCGAGAAATCCTTCACTAACGAATGGGTACAATATCCTTCAAACTGAAGAATCGAGTCAAAGTGGCGCACTGTGGTGGTAACAGGATAGAGCAAAGATGTAACCCTCCTTCCCTTTTGCATAGTAGGAGCCGCTTTAAGGGATGATACAGGCACCTAGTTGACAGGCAGCGCGAACCAACGCTTCATTCCCGGTTGTTCGTTCCCCGTTCGGCTCGTAGACAGTATCCTCCAGTCCGATCCTGGTGTCGATACCACGCCGCACTGCATCTGTCAGGAGCACCCAGGTCGCCTCGCCATCGCCATGCTGTAATCGTGGAGCAACGAGACCAAGCCGATCTAGTGCGTGATGAATGTTCTCGATCACCGCCAGAGCACTTGCCTTGCTTACTGCCACCGGCTCGATAAGGATGCGAGTGACCACCTGCCCCATTCCAGTCGCTGCCAGCCGTTCGGCGTCTTCGACTGAACAGACACCTGCCTCGATGCCAATCCCAGCCCTCATGAGTGCCCGCATCACTTCGGCAGCACCCAGCTCCGACAGATTCACCGATGCGTAGTTAGGAGCACGCCATGCCTGCACGAGTTCGAGACGGCGTGCCAAGTCGGGTTCAATCCAGTCACCTGTTGACACCCCGACAGGGACTCCGCAGGCACTTCGGACCCTGCTGACGACAGTATCGACCACATCGGCATCCAGCCGTTCGTGCCCCTCGCTGTCGCGGGGATGTAGATGAATCGCGCGGGCTCCAGCTGCCACACAGACGGTAGCGTCCTGCGCCAACTCCTCAACTGATATCGGCGATGCAGCATGTATCTCTTTCATGGACTGCCCATTCAGGGCAGCTTGAAGTCCTATCCTAGTTTGGCTCATATCGTCGTTCCTCATTTCGTAGCAGGAGAGGTCGCGCGGCATGTCCTCTCTCCCAAAGACCTATAAAACAGGGTGCCGTATTTTCTATACATTCTACTCTACACATGTAAGGTTTGGCAAGCGAGCGATGCCAGTGTCATTGCCCAACTACGTCAAGCATCATCTGGCTGGGTCTGCTCATGTGTGCCCTGAACTCTCTACTGTAGCATCGAGATCGCATGCACCAGTCGGGCACAGCTTTGGCCTTTCAATGGCGACACTTTCGACAGGGTGCCATCTTGCTCCCCATCCTCGAAGGAGGGCTTGCAGCTCCCCCTTCTTGCTATGTCTTACTGCCATGACTTGCGCCATGCCCCACGTCACTCGCGTACAGGGATGATGCGATTGCTCCCACAGTGCGGCCTTGATCTCTTCAAGATCCGTTGAGTGCATCGCTCTCTCCTGTTTGAGGGGAAGGTGAAGTACGCTCACTCATGAGTACAAAGAGCCGATCAAAGGGAGCAGGTGGACAGAAGAACGTAAAGAGGTCTACCAGAATCTCTGTCGCAAGCTGGAGGGCACAGGCAACATGATAGACGGATGGTTCGGCTTCGTCACTCAAGAGTAAGGGATATTCTCTCAAGGGTTTGTGGCAGGAGGGGCACAGTTCGTCCAGACTGCACACATCTGCTCGTCTGAGATGATCATCGTTGATGATAAGCATGGTCTTTCCTTTCTCACCAGTAGCACACCTGTCGGACATGCTCCGTGAGAAAAGTATACCAGCCGAACCCGCTGTTCTGGCTCGTTCAGGAGGCTTGCTCTAGCGCAAGCTACGAGTGCAACAATATGTACCCCAGGTCATGATTAAGTATGCTAGGGATGACCTATTTTCTTGATACAAATCAAGAAAATAGGTCATCCCTAGCTTATATAAAATATGAAGTACTACAGCACATCTTCCGCTAAGAATGCCCGTATATATCGCAGTGGACCTTGCTCGGCTAAGAAAACAATTGTGTAATGGTTCAATTCAGAAAAGTTTACATACTGGCAGTTACGAATACTACGTTGAGCCTCTTCTGCTGCTGCCTCTGACACTAACTGATCATTTTTCGTAAATAGTCCTTGCCCTGCTCGTAACAGCAACGTAGGAACGGTAATATGCTCCCACTGTTGCTCTGGCCTTGCCTCATCAAAATGTTCTGCCTCTTCCAAAATACCTGCTTTGTAGCATTTAGATATAACGGAGCCGTCATTTTCGTGTAAGACATCATGTTTGTAGTAGATATTCATATAGTCATTCCAGTAAGGGCCCAGGAACGGGGCAGCCTTTAAGCGTCGGATGTATTCTTGAAATGAAGGAACTGATGTGCCCAAACGGTCTATCGCTGCCGTCAACCACGCTGGTTGCTCGGCTGGTGTCTGCCACGGAAGTGGCGTACCAGCATCAAGTAAGACTAACTTGCTTAGCTTGTCGGGATACTGTGCAGCAAAATAGAGCGCGATGAGTGCACCTAACGAATGACCTACAATGATCGGATGCTCAAGACCGAGTTCGTCGATGAGTGCAGCAAGGTCGGTAGCATGAATGGGAACACTATAGCCGTCCTCTGGCTTATCGCTATCGCCTCTTCCACGAAGATCATAGGCAAACACTCGATAGTCCATCGCAAGGCCATCGGCAAGCGACTGAAAGAAGAAGGCATTAGCAGTAATACCGTGAATACAGACGACAGGCTGACCTTGTTCGCCCCACTGTACCCAGCGCAACGTGACATCATCGGCAATGAGAAACTCATCATGCACTGGCTTCATTAGCATATGTCGCTCCTTCCTGTTCAAACATTCGCCACTTGGCAAACGTAGCCTCTATACGACCTTGACCCTCTTTTTGGCGTTGTTGCGTAGAGTGCCACATCTTCTGATTGTTCAGCCTTGATACATTGGGCCAGAATATGCTTTGTGTAATACGCATATAATCATCCGATTTAGGTGCGAAGAGAAAGGCTTTGTCAGGTTCTAAATAGAAATACTGACCTTCTGAAGCATACCATGAGCGAATAGTCTCTTGTGTTTGGACTGTTTCGACAGAAAGCTTTTCACACAGGTCGTGCTGTTTTTGAGTCACTGGACCAAAGGGAAAACAATGTAAATGTGCATGGAACACCGTTTGATGAAAGACTCCATGCTCCCAGAAAACGGGAGGGAGATAATACTGCTGGAAAAAGCGTTGCACCTCGCTTCGTAGTGCGAAAAGCTCCGTATCTAACTCTTGTGGAACAGCACCGTAACAAGCATAATGCAATTTTGGAATGATTAATATATGACCCTCAACGAGGGGGGCATGATCGGCAACTAAGCGAAAATTTGAAGTCTCTTTAAGGATATAGGGGGCAATCGTGCTACGCTGACAAAAGACACAATCGGCGCGTAGTAGTTCTGCACCTGAGGAGACACTGCTCCCGTTTTGCATGAAGTTACTCCTGACATACTAATATGTTTCCTCTTCTGAGTATAGCCTAGAAGTAAAGCTACTAGCAAGTTGACTCACCTTGGAAATATCTTGTCAGGATTAAGCATGTTGTCGGGGTCGAGCAACCATTTTATCCCGCATGACGAAAGCCTGCATCCGCCATTGTAAGCGGTTGCCCTTCCGCGAGGATACCCGCATCGACAACTTCCGCAA
>CAXUIS010000001.1:17806-20774 GCA_964250915.1 uncultured Ktedonobacteraceae bacterium | reverse complement strand
GCCATTGTAAGCGGTTGCCCTTCCGCGAGGATACCCGCATCGACAACTTCCGCAATAACGAGTGTTGAATCGCCTGTTGGAACAGTCTGACTTACTGCACAAGCAACCCATCCTAGTGCAGATTGCAGAATTGGATATCCGGCCTCCGTTTTTGTATGAGGAATACCTGCTAGCTTGTCAGGAACTTTCAAAGCAGATCGACCTAACGTGCCAGCCAGTTCACGTTGACCAGTGCGGAGAACATTTATCGTGAACGTTCCGCTATTACGAATCATTATAAGTGATTTTGCATCGTTCTCTATGGACACTGCAAGTAGGGGTGGGTCGAATGAGACTTGTGTGAGCCAGTTGGCGGTAAAGGCGTTTACCTCGTCTTTGTCAAGAGACATAACGACATACAAGCCATAGGTAAAAAGACGCAATGCTTGTTTCTTGATTGCTGCATCCATAGTAATTTACCCCCAATTCCTAAAGATTCACCCATATGCTGCCAGTACGAGAACTTTCGACTGCCTTCGTGACAAATTGCATTCCGCGCAATCCATCATAGACGGTAGGATAGCCGCCCAGGGGTTTATTGCCTTCCTCGACTCTACGAATATCAGCCACGATCATTTTATACAGGTTGGCAAATGCTTCAAGAAAACCCTCTGGATGTCCTGCTGGTAAACGCGTTGCTGCTTTTGCCTCATCACTCATATAGGGTAATCCTGTGCGTAGTATTTGTTGAGGTTTACCTGGCTCCTTAAAAAGTAGGGTGTTTGGTTCCATTTGGTGCCACTCCAGTCCCGCTTTGCTGCCATAGATGCGGATCGTCAAGTTGTTCTCTTCGCCAGCCGCAATCTGCGAACAGGTGAGTATACCTTTACCACCATTTTCGAGGCGCAACAGCATATTCGCATCGTCTTCTAGTGCTCTTCCCTCTACGAACGTTGTTAAGTCAGCGCACAACGAAGCAATCTTGAGACCTGTAATAAACTCAAGCAAGTTTTCTCCATGTGTACCGATATCACCAATACAGCCTGAGATACCGGACTTTGTAGGGTCAGTGCGCCATACCGCCTGCTTATTTCCCGTTTTTTCCGCAGCATCCATTAACCAATCCTGAACATATTCAACCAGCACTTTTCTAATGTCGCCGAGTACGCCGTGCCGTACTAGTTCACGTGCATGACGCACGGTGGGGTAGCCAGTATAGTTGTGCGTCAACGCAAAAATAAGGTCGCTTTGCTCCACAAGTGCGACTTCTTCCTGTGCCTCTTCAAGGGTAAATGACATAGGCTTATCAGAAACGACATGAATTCCGTGTTCCAGAAAGACTTTTGCAACGGGAAAGTGCATATAGTTTGGGGTGGCAATGATAACAAAATCTATGCCATCCTGAAGTTGTGCTTCTTTCTCCGCCATCTCCTGAAAACTGTTATATGATCGTTTGAGAAACCATGCCTGCGCTGATGTCGTGGCACGTTGAGAGTCTGTAGACATCGCACCCGCCACCACTTCAGCCTGCCCATCGAGTTCTGCGGCAATCCGATGGACAGCACCAATAAATGAGCCTTGTCCTCCACCAACAATGCCAGCTCGTAATCTTCTATTCGCTACATCTCGGTTCATTATATGTGTTTTCCTCTCTTTTTTCTCAATCGTTGTATTTCAGTTACTTATCGAGTTGCCCGTGTGCTAAGCCTAGAGGAAGTGGGGCAGGCCGTGTACACGTACTTGCAATCTCAATGTGTTTCCCTATGTTAGACGACTCAAGGAACGCTTGCATCACATCGACAACATGATAGGCCATCGTTCCATTCGCACGATGGGGGCGCCCCGAGCGTAATGCATAGGCCATGTCAGCAACACCTATACCCCGACTTTGCTCACTATAACCATGAGTAAGTGGAACATCATGCCATTCTTTTTCGCGCGCATGTCGTATCCGTACTGGACCTCCAAAGGTGTTTGGGTCTGGTACACGTAATGTTCCCTCTGTACCATAGATTTCGATATTGGGTAAATCACTTGACCATACGTCAAAACTAGTGACAAGTGTTCCGATTGCGCCATTGGTGAAGTCCATCACACCCGCGATATGCGTAGGTGTGTTTACAGAAATGATGTCTCCAAAGTGAGGTTGGCTTGTGATGGTTCGTTTGGGGAATGTTACTCGTGCTGACGCGGTAACACGCCTTACTGGACTAATAAGATTGATAAATGCTGTAAGGTAGTAGGGTGCCATATCGAAGAGCGGGCCACCACCAAGTTGATAGTAGAAGTTCGGATCAGGATGCCAGCCTTCGGGTCCATGAGAGAGCATATTTCCCGTAGCTGCAATTGGCTCACCAATTACTCTATCGTCGATCAGTTTGCGACATGTCTGAATGCCAGCACCTAAGAAGGTATCGGGTGCGCAGCCTACAAGCACTCCACGAGCTTGTGCCTCGGCAAGCACTTCCTGCCCCTGTTCACGGGTAAGTGCTAACGGTTTTTCGTTATAGACAGATTTACCTGCATGAAGAGCTTGCAGTGCAACACTTGCATGTGCATTTGGAATGGTAAGATTAACGATAATCTCGATCTCCGGGTCTGCAAGCAACTCCTCGACAGTATAAGCGTGAGAAATAGCATACTGCTCGGATTTTGCCTTTGCACGTTCAGTATCCAAGTCAGCGCAGGCAACAATATCGAGAATATCAAAAAATTTTCCGGCTTGGAAATAGACATCGCTGATCTTCCCACATCCAATTACACCAATCTTGACCTTTTCGCTCACCATACGGTTCCTCTCAGTCAACTAGCAAGAAGCTTTAGGAAAATAAAAATCGACAAGGTGCATTGCTAAGCTATGACGTACCTGTATATCTCAGTATATGCGTTGGAACTTGTGGGTGCAAATAGTTGTTTGTCACAAGCATACTTTGTGAACGATAATGTTTTAATTTTCTTATAGTATATCTCAACCTCATTCAGAAAGAAT
>CAXUIS010000001.1:15230-17706 GCA_964250915.1 uncultured Ktedonobacteraceae bacterium | reverse complement strand
AAGGCATATTCGGGATGAAAGTGGGTCGTGGTAAGCAAGAGTGGCTTCGATCCTGCTACCTCTGTTTCCGTCAATGGGACGAGCAGATGATGGACGTGTCACCAGAAGAACTAGCGAATCAGGCGACGCGCGTGCTGATGAGTGGCTTAGCACAGGCATTGGCTGCTTTTTCACTCGCGTAAATTAATCAGCGAGAGCAGGAAATCGTTGTGAGCGATTTTTGCGGTGATCCTCGTCCTACCACTTCCCCGTCACTCTCGCTCAATAATGGGTAAAATGAGGCGTGAAGGGTGAGCCGCGTCGTGATAGACCCGGTTGACCGCCTCCACAAAATCCTTTTCTGTCTCGTTGGCAATGGTGCCACCCGCGTTGGTATTGCGATCATAGCGAGGGAAACTACTGCTCGAAATGTCCAGTCTGATCCGATGACCTGCTTGAAAGACGTTGGAGGTGGCCCTAGGTCGAGCCGCAGTTCATAGATGGTCCCTGGTTCCATAGCGGTTAGCATGAGCCTTCTCTGAATTCGGGTAATGCAGAGTTAGAAGCAAGCATCAGGAAGTCGCTTCAGGAGCAGACAGAAATGTTCAAAGCATAGTGCTGGTGAGCCTGCTTCACCAAGAGTGAGCCAGATCCACGAAGTGAGCAGCTTTTGTCCTCTAGGTGAGCAATTTGCCCTTAATCATAAGCAGGAGTCATATGGCGTCTGAGTATATAGCTCCTGAAGCGGCTTCTCGCATCCCGCAGTTGTAAATTCACTGTGAAAGAGACAAGAGGCCCTTGAGTATGAACTGACCAGTTCATTCGTCGTTCAGGACCGCTAGATCGAACTGGCGCAGGCGTGTGGGATCGGCGACTGCCTCAATCTCAGCGATCTTGCTGTTCTTAATGATAAGATTGAGGACGAGAAACAGGTGCCCGCGCGGTGCCACGATAAGTGCCACAGATCCGTTCACGAGAGCCGTTCGGAAGCCCTGAGCACGTTCTGAGAACTGCCGGGCCACGGACTGTGCGCCATGAATCTCTCTTGACAGACCCTTCGGCGAGGTCGCGCCATCGATGCGGAACACAATTTCTGGGTCGAGTACCGTGAGCAACGCGTTGAAGTCACCGTCTCGCGCTGCGGCAAGAAAGGCATCGACCACCTGTCGGCTTGCGGGAAGATCGGCGTCCTTCACCATGTCCCCTCCTCGCACCCGACGGCGTGCGCGGCTCGCGAGTTGCCTGGTCGCTGGGACTTCCCGGTCCACGATGGGAGCAATCTCCTCGAAAGGCATGGCGAAGATGTCGTGCAGCACGAACGCAAGGCGCTCGGCAGGAGAGAGAGTGTCGAGCACCACGAGCAGGGCCAGACCAACCGAGTCGGCCAGCTCCGCTTCCTGCTCGGGGTCGATCCCGCCAGAGCTTTGCGTTGCTGATTCGGATGTGGACGCTTCCAGGGACTCCTCGCGCCGTGTGTTGCGTGCACGCAGCAGATCGAGGCAAATGCGTGCGACCACCGTGGTCAGCCATCCGCCCAGGTTTGCAATGTCGCTCGATGCGGCCCGGCTGAGGCGAAGCCACGCCTCCTGGACGGCGTCGTCTGCCTCGTCAAGCCGTCCGAGCATCCGGTAGGCCACCGCTTGCAGGTGGGTCCGGTTGGCCTCGAATTGTTCAGCCAGCCAATTGTGTTCGTCCATCTCGTCATCCCTTCGGTTCGTTCTCGCGCGACGGAGCCAACGTGTGCCTGCCCTCACCAGTATGACGCATGTCCTCATCCACTGGTCACATGTGTACGTTTCGGTTCGTCATAGAAGTGACGAACCATTCCAAACGAATGTGACAGGAGGAAAGCATGATGAAAATCAAAGCAAGTCAAGATGAGGAGGTTTTTATGAGCCAATCCGAAAAGAAGGGCACGCAGGAGTCCGCCAAGAGCACCGTCAAGACCAACAAGAAGTCCAAGGGATTCACCGACGAGGAAAAAGCCGCGATGAGAAATCGCGCCCAAGAGCTGAAGGCGGAAGCGCGCGCGGACAAGAATAAGGAGGCCGGGGAAAGCGCCGTGCTGGCGGCAATCGCTGCGATGAAGGAACCGGATCGCGTCATGGCCGAGCGGCTCCATAAGATTATCACTGCCAGCGCGCCAGCCCTCTCGCCGAAAACTTGGTACGGGATGCCCGCGTATGCGAATAAGGATGGCGAGGTTGTCTGCTTCTTCCAATCCGCGCAGAAGTTCAAGACGAGGTACGCGACGCTCGGCTTCAGCGACGCAGCGAACCTCGACGAAGGAGCTATGTGGCCGAACTCCTTCGCACTGAAGGAGTTGACCGCCACAGAAGAGGCGAGAATCAGCACACTGGTGAAGAAAGCGGTGAGCTGAGAACGAAGTTCGCAACGAGGACCTGCGCCTCTAGTCTTCCATAGCTCGACAAACCGGCTCTTGAGTAGAAGTGGGGGGGGGGGGGGGGAGCGGGGGGCGGGGGCGGGGGGGAGAGTG
>CAXUIS010000001.1:0-15220 GCA_964250915.1 uncultured Ktedonobacteraceae bacterium | reverse complement strand
ACATGAGGGTTGTCATCCGGTCCACTTCTACTCAAGAGCCTAAGACTGAGATGCTAATTCGGGTGGCACAGCCCCAATCACGGGAACCGGAGTTCCAAACGATGACAGGCAGCATCGATTGGCAAAGAGAGGGGAAAAGCCATTATTTAAATCTTCCTTAGAAAAAATCTTGTCATTTCACTGCTGATCGGCCAGTGAGTTTATTGGATGCCGATGGAGCGGGTGCCATTGCTAGCACGCGCAAGTTGCTCGATCTGGTTGAGAGCAAACATCCCTCCTTGATCATTGTCGGACACGACGGCCCGCAATGGCGACGCTCAAACACCTCCCCAACTTTTACGACTAACTACAAACCGCCCAGTCCTAGCGGTATGATGGCGTTCTCCGATACCGGATCAAAATGGAAACTCGCGACTCGTGCGTGGGAACGAGAACGACTCCGCGCCCTTCGTGATCTGGATACTGCGGCCCTTCAGTTACGAGATGCCTGTCTTGTGCTTTTAGACACAGCCCATCCAGAGCAGTAGGTACGAGAGAAGGTCTACGAGCAGATTGCAGAGAATGTTTCATCCAAGCATGCGCACTTGTTGAAGAACTGGCGCGTCCTGCCTCAGATGAGCAAGAGTATCAGCAGTTACTTGGAAAATATGCTACGGTACGTGCGTTCTTGCCGACGCTCTTCCGTGTGCATTCCTTGACAAAACGTATTGTTTGCTCTACTATGTCAGCATGTACTGACATATGAACGAGTCAAAGAGATTTCCATGCCAACCCTGGTTCCACAAGCGACGGCTCTCAAGGCCAAGCTCTTTCGCGGGTTTTCTGATACGTCCCGGCTTGCTATCCTTGAAGCCCTGTGTACAGAGCCATTGACCGTTGGAGCGATTACCGAGAAAACAGGGCTATCACGGACCAATGTCTCGAACCATCTACGCTGTTTATCCGATTGTGACTTGGTTGTGTCTTCGCCACAAGGACGCTACACATTGTATCAGGTGAGTGATCCACGGGTTGCCACACTGCTTGAACTGTCTGGCGAGTTGCTGCGTGATGTCGCTCGCGGTGTCTCTGCATGTACGCGCTATGCTCCCGATGACACCTGCTTGCATGAAGAAGAGGAGGTCTCCGCATGAGCCATGACCATGCTGGACACGATCATACTCACGGGATGGCGAAACAGACCTTGCGCCTTGCCTTCTTCCTGACGCTCATTATTCTCGCGGCGGAACTTGCAGGCGGCGTTGTCTCGCACTCCCTTGCCTTGCTCTCAGACGCAGGACATGTGCTCACCGACATCTTTGCGCTCGGCCTTGCTTGGTTTGCAACCGGACAAGCCGAGCATTCTGGATGTGCATGATCTGCATGTGTAAAGCGGACGCTGTGTGTAGCGTGACGTGTGCGTATATGTCACTCACCTTGCTTGCGGGTCTGCTACTCAACCGCTTCTTCGGTTGGTGGTGGGCTGACCCCCTCGCCGCTCTCGTCATTGTGTACTACGGCATTCGGGAAGCAGTTCATGCGCTCCATGAGAGCAGAGAGATGCCATTGACGGACACAGCGAGAAAGGACCTCTGATGCTTCCACTCCTCTTCATGCTCGGACTACTCGCTCTGGGAACGCTTCTGCTCGTCGTTGGAGCGGATTGGTTTCTTGATGGGGCCAATGGTCTTGCACGTGCCCTCGGGGTTAGTGCCCTGGTTCTCGGAGTGGTTCTGGCAGGGCTGGAACCAGAGGAAATGCTGACTGCCGCCATTGCGTCGGCTCGCGGTGCTCCAACCCTTGCTGTCGGCAACGTGATTGGCACGAACGTCACCATCGTCACGCTTGCACTTGGTCTTTCTGCTCTCATCTTTCCTCTCAGCATCGACCGACGGATGCGAAGACAAGCTCTGATCGCGACCCTCGTCTCCATTCTCCCTGTCATCCTGCTCTTTCTCGGAGTGGTGACGCAACTGGAAGGCGTCCTCCTACTAGTGGTGTTTGTAGCCTATACCCTCTTTTTATTTCGGGCAGACCGGGAGGCAGTCAAGCGTCTTGCAGAATCTGAAGCAGATGACGATGATGACGACGACCGGCAGCTACACGCACGTCCTCATCTTCGGTGGAAACCTGTGGTGCTGACGCTTGGTGGACTCGTGGCAATGGCAGTGGGAGGTCCGGCCGTCGTGGAAGGTGCCCTACGCTTCGCGTCTATCATTGGTTTGAGTCAAAGTGCGGTTGGAGCAACGATTGTGTCGCTAGGAACAGGAGCAGAAATGATTGCGCTCGGCGTGAGTGTTGCCCGAAAGAAACAGGCTGATCTTCTGGTGGGCGGTATTCTTGGCTCTTTTGCCTACAATCTGCTGGTCACGCTTGGACTCGCGGCAGCGATTCACACCGTTCCCGTGGACCCTCATGTGACCGTCATCGCCTTGCCTGTCATGGTGAGTGTTCACCTCATCCTGCTCGCCCTTGTCTGGTATGGGAAGATTCCCCGTGGCGTCGGTCTTCTTCTGGTCGGAGCGTATGTTGCTTATCTAATTGCTGTCGTCTTGGCTTCGCCATTCCTGCAAGGACCGTGATGACACGCAGTGCGATGAGAACCGGTCCGAGAAGAGAGGAAAACATGCGATAACCGTGACCTGAGAAATCTGCAGGTCCAGCTCAAAAAGGTCTAAAAAGGTAGTCATCGGTTCTACTCGGATAGGAAAAATGGAAAAAATGTTTAACTCTTAAGTATACCACAATTTGGATCATCGAGGTTGCGTAAGAGCCAGTTTTATGTTGAGATTTACACATACAATTTGTGTTCTTGTCAAAGAGTACCTGTTTGGCGATGTGCCGTTTGGTACCATAGAACTCCCGTTATATTCAAAAATCACGCACGCTCTCTCCGCGAATGAGAGCGATAAATGGCTCTCAAGGCTGTTCGTTGCAGGCAAACACTTGCCGAAGAGACAGAAAGGGGAGAAGCCGTGCGATTATCCCAGAGATAATGAGGAGCTTGTCAATGCCATCATCGCCGGGGACACTCGTCGCGTAAAGATCGCGGTCGAAAAGCACGCTGGATTACTCGATGTGGAGTAACCCAGCGTGCTTCTTGTCAGGGTCCGTTCCGAGTGGAAGTGAGCAGGCAAAAGGACTCACGACGGGCTGCTCGTCGACGCTCCCGGAGTCCTCGCCGCCTTGAGGCGAGCGGCGGCGATCCATGGTGTTGGATCGTGGTAGAAGGGTCGGATCTCACAGATCTGCTGCCCACGGAACTGGATCACCTCGGTGTTCTGAACCGTCGCACCGTCGTCTCCGGCAAACGTGAACTCGACGACTTCGACGGCATGGTCGTCCCCAACGGTCGTTGCGATGGACTTTATCTTCACCACAGCGAGCGACTCGACCACGCGCGGGATCAACTCGCGGAAAGCCTTCTTGCCCCGGTAGACGCCCGCGAACGGCAGGAAGGAGGGGATCGTGATGACGAAGTCGTCGGTCAGCAGGTCCTCTGCCGCCGCGTAGTCGCCGGACGCGTTGAGCGCGTAGTGCCTTTTGACGAGTTCAATCTGCTCTTCTTGAGTCATAGTTTTACCTCCTGGCCCACTTACGAAACGGGCACACTTGACCTTCTAGGAAACTGCGGAATGCGGAATAAGGATCGGGAGGACAGGAAGCTGCACGTAGGTGACATGCTCTGGACCTGTGTACACAGTGTTGGTCGCGTCGTCGTGATAGCTCGGGTCATAGGCGTGATGCATACCGTGAGCGACGCCGTCGTATGGCTGGATGTCGACCCGGATTCGCTGTCCCTTTCGAATGAACCCCGTGTTGGGTATGAGTTCGATTTCCACCCGCACGAGTTCGCCGCGCGCCATTGGCGCGTAGTCGGCCTTGCGATGTGTGTGCTTTGGGCTGTACTCCGTCGATCGCTCGAGATCCAGCGTGCGATGGGATACCTTCAGCCATCCCTTCATCAGCGGGGTCGGCCGGTCGCCGAAGCCCATCGTTGCGAAGCTTGTGTAGTCGACCTCTCGACCGTCTTCGTTGACCACGCGAACCGACACGTAGATATCCATGTCCGTAGCACTCGAAGACACCCACATCTCAGCCTTGCCGTACCCGGCGAGTACCATATCCTCGCTGAGCGGCTCGCTGATGAACGAGATGCCATTGACCTGCGGATGTGACTCAGGCGACTCCGGGTCGAGACGTATGGCTGCACCGACGCCGGGCGGAAGAAGCTGCACTTCTGCAGAATAGCTCCGCTGTCGCTCGACCGAGGGATCCGACATCGACAGGCGCAGGAAGTCGGAGCGGGCGTCAGTTCCGGCCCATTCTGCCGCAGTCGCGTCGAGATACCACCGAGTGTAGTTCGTGCGCGCAACCGGCCATTCGTCCTCCTGAAGCACGAACGACGCACCGTTACCGGTGCGGATCTCTAGCCGCACCGGCGGAATATCCATTATTCCGTTGTCGATCCCTTTCAACCAG
Source organism: uncultured Ktedonobacteraceae bacterium (assembly GCA_964250915.1). Taxonomy (GTDB): domain Bacteria; phylum Chloroflexota; class Ktedonobacteria; order Ktedonobacterales; family Ktedonobacteraceae; genus JBBQVS01. The sequence goes on along the minus strand of CAXUIS010000001.1, from coordinate 10,759 downwards.
TGATCGAAGAACGCTTTGTGGCTCGCAATTGTTTCGGTCGCGTAGGCTTTTTGGAACCAGTCCTCCCAGAAGTCGAGCTTCTTGTTCGGGGTCGGCGTGCTCAGGTACGCCCCACTACCGCCGAGTTGGTGAAAGTGAGCGACGTGCGTGGTAGCTGCCACAGCCCACAGCGGAACATCCACTCCGCTCAAGTCGGGGCTCATGAACACTTTCGCCCGTGGGCCGAACACGCTTTCTGGATCGGAATCACGGAAGGGCGAGTGCTTCAGCGTGGTAATGAAGTCGGCGACGTCCGGCTCACCGACGATCGCGGGCATCAGCCCGGAAGCCTTCCAGATCGACCAGAACTGCTCGTTGAAAATCCCTCCACTGTAGGCGACCTCTTCATAGAGATCGACATCGGTTCCAATAGCGATCATGGCCTTCAGGTGCTGCGGATGCAGACTAGCCGCACCATGCTGGCTCATTGCGAGATACGACATACCCCATGTACCGACAGCTCCGTTCGACCAGGGCTGCTCCCCTGCCCACTCGATCGAGTCACGCAGTGCTTCGGCACCGACGATTCCCCACGGAGCGAGTTGTCCCGGGCTCTTGCCCGACCCTGGCATGTCTACCCGAACGACGGCATAGCCATTGGGCACCCAGACGGCCGTGTTGACCGTCTCGTGGTTTTCAAACTGGAGGCCGGCTGAGTTCCCGAAGAAGTAGTCCTCCTCCATCTGCTCGTGCTTCTCGAGGTCGTCCGCCGTCCCGATGGAGTGGTGATTGAATGCTTTGCCGTAGGGTCCACAACTGACGATCACCGGATAGTTGCCCGGCGTCGCGGGTCGGAAGACGTCTGCGAGAACATACTCGCCGTTCTGCAGTGGGATTTTTACATCACGGAAGCGGAGGATACCCATAGCGTTTCGCCTGAGTTCATTACGCGCGTTCGCTGGGGTACAGAGCTCACGCCGGGTACCATCGGTGAACACTGCTGCGTCATTGAGGTCGTCAAGGAGGTCGAGAACGACCTGATCTTGGGTGAACTGCTGCACTTTATCGAGTACTGTCGTAGCCTCGTAGTTGGCATCGTGACGGAAGTTCAATCTTCGGTCGCCGACGATCTCGTGGACTTCGGGCGCGATGTCTGTGCCGTTGTCCCGGATACCGCTGCGTCCAAGCGAGAAGACCAGGCGAGCAATGTTTGTGACGCCGGGATCTCTCAGTTTGTTGATATTGCCATCAACGCGCGCGACGATGTCTGCGAGAGTCACGCGGGGGCGTCCCGTTACGTTCCCGATCGCCGTGTTTCCGACCAGAAACGCGACGCGTTCACCGTCCTCATACTGAAACTCTCCTCTCTCGTTTGTCAGACCGCTGTGCGTGGGCGTTTCGTATTTCAGGCTGGCGATCGGCCCAGCCATAACACCTGTCTTCGTCATGTCATTCTCCGAGTCTTCATTAACTGGTGGTCGCTGGTCGAAGTGCTGAGCGCATCCTGCACCTGCGACCGCCTGCGACTTCACTCACGGTAGTTGCCTCAAGGACAGGATCCGTCCTGTCCTTCAGGCGCGCCTATGAACGGCGTTCAAGCACGCTCATGGATGAAGGACCGGCCTTGACACCTGTGAGTGCTCGTCCAAGGTTCTCCACCCAGGTGTCCAGGTTGTTCACCGCGTGCAGGCTGCCAGCACGACAATTCCGGGCAATCAACTGCAAAGGCATGCGCTTGCTTATCGCCGATGCGCCCGAGGCACGGAACAGTGTCTCGATCGCAGTCGCACATGCATCCCACACATATGCCGCATCCGTGTGGAATTGAAGATTATCCTGCTCACTGGGATCTGCACCTTCAGCATCAAGTCGATCGAACTTGGCCACCGCAGCATCCGCAATACTGCCTGCGGCACGAATCTGCATGGCGACTCGACCAACGATGTGGTGGGCGACGGGCGCGTCGATCTGACGGGTGTACGGGGAGTAAGGGACACTTCGCCTGCCGATCGAGGAGAGGAACACCTCCATTGCCTGATCGGCCATGCCGAGGGCGACGCCGGTGCTCAACATGACCGACCGCGGAAGACCTCCACGTCGCGGTCCAAGCCCCTGCGCGATGAGCACGGCGGTGCGCTTAGCCAGTTGCGCGGGGAAGCCGAAGCGCTCGTCAGGCACGAAGAGATCTCCGTTGGTCGCAACTGTCTGGCTGCCTGTTGCCGCGAGACCCATCGCATCCCAGTCGTTACGACAAACCAGCTCATCCTTTCGAACCAGGACCATCCCAACCTTCGAGTCATCGGTGTCGTCATAGAAGACGGCGAGGTAGCCGTGTGATGCATGGATACTGCCGGTAGCGAATGGCCATACGCCCTTGACCATCCAGCCGCCGTCGACCTTGGTCGCCGTTCCCGACATATGGCGGCTCGTACCACCTACAGCGAACGTTCGGTTGCCCACCCAAGGCGACTCATATACCGGCGCGACGACCTCTTCGGCGAAGGCGTTACTCCACATGTTGCCGCCAGCGGTCGCCCAGACAACCCAGCCGGACGCGCCGCAGCCTGCTCCAAGCACCCGGTAGATGTCAAACATTTCGCGCGTGTTGAAGTCCGCGCCGCCGTAGCGTTTAGGTTTGGTGAGGCTGAAGACTCCTGCGGCGTCGAGACGTTCGATCGTCTCCTGCGGGATGCGACGCTCCTGTTCTGCTGTTGCCTGCTGTATGCGTAGCCACGGCTGCAGTTCTACGATTCGCGTGATGATCTCTTCGGCTCGGGGTTGTGCGATGTCCGTGCTCATGGCCAGTCCTCTCTCGATATGGGTGTCCCTGTGAAACCTGCGACTCGCTCGACGCTGGGGTCCGATCCGTCACGACCGAGTGCCGACGCGTCGGGATGATCATCGAACCAACCTTCCGCAGGATAGCGGTACATCCACCCGGTGGCAAGCTTGCGCCGTGCTATGCGCCAGACGCCGTCACGCTGCTCGAATCGATCGAGATAGCGTGCCCAGAGCTTGACGATCTCGCCCTTCCACTGATGCACTTCTGATCCCTGGTGATCCGCGTGCAGGTACGTCTCGACGTGGGCGACGGTTGGTCCGTCAAATTCGATGAGACTGTTGCCAAGAAAGTGCATGGTTCTCACGAACCGAGGCATCTCTCCCGACAGGAATTCGACGAAGCCGTCGACGGAGCCGATGTGCAGGCTTGCGGGGAACTGAATCCAAGCATCCGTATGAAATACGCTACGTACCAAGTCCATGTCTATGCGGTCTAGGCCCCGGCAGTACCGCAGGAGCGCGTCGTGAATCTCAGCACGAGCGCTCAGTTCTTCAAGGTTCATCGATGGTTTCCCCTTCCAGCTAGTCGGACGCCGCAGACATCGAGAACGGAGAACCTGAAGACAGGCGTCGAGACGTCGTCTATGTCGTTAGGGCAAGTGAGATGTGCATTTCTATGTACCATGATTTGCTCCAGTCAGTAGTAAGTTGGATGTGAGGCTCACCGTTTCAGCGGCGAGCCGACGATGCATCTTGTCAACGATGTGTGTTGTCAACGATGTGATTGGTGAGAATTCCAAGTCGCTCGATCTCGACTTCAACGACATCGCCGGGGTGTAGGAACCACGGAGGCGTTCGCGCATAGCCGACACCGGACGGCGTACCGGTTGCGAGGAGATCGCCTCGATGGATCGTGAAGCTCTTGGAAATGTGGGCCAGAGTCTCACCAACTCCGTAGATCATCTGCGCGGTGTTTCCCTGCTGCACGACCTCACCATTCACGCGTGTTTCGATCTGAAGTCCGTCACGGCGGTCGCCGCCCTCCGCGCCGGGTACCATAGGCCCGCTAGGGCCTGATTGGTGGCCGTTGTTGCCCCTAATACAATTCGACGTTGCCTTCTGTGCTAGTCGCGCCGTGACGTCATTGAAGGTCGAGTAACCGACCACAGCAGCGAGAGCCTCTTCGGCTGTGGCGTCAACCAGTGGCGTCCCGATCCAGGCGACAACCTCGCCTTCCCAGTCCAAGCCTTCTTCATTGGAGGGAACAGGAATTTTGGCACCGTTGACACTCAACGATGTCGGCCATCGAGCGAACAGGGTGGGGATCTGAGGCAATTGCGTGTCTCGGTAGGTGCCCTCGTGTACATGGTCAAGATAATTGAGGCCCACGCAAAGGACTCGGGCGCTTTTGATGACCGGAGGGACAAGCTCGACCTGCTCGACCTGAAACGTGGGTCCAGTGGGGCCAGCAGCGACCATCGCGTGCGGGGACGCCCAAAAATCCTCGACGTCAGCAAAGACTACGACCTCGGTGCCGTTCGAGCTGAGGGTGCCGACGAGAACAGTTCCATCATCCTGTTTAATGCCAACGATCCGCATGTTCTCTCCATTACTCATATGTTCAATGCCTACCCCTTCGCTCGAATGACGAGCATGCTGGCCGGCAGATTTGTGCGGTTCTCGACGGTACGCAGCGTGCCAACCGTAAAGTGAACCGAGTCGTATGCGCCAAGTGTTTCTTCGACCCCGTCGCTCGCCATCACGAGTTCCCCGGAAAGGACGACATACACTGTTTCGGCCTCTTGCGGCGCGAGTTGTGCCGTTCCACCGGGCAGGTAATGGGATAGCACGACGGTGAAATCTGTTGTAGGAGCGGATGCTCCCCCTTGCAGGCGCACCGGTCCAACACCGTCATGCCCGACTGGATTGAACGGCTCGGCATCAGCGATTTTCGTCACGCGCATGGTCATGGTAGTATACCTTTCTCGATGAGTTCATTCGTGTCCGTAACAGCGAAGCCCAGAGTGTTGCGTAGATCGCCGAGAAGGCGCGCAGCATCCTGGGCTTCGCCAGTTCCATAGATATAGAAGTCGGGTCGCGCGAGCAGGAGACTGCAGTCGTGCGCTTCAAACCATGCGCGGTATTCGCCGTCGATGTCGTGAATCCCGCCATCGACGGCGAGCGCGGTAGCCGTGCCGCCGAGGTCTTCAAACCACGTGCGGAGTTCCGCCGAAACGTCCACCATTAGTTCTGCATCCAGCCCGATGAGTTGCCACGCGCCACCCACGACATCGTCGAAGAGCCCGACTCGCCCGTTAGCTTCGACCCGAGCCTGAACGGCCAATCGGCCAGCGTTGTCGTCGCCTGCTTCGGTGATCGAGGGCTGACCGAGTCGCGGGTGGGGTGGCTCGACGGTGACTGCCTCGGGGTCGTTCAGCACGGCGCGCATGTCTGCATCTCGCTCGGCGGCTTTGAGTGGATCGAGTTCGCAGATCATCTTGCCAAGTGCGACGGCTTCCGCAATGATCTCTTGTACATGGCCGCCACGCTCTGTGCCGTATGAGTCGAGGATCGACTCGGACGCTCGACCGGACTCGACCAAGGACAACCGCCAGGCGAGCGAACTCGCATCACGAAGTCCCGAGCACATGCCCTGCCCGAGAAACGGTGGCATCAAGTGGGCGGAATCTCCAGCGAGAAAAATACGGCCTCTGCGCCACTCCTGCGCCCACCGACCGCGGAAGGTATAGACGGCATGGCGCTCAAGACGCGCGGTTTCGGGTGTCACACCCCATGGCTCCATCAGTTTCCACGCAGTATCCATTCGTCCTAGCTCGTCAGCCGAGACATCCGCTCGACGCATGAACTCGAAGCGTCGCCGACCAGGGCCGCTGTTGACTGCCGTCGCTGGCTGAACCGGATCGCAATACTGCGTGACAAACGCATCCCACTGTCGGTGATCGAGCGGCTGATAATCGACGACGAGCCAGTCCGCCTCGAATCCCGTGTCAACGTTTTCAATGCCAGCGAGTTCGCGAACGACGCTGTTGGCACCGTCGGCACCAACGAGCCAACGACCCCGCAACACATCATGCTGTGAATGATCGTTGGTGTGGAACACGGTCAGCGTGATCATGTCCTCATCCTGGTCGATGGCAGAGGCAGACCATCCTCGACGCAGCTCCACCGATGGCAGGGCGTGTGCCATCGACTCGAGTACCGCCTCAAGGTCGGGCTGGTAGAACCCGTTGACGTTCGCCCAGCCCGACTCTGCCGATCGGTTCCAGTTGATCGCGCGAAGGAGCTCACCTTCCCCATTGCGAATCTGGTAGCCACCCCGTTCTCCGCGCGAAGGTTCGAATAAATTGGCATGCTCACGCATGACCCCGGCTGCCTGCAGGATACGAAGAGCCTCGTGGTCGATCGTGCACGCCCGTGGCATCGGATAGCGCGACGGCCATTTCTCGACGACTACCACGTGCCATCCCTCACGTCCGAGGAGAATTGCCGTCACGAGACCAACCGGACCGGCACCCACGACGAGGAAGTCGACCAGGCCGGACGTCTCATCAAAGTGTGGTGCATTCATGGGACTACCATCTCCTCCCTACGACCCCGGCTCGCAATGTGACCGCGACATCCTTCTCGAAGCCGATGTCTACCGACAGCGGCTCGAATAGCGGCGCGGCCTGGTAACCCGTCTCAAGAGTACTGGCACCCGGCTCGAACGTGGTCAGAACGCTGGATCTCGCCGTCCGCAGAGAGCTGGACGGAATGTAGATATTCTTGTCGTCGGTCATAGCACTTCTTACTTTCTGCCGACCCAAGGATCGGTTCTCGCGTCGTTGCGAACGTACGGCTTTATGGTGAGAAACTTAACAATCATTGAGTTATCTCGCAGGTACCGGCGCAAACCGGTCGAGCGTGGTGATGCCTGCGACCAGATGCGGCTGAATGCCAGCCATCAGGCGCCCGTAGTTTTCGGACAGTGCCTCGAGGTTGAGGGCCCCATGAAGCGTGATGATCCGCGCATCACGCCAGGATCGCTGGATCGGCTCGAAGTCCATGATCGCGGTGGACCCCGAGTTGCGCTGCAGCAGTTCGATCGCCTCGGCGCACCACTTGGCCGCGTATGCCGTCTCGACGAGAACCCTGGCACTGAACAGTTGCATGTACTCGGGGTTCGCCGGTGTGCCTACGGCAGCGAGTTCACCAAGCCTGTCGGTCTCCTCGGCGTTGGCACGCGTCATCAGCGTCGCGGACTGGATCTTGGAGTGGACCTCAGCGAGCATCAGATGCGTGAGTGGTGCCTCGAGTTGGTTCTTGTAGGTGGTCCCCCTGATGGAGCGTCCGTTCGAGCGCTCGAGAAAACGCTCGAGGGCACCCTGCGCAATGCCGATCGACATACCCGCCATCAGGCTGAATGACCAGCCCAAAGAGGGAGCTTTCCAGAGTGAGCCAGCAAGGTCACTGTCAATCGCGCCTGACGTGATCTGTCGGAAGTCGACTCCTCGATAGTCGGGGACGAGCAACTTATCGTCCTTCAGCACGACTGAGACACTTCCGGTGCCACGCATGCCAGCGACGTGCCAGTCGTCAAGGAATTTCAATTCGTCGCGCGGCACCTGCACGGCGATCAGGTGGGTTCCGTCGGCGTCTTCGGCGATGCACCCGAGGTTGGTGAAGGGTGCCCACAGCGACGCAGTCGCGAATGTCCACGGGCCGCCGGTGATGATCCAGCCGTCATCAACTCGCTTGGCACGACCTCGGGATGCCGGGAAGTGGCTCGATCCCGCGACGCGCGGTCCGACCCATTCCGGTGCGAAGACCTCCTCGAGTACGCGCGAACCCGATCTAGCGGGGATCCAGTCGGTCGAGGCACCCGCCCAGACAATCCACCCACACGCCCCGTCCCATTTCGAGACTTCGATCACCACGTCGAGTTGCTCCCTGACGGAGAGCTCGTCTCCGCCGAACTCGGCCGGGCTTGCAATGTTGAAGGCGCCGGTAGCGTCAAGGTCGGCGATGGTCTCGTCAGAGAGTCTGGCGGCGCGTTCTGCTTCGGGCGCACGCTCTCGCAGGGTCGGTCCGATGGCGTGCACTTTCTCGAGGATCGTCGCAAGCCGGTCGGTGCAGTCGGGGGTCGTCATGATTCTCAATTCCTCTCCTCTATTAGTTCTGCGGCACAATGGGTAGCTGCACGTAGCTAGGGTGGTTAGGTCCGGTATAGATAGTATTCGTCGCTCCGGCGTGGTAGTTCTCGTCGTACGCACGGGACGGGATTCCGGCTGGCGAATAGGGTTGGATATCGACCCTCAGCCGACAGCCCTTTCGGATCACCGCGCTACTCGGGTTGAGGCCGACCTCGATGTACACGACTTCGCCGTCTCCGAGCGGCTGGTAGTCCGCCTTGAGGTGCGTCTGCACCGGCCAGTACGCCGTCGACCGCTCATCGTCCAGCGTGCGATGCGACACCTTGAGCAGGCCATGCCCGATCGGATGGATGTTGGCCGGATCGATCGGGGGCACGAGAGACTCGTAGCGAATCTCGCGATCGTGCTCGTTGAGCACTCGGAGCGACACATAGACATCCATGTCGCTGCTCGTCGAAGACACCCACAAGCCTGCCTTCATGTAGCCGACGAGCACCATGTCTCCCATCATCGGCTCGCTGATGAACGAGACGCCAGTAGACCAACGCGGAGTTCCGCCGATGTAGCCGATCGGTGCCGGGATGAGATGCCCGCGGTCCAGTGCAGCGTCATAGCTCATGGAAGCCTCGATGGTCGGGATGCTTGTACCGATTCGAAGGAAGTCGTCACGTCGATCATCACCTGTCCAGTCGGACGGCGTTGCATTGAGATACCACCGCGGATACGTCGTGCGGGCAAGCGGCCACTCCTGTTCTTCGAGAATGTAGTGGCCACCGTTTCCGGTGCGGACCTGCACCCGCACCGGCGCGCCATCCATCACACCGTTGTCTTCGCCCTTCAGCCAGTGGTCGAAGAAGCGCTGGTGGTCGGCAATCGTCGAGTTCTTATAGCTGTGCGGAAACCACGCGTCGACGAAGTCGAACTTCTTCGACTGCGCACCGGTCGAGTGGATGAACGTCTCGCTGCTGCCGAGTTGGTGGATGACGACCCCGGTCTGCGGGCCGACGATCCAGACCGGCGCGGTCGCTTTTTCGATCTCAGGACGCATGAAGATCGACCCTCGTGGGCCGTATGCCTCGGGGTCGTTGAACGGAGTGGCTAGCATGCGGGAAAACCAGTCGGTCTCCTGCCGCTGATCAGCGTTGTAGTTGTGGCCGGTCATCGCTATGCGCCACCATGTCCAGAATCCTTCGCCGTAGAGACCTCCTCCATAAACGGCCTCGTTGTACAGGTCAGAGTCGGTGCCAAGGGCAATCATCGCTTTGAGGTGTGGCGGCTGCAGACTCGCGACGGTATGCTGCGTGATCGCGAGGTACGACATCCCCCACAGTCCGATGTTGCCGTTGGACCAAGGTTGAGCACCAGCCCACTCGATGGCGTCGTAATAGTCCTCGGCCTGCTGCACGCTAAACGGTGCTTGCAGCCCCGGGCTGTTGCCGACGCCGCGAGCGTCGACCCGGATGCAGACGTATCCCTCGGGCACCCAGACCGACGAGTCGACACTCTCGTGGTTCTCGTACTGCAAGCCGTCCGGGTTGCCCGTGAAGTAGCGGTCCTCGACCTCCTCCTTCTGCTGGGCCTCCTCATCGCTGCCGATGACGCCGTGGTCGAAGCTCTTGCCGTAGAACCCTTGGTTCATGACGACCGGATGCTGGTCGTCGTCGGCGGGCAGGAAGACGTCGGCGCACACATATGACCCGTCCCGCAACGGGATCCGGACATCCGTAAGCTTGACGATGCCGCGGATGTTCCGGCGGAGTTCGTTGCGGGCCGCGGCACCATTGCGCAATGTTCGTGGGATGTTCGCGGTGAACGCACCAGGTGTTGCATTGAGTGTCGCCAACAGGCCCGTCACTGCAGGGTCGCTGGCGAACGTGATCATCTGATCAGTCGAGAACGCGACCATGGCCGCTGTGCCCTCTGAGCCGTGCGCGGCACCGTCGACCTCTGCGGCATCCGTCGCGGCCTGGTTGAAGTTGAGAACGATCGCGCCGATCAGATCGTGCACGATCGGCGCGATCGTGATGCCGTTCTCGAAGTCGCCGTCCTCGTCCAGTGTCTGTACGAACCTGGCGAGGTTGGTCACCATCGGGTCGTGAAGCCGATCGACCCTGCCGTCGGCACGATTGACCAGCTGCGCCAGGTTCACGCGTGGGGCACCATCGATGGATCCCAGCACGAGGCCGCCGATCGAGAACGTGACACATTCGCCCGCTCCGTACTGGAACTCGCCGCGGTCGTTGGTGATGCCGCTTCTCGTTGGGGTCTCGAACCGCAGTCCGCGGATCGGGCCGGCGAACACTCCGGTTTGCGTGTCGGTCGTGCTCATTCATCTCTCACTTTCGTGGGGCGGCGAGGCTCGTCGATTCCCCGCTTCGCGACGTGTTCACAACGTTTTCTTTCGCGCCTGGACTATTTGCCTTGGAGCGCCTTGAGGAAACTGAGTTCTCCGGCCTCGGCAAACGAGTGCAACACCTTCACGTTCATGTCGGGGTTGTGCTCGTTGTGCTGTTCGGGAACGTTCGGGTTCCCGGTCCAGCCCTGGAGTCGGCAGACACGGTGCTTGATGCGCCAGCCCTGCTCGGTGCGTACGAGGTCGTCGTCGTACCAGCCCGTGCCGGTCCAGGTCGGGCCGCCCTCGGCTGCTTCGCGTACGAGCAACCAGTTGCCGTAGCTGAAGGCGTGGGCGGTATCCCCATCGACGACGACGAGATGTCCCATCATGGTGTGCTGATGGCTGTCGAGCCTGGCGTGGAATTCCGCGAACGAGGCTTTGAAGATAGTGAGGTTGTTCCAGCCAGCTCCGGCCGGACCGAATACCGCGACGACGTCTTGGGTGAAGACGC